>JAFUXH010000079.1 GCA_017470945.1 Clostridia bacterium | reverse complement strand
GGTCGGCGTTCATGGGCACTTCGTCCCAGATCACCTTATAGCCGATGCCCATGCCGCCGATAAAGGGCTTATACTTGGGCAGCGTATCTTCCTTGGTAATCGCGCCGGTGGTCAGGTTCACACGGAGGATCGTACCCGCCCAGCCGTTGATGCCATTTTTCACAGACATATTGATATTCCTCCTCTTATCATCCGATGATTGAAACGCAGGGAAGCATCAAAGCTTCTGGGAAACGGACACGATGCGCTCCCAGGGCACGATGGACAGGGCGCCGGAGGGGCAGCCCTCGGCGCAGGCGCCGCACATAATGCACTTGGAGGATTTGTGCGTCACGGGGTTCACGGTGGGCATATGCCAGGGGCAGGCCTGGGCGCAGGCGCCGCAGCCCACGCATTTATCGGTATCTACCCGACGGATGCCCAGTTCGTCGGCGTAGATGGCCTGCATGGGGCAGGCTTCGCCGCAGTAGGGCTTTTCGCACTGACGGCAGGTATCGGGGAAGTAGGTCCAGTTATCCTCGGTATACAGGCCCTGGCCGTTGCGGCTGGAATACAGGTTGCGCGTCACCTTGACGCGGGAAATGTAGCTGGAGCAGCAGCCGTCGTTGGTCAGGGTACAGTTGATCTCGCAGCGCTGGCAGCCCACGCAGCGGTCCATATCCACCACCAGCAGGCCCTGGGGGAACGCCCACACGCGCACCTTGTCCTCCGCCACGGCTTTCTCGGTCACCCCCAGCACGCTGAGCATGGAGGTGGAAATGGCCAGACCCGCCAGGCTTTTCCCGCTCAGTTTCAGGAATTGGCGACGGGTATAGTCCTTGTCGAGGAAGCTCTTGCGATCCTTTGTTTCAGTCATGATGGAACTCCTCCCTTGCAATGGATGATTCTTCGGGCGCTTTTTATTAGCCCTGCAAACAAACAGGAACCCGCCCGATGCGCAGCAAAATAACGGCATACAAGCCTGCATACCCATTTGCAGCCACCAGGGGGCTCCTTCGCAATAGGCAAGCGCCGCCGTCGCCGACGGCACTCATCGGCTTGGGCGGCCGCGGGGGTCATCCCAAGCTCGGAGCACTGTTTGGTCTTGCATCGATTGTATCATAAATTTCTTCAATTGAAAAGGGGTTTTGCCACAAAAAATGTGATTTGTGGGCATGATTTTTACCAGTTAGTATATTCTAACCGCCGAAACCCATGAAAAATCCGCCATTCCAGCGAAGGACGGCGGATCAAAAAGTCAATGGGAGACAAGGCGATCGGCGATGGGATATCGCGCGTCATTCCCGCGCCCGGGGCTTGGTCAGCCGGGCCACCAGGATGCTGACCTCATACAGCACGCACAGCGGCACCCCCAGCGCCACCTGGGATACCACGTCCGGCGGCGTCAGCACGGCGGCCAGCACGAAGATGCCCAGGATCACGTATTTGCGCTTGGCGGCCAGCATGCGGTGATCGGTCCAGCCCACCCGGGTGGTCAGATACAGGAATACCGGCAATTGGAACGCCACCCCGAAGGGCACGATGAACCCAAAGAGGAAATTGACGTACTTGTCGATGGACAGCATGGGCGTGGCCAGGCCGTCCCCCTGGATGAGGAAAAAATCCACCGCCAGGGTGTATACCGCGAAATAACAGAAGGTGACGCCCAGCAGGAACAAAAGCAGCGCGATCACAAACAGCAATCGGAACCGCTGCTTTTCCTTGGGGTAGAGGGCGGGCTTGATGAACCCCCACACCTGCCAGATGATCACGGGGCTGGCGATGATCACGGCGGCGATGAGGGCCACCTTGAATTTGGTCACCAGTGCCTCGGACATGGCGGTGTAGATGATTTCGATGCCCCGGGCCTGGATGGGCCCGATGATCCACGCCATCAATTGATCGATGAAAAAATAGAAAACCAGCGCAAAAGCGATCACCACCGCCGCGGCGGAGATGATCACTACCTTCCGCAGCGCCAGCAGGTGGGACAGCAGGGACGACCGCTTTTCCTGGGGGCTGAGCGATGCGTGGCTTTCCGTATCAGGGGTTTGCTGCATGCTATTTTCCTCAGCCCTTCTGCTCCTGATCGGGCTGATCCTTCTTTTCGTCGCCGTCTTCCTTCACTTCGTTTTTAAAATCCTTGATGCTCTTGCCCAGCGCTTTGCCCACGCCCGCCAGCTTGCCGCCGCCGAACAGCACCAGCGCCAATACAATGATCAGGATGATTTCCGTAGTTCCCAGCCGCATATGTATTTCCTCCCTCTAAGATGGTAAGGCGCGGGATCATTTGGATGTGGGATCCTTGAAGGTTTCCCGTTTCGCCTCGCCGATATTTTTGTTCAGTTCCTTCGTCGCTTCCCGGATATCTTGGGTCACGTCGGCTTCCTTGAGAGTCTGGTCGATATCCTTGCGGATATCCTCCGTTTCGCTCATCATTTCGTTCCAGCCGATCTCTTCCTTGACCTCCTGGATCAGCCGGCGCATGCGCTTCACCATCCGCCCCAGCCACCGGGCCACCTTGGGCAGATCCTTGGGGCCCACGATCACATAAGCGATCACCAGCACCAGCAGCAATTCCGCAAACCCGATATTAAACAACCGAAGGCCCCTCCTTTTTCCTGCTTATTATAGTGCATCTTTGCCCGGATTGCAAGGGGCGATGGGAAGCAATTTCTTTCCCTGGCAAAGCCTTTACTTTTTCGCTCCCATGGCATATAATCAGAAGGAATCGGCAAATAAGAAGGATGAAAGCATGCACGTTTTTTTGACCGGGGAAAGGCAGATCGGCAAAAGCCGCGCCCTCAGCCGGGCGGTGGAAAGGCTGGGCCTGCCCTGCTACGGTTTTCGCACCCGGTTTTTGACGAAGGAGCGGGGAAGCTCGTCCCTGTACATGGTATCGCCGAGCCGCCCGGACGACCTGCGGCCGGAATGCGCCGTGGCGGAATTGCGGGAGGGAAAAATGCGCCCCCTCACCGAGCGGTTTGATACCTGGGGCGTTCAATTGCTGCGGGAGGCGCGCGGCCACCCGGAGGGGCTGATCCTGATGGATGAGTGCGGCCACCTGGAAAAAAACGCCATGCTGTTTCAGCGGGAGATCCTGGCCTGCCTGGATGGCCATGTGCCGGTGCTGGGGGTGCTGCGCAAGGATCAGGAATGGCACGCCTTTATCAAGCGGCATCCCGCCGTGCGGGTGCTGACGGTGGATGAAAGCAACCGGGCGGCCATCGACGATGAGATCGTGGCCCTGATCCGGGAGCAAATGCCATCCATGGATCGATATTGAATTGGATACAGAGAGGGAAACAGCATGAAAATCGTCGCCATCGTGGGCATTCGCGGATCGGGAAAAACCACCGTTGTGGAGGCGTTGCTGCAGGAATGGCAGCGCCGCGGCCTGCGGGCGGGCACGGTGAAAACGGTGTTTTGCCCCACGTTTCATATGGATAAGCCCGGCACCAACACCGATCGCCACACCCGGGCCGGGGCCTGGGCCGTCACCGTGCAGGCGGAGGCGGAAACGGCGGTGCTTTACCCCCGACCGTTGCTTCCTTCCCAGATCCTGGCCCCTTATCGGGACTGCGACTGGGTGCTGTGGGAAGGGAATTACGATCTGCCCGCCGCTCGCATCGTGGCCGCCTGCGGGGAGCAGGACGCCATGGAACGGCTGAATGACAGAACCGTGGCCGTGTCCGGGCTGATCGCCAATGACCGAACGGAGTTTTCCGGCCTGCCGGCGCTGCATCCCCAGCGGGATATCGCCCGCCTGGCCGATCTGCTGGCGGAGCGCGTGGCGGATACGGAGGACCTGACGGGCATGGACGCCGCCCTGCGGGGA
The DNA here is from genome assembly GCA_017470945.1 of Clostridia bacterium. GTDB lineage: Bacteria > Bacillota > Clostridia > Christensenellales > Aristaeellaceae > RUG563. The sequence continues at coordinate 11,559 of JAFUXH010000079.1, read as the reverse complement.
CCGGACGGCCAATTGTCCCGGGCGTTCTGCGCCCAGGGCTGCCGGGGCCACGCCGCCCCCAAGCCCGGCGTGCGTGTGACGGTGGATGGGCAGACGCTGCTGCTGAGCGCCGAGCAGGAAAAGCAGGTGCGCGCCTGGCTGGCGGAAGCGGCAAACGCCCCGCGGAGGAAGGACGATCCTTGACACAGGGAAATATATATGGTAAAATTTTTCAGCCGGTCAAGCCGGCGGAAAGCCAACCGAAGTTGGTCAAGGGAATGAAATGAAACGGATCCACGCAATCGGTATCATGAAGGTGCCGGCAGCCGCCAGAAGGGGGCCGCGGCACTTTTTTTCTATGATGATGACCGACAGAAAGGATGAAGAAGCATGCATACCTGGAAAAAACTGACCGGCTGGCTGATGATCCTCTGCCTGCTGTGCGGCATTGCGGGCGGCGCCTCCGCCGCCACGTTTGTGGATGCCCACGGCAACGAAATCGAATTGGATGAAACGCAGGAGGCCTACGCCGCCGTGACCCTGCTGGGGGCCGATCACGCCGCCCGCAAGGGCGAAACCAACCTGGGCGATTTGTGGGCCGACGCCCTGCGCTGGTTCGCCGTATCCGGCGAAATCAACGGTTATTTTGAGGAGGACGACGTGGCGGCGGGCATCACCGCTATCGATGATGTGGACGCGGATCACATTGTGGCCCTGTGGAACGGCGGCAACCTGCGCGCCGATATCGGAGAAGGAAAATTCGGCGCGGAGCAATTGGCGCAGGTGCTGCCCTACCCCAACAAGGTGGCGGTGGTGTATATGTCCGGTGAAAAGCTGCTGGAGGCGCTGGAAGCCGCCAGCCAGGCCCTGCCCTACAGCGAGGAAACCGCTTCCGCCTGCGCCGCCTTCATGCAGGCCGCCGGCCTTCGCTACACGGTGGATACCACGAAGGCGTACGATGCGGGCGAAGCCTACGGCGATCATTGGTTCAAGGCGAAGACCCTGGGCCGCGTCACCATCGAGGAGGTCAACGGCCTGCCCTTTGATCGCTACGCCCTGTACGCCGTGATCACCAACAACGCCAATTTCAACGGCATGGATGCGTCCTACGTATTCAAGGCCGCCGTGGAGGACAACGAAAAGAGCGTCATCACCACCGCCGGCGTGCGGGATGTGATCTGGCTGTATATCGCCAACGCCCTGAACAACGTGATCGACGGCGCTTACGCCGCCCCCCAGGGCCGCGTGACGGTAAACACCGCGGAATAAACCAGCCAACGGAAGGGGCCGCCGCTCCTCAAGCGCGAAAGCAGAAGGTGTTTGCGGCGCGGCGGCTTCCTTCGTTTTTTCACCGTGACGGAGGAGAGAGAGTTTTCCCATGAATCAGGCAATGGAAAGCGTAGCCAAGGAAATGGAAAAGGCGATCGCCGGGAAGCGGGAGGTCATTGAAAAGATCCTGCTGGCCGTGGCGGCGGAGGGGCATATCCTGCTGGACGACGCGCCGGGTGTGGGCAAAACCACCCTGGCCGTGGCGCTGAGCCGGGCGATGGACTTGCCCTTTTGCCGCATTCAATTCACCCCCGACGTGCTGCCCTCCGATATTGTGGGCTTTTCCATGTACGACAAAGCATCGGGGCGCTTTGCCTATCAGCCCGGGGCCATTACCCGGGCCAGCCTGGTGCTGGGGGATGAAATCAACCGGGCCAGCAGCAAAACCCAATCCGCCCTGCTGGAGGCCATGGAGGAAAGGCAGATCACCGTGGATGGGCAAACCCACCCCCTGCCCCGGCCCTTCCTGGTCATCGCCACCCAGAACAGCGTGGGCGCGGCGGGCACCCAGCCGCTGCCCTTCGCCCAGGTGGATCGGTTCCTGATGCGCCTGTCCATCGGCTATCCCGATTATCAGGCCCAGATGGATCTGCTGCGCGCCCGGCAGGCGGCCGACCCCTTGACCCAGGTGCGGCAGGTATTGAACGCCGATCAATTACTGGGGATGCAGGCCGAAGTCCGGGCGGTGCTGGCGAAGGACAGCATCCTGGATTATATCACCCGATTGACCCTGGCTTCCCGCGCGCACCCCATGGTGCAGGTGGGGATCAGCCCCCGGGGCGCTTTGTATTTGGATCGGGCGGCGAAGGCCCGGGCTTGGCTGCAGGGGCGGGATTACGTGACCTGCGGCGACGTGCAGGCCGTTTTCCACGACGTGTGCGCTCACCGGGTGCTGCTGAACCGTCAGGCCCAACTGGCCGGCGTTTTGCCGCGGCAGGTGCTGGATGAATTGCTGTCCACCGTGGAAACGGCGGATCGCCGGGCGTGATGGAATGATGAACAAGCGCCGCGCGATCTGGGCGGGCTGGCTGGTGCTGACGGCCCTGCTCGCTTTTTTTGAAAACAATACCGGCACCAAGGCGGTGTTCCTCGCCTCCCTGGTCCTGCCCCTGTTTTCCCTGGGCTGCGCGCTGCTGAGCGCCCGGCGGCTGACGCTGACCCTGGATGGGCCGGAAAGCGTCCTTGTGGGGGAGGAAGCCATGTTCGTTTGCCGGGCTTCCGGCCCCCGGTGGCTGCTGCTGTGCGCGGTATCGGGCCTGGCGCGGTGCCGCAACGCGCTGACGGGGGAGATAACGGAATATCCCCTGCTCCTGCCGGGGGCACGGCCCGCCCGCTTCCGGGTGGATACGGCCCGCTGCGGCGGCCTGACCGTGGAAGTGACGGCGGGGGCCGTGCAGGATTTTGCGGGGCTGTGGCGCGTCCCAGTGGAGGGCCCCCGGCGGCTGATCACAGTGGCGCCCCTTCTGTTCCCCGTAACGATCCTGACGGGGGAGAGCGGCGGGGCGGACGACGGGGCATGGGATATCCCCGCCCCGCGGCGCGGCACGGAAGGCCAGGGCAGCGGCGGCGTGCGGCCCTATCTGTCGGGGGACTCGGTGCAGCGGATGCACTGGAAGCTGTCGGCCAAGATGAATCGACTGCTGCTGCGGGAAAGCGATCGCCCCGCGGCGGAGGTGATCTGGCTGGTGCTGGACGCGCCGCCGGGGGCCTTTTCCCCGGATGCCATTGCCGGGGCGGCGGAAACGTTGCTGTCGGTATCCTGGGCGCTGACGCAAATCGAAAGGCCCCATGAGGTCATGCGCCGGGAGATGGAGGAGGACGGCATGGCCGTGACGTGCGCGGAGGATTTTTTCCGGATGCGGGACGCGCTGCTGCATCGCAGGGCGCTGCCTGCCGCCTATGCCGGGGACGTGCCGCCGCCGGGGCAAACCCTCTGTTTCGGGCCCGCCGGCGAGGGCTTTGACGCGCCGGAAAGCCCGGAGGGCCGGTGGATCGCCGCCGGCGCCAAGATCGTGATGTTGTAAGGAGAGGCTGAATGTGGTTAACGCGCAGCGCCCTATGAATGGTCGGGCCCGCCGCAGGGGATTCGCCGCCTGCTTTGGCGTGCTGTGCGCGTCTGTATTGGCCCTGTTCTTGATCCCTGCGGCGCGGCTGGGCGCGATGGCCCTGTGCAATCGGCTGTTTGCCCTCAGCGAGCAAAGCAACGCCTATGTGTACGATGCTTTTCCCGTCCCGGCGGATCAGGATACCGCTTTCGCCATCGCCCTGCTGACGGCGGCGGCGTTGGCCTGGTGCGGCCTGACGGCGGCCGCCCGGGGGCCTGTGCCCGCGCTGCTGACGGCGCTGATTTTGGCAGGCGGGCAAATGTATTGGGGCGTCGCCCTGCCGGGAGCGCTGAATGTGCTGCTGTTTGCGTGCCTTGCCCTGCGGATGCTGAAAAACAGGCTGGCCCCGCGTTCCGCGGCGGCGCTGCTGCTTTTGATCGGGGCGGCGGCGCTGCTGACGGCGGTGCTGTGGCCGGGGGTCGACGCGCCGACGGAGGCCGCCTCCGAGCGCGTGCGGGATTATCTGAGCCAGGCCGTCGGGGCTGCGACCGGCGGCGATGCGCGGGAAGCCCAGGGGATCACAGAAACCCGGCGGGTGAACCCCCGCTCGTTGGCCGAGGGGGAGCGAGCGGCGGATGCTTCCTCCGTCTACCGTTTGCAAACGGAGGAGGAGGCCCAGATTTCCCGGCCCCGGTGGATCGATTACCTGAAAATTGCGGCGCTGATGCTGCTGACGGTGGCGGTGCTGGTGCTGCCCTTCGTGCCCTTCGCGGTGCTGAACCGGCGCAGAAAAAAGGCGCAGGAGGCAAGGACAACGTTTGACGGGCCGGATATCGGCCGGGCGGTGAGCGCCATGTTCCGCCAGGTGGCGGCGTATTTGGAGGCGTGCGGCCTGGGCGGGGGCAATTTGCCCTATCTCACCTGGGCGGAAGCGCTCGATCAGCGGCTGTCCCCGGCCTACGCCGGGCAGTATCGGCAGGGGGCCCTGCTGTGGCAGGAAGCCGCCTACAGCGCCCATCCCCTGACGGAGGAGCAGCGGGAGCAAATGCGGGCCCTGCTGCGGGAAACAGAACGATTGTTATACGACGAAGTGGGCTGGCGGCAGCGGATGCGGCTGAAATATCGCGACTGCCTGCACGAATGAAGGGAGCGGCCATGAAACGGATCATCCTTTGGCTGTGCCTTGCGGCGCTTATGCTGTGCCTGACGGGCTGCCGGGCCCGGGTGACGGGCAAGGGCCCGGCTGGGGAGCAGGCGGCCCAGGCGTCAGGGAACGGCGGCCCGGGCGGCGGGCAAGCGGGCGGCGCGCTGGATGCGGATGCCCAGCCGCTTCCGGAAGGGGACGAAGGCGACAAAACCCGGGAAAACCCCGACGCCGACCGGAAGGAATACGACGAAGCCGCCGAGGCGGAGATCCTGCCCGGGGCGGAGGGAACGCTGCATGGCCCGGGTTCGGGCGACGGCGCGGATCAGGACGCGAACGAAGGGGATGCCGACCCGGTGTCAAAGCTCCGGGAAGAGGCTGAGCGAGCTGCCCGGTTGACCGTTGCCGCCCAGGAGGCTGAGCGGCTGGGCGTATCGGAAAGCGCCGCCATGGCGGAAACGGCCCTGACGTATTATCAGGTGCTTTTGCAGGATCGGCTGGGCGGCCTGATGGAATGCAAACGGCAGTATGTGTACTGGGAAACGGCCCAGGATCACGTGACGGTGTATAAAAAATCCCCGGAGCACCAATTGATCACCCAGGCCGGGGCCTACGACGTATCCGCCCGGCTGCTGGAGGAAAATTTGCGCGTGGACGACGGCTGGGTGGCCCGGAAGAACCCCGGCGTGATCGTGAAGGCGGTCGATCCGGCGGTGCTGGGCGGCGGGGTGGAGGCCCTGGCCCCCGCCCGCGCGGCGTATCAGGCGCTGCTGAGCAGGCCCGGCTGGCAGGGCGTGGACGCGGTTAAGGCCGGGCGGGTGCTGCTTCTGTCGCAGGAAGCGCTGAGTACCCCGTATCTGCAAACCGCCGCGGCGCTGTATATTGCCAAGATCGCCGCGCCTACCCTGTTTGAGGACGTCGATCCCGCCGAGGCGCTGGCCGCCCTGATGGGGGAGGCCACCGGGTACGCCCCCCAGGGAACGTATTTTTACACGGAATGAAACGCCAAGCGAAAGGAGCTTTTTTATGAACGCTGCCCGGGTGCGGCGGCTCACCTATGCCGCCCTGTATCTTGCTATTGCGCTGGTGCTGCCCTTCATCACCGGGCAGGTGCCGGAAATTGGCTCCATGTTGTGCCCCATGCACATCCCGGCCCTGCTGTGCGGCTTTATGTGCGGCTGGCCCTGGGGGCTGGCGGTGGGGTTCATCGCCCCGCTGCTGCGGTCGGTGCTGTTCGGCATGCCGGCGCTGTTTCCCTCCGCCGTGGCGATGGCCTTTGAATTGGGGGTCTATGGCGCGGCGTCCGGGTGGTTGATCCGGGTGCTGCCCCGGAAAAAAGGCATGATCTATGGGGCGCTGATCCTCGCCATGGTGGCGGGGCGCGTGGCCTGGGGGCTGACGCACCTGTTGATCTCCGGCTTGGCCCACACCGATTTCACCTGGTCGCTTTTCCTGGCCGGGGCGGTCACCAACGCCCTGCCCGGCATCGCGCTGCAATTGATCCTGATCCCCATCCTGGTAACGGCCATGACCCGGGCGGGGCTGAGCCTGAACCAGGCGAATACTTGAGAAAACAAGAACGGGTGCACCGAAATGGTGCACCCGCGTTGTTTTATGGTCAATCATAAGATGAGCAGATATAGGGAACGGTTCATCCGTACCGGGATGATTTATACTAAGTCAAATCTAAAATAATTCCAGGATTCGGGATGGATTTTTCGTTCTGGTTAAGCTGAACGGAGGGACGAACCTCAGACAGCCGCCTGTGGCGGATGTTCTGTCTGAGGTGAGTTCAACCGAAACGAGCAATGTCCGCTGTGCGGACTTGCGACGATTGAGGTTGCGGGTCAGCGCTACGTTGACCGGAGGGAAGCACAGCCAGAACGGAAAGGACGACCGAAGACGGAAGAATTTTAGGTTTGACTTAGTATTAATTCCGTTTCCGCCGGTCGCTCAGGAATCGGCTGTACTCGCTCCAGTTTTCCAGGGTCAGGCCGCAGCCGATGGCCACGCACTCCTGGGCGTTTTCCGCCAGGGCGCAGGGCATCATCAGGGATTTCGACACCGCGTCGCTCAGCCCGCCAAGCAGTGCGCCGCCGCCGCTGAGCGTGATGCCGGATTCCACGATGTCGGCCACCAGCTCGGCGGGGGTGTGCTCCAGCACGTCGTGAATGGCTTCCAGCAGCTGCTGCAGGGGCTCGTCCAGGGCTTCGGTGATTTCATCGCTGGTGATGCGCATCACCTTGGGCAGGTTGGAAATCAGGTTGCGCCCCGTCACTTCCATATAGAATTGCTCGCTGCGGGGCAAAACGGAGCCGATGTTGATTTTCAGATCCTCGGCGGTCAGTTCGCCGATGAGCAGGTTGTGCTTTCTTCTCAGGTAGCGGATGATGGCGTCGTCAAAGGCGTCGCCAGCGATTTTGATGGTTTCCCGCACGATCAGCCGGCCCTGGGAAATGACGGCGATTTCCGTCACGCCCCCGCCGATATCGCAGATCATTTGGCCGTAGGCTTCGCTGATGGGCAATCCCGCGCCCAGGGCGGCGGCGATGGGCCGCTCGATCATTTGGGTGCGGCGGGCGCCGGCCTCGAACAGGCTGCTCATCAGGCTGTGGCGCTCCATTTCATTGACGCCTGCGGGCACGCTGATCAGCACCCGGGGGCCGCCGATGAGCCGCTTGGGCACCGCTTTTTTCACCACGTAGCGCAGCAGGGCGATAGCCAGCTCCAGGTCAGGTACCATACCGGTCTGCAAAGGGCGCATGGCGACGATGCTGCTGGGGGTGCGGCCGATCATGCGGTGGGCCTCTTCGCCGAAGGCGATCACGTTGCGCGCTTCCCGGGTATAGGCCACCACCGCGGGCTCGTTGAGCACCACGCCCTTGCCTTTCCCATAGATCACGACGCTGGCTGTGCCCAGATCAATGCCAATGTCCAGATTCGATGCCATCCTTGCCTCCCCTTTTCATCAGTGGACTTTTCCTTGAAAATATTCGACGCAGGAGTGAAAACTCCTCTTTTTTGCCATGTTTATGGGAACGGTGCGCTACTTTTTCGGGAAAAATCGTCAAAATCCGCATGGAATTCTCCACTTTTTGAAAAATCATTGTGCTTGAGCAGGAAACGCAACCTACTATACCACTTTTTTCAATATTTGGCAAGCAAGGGGCCGGGCGGCCTTGCCAAGCGGCGCGCCATGGGGTAAAATAAGCGTACAATCCAGGCGAAACGGGGGCGAGGACATGCAGTGGACGGCGGGCCAGCAGGCGGCCATCGACGCGCGCAACGACAGTGTGCTGGTCAGCGCCGCGGCAGGATCGGGCAAAACGGCGGTGCTGGTGGAAAGGGTGCTGTCGCTGCTGCGGGAGGGCGGCAGGGTGGATCGGATGCTGATCGTCACCTTTACCCGGGCCGCCGCCGGCGAGATGCGGGAGCGTATCGGCCGCCGCCTGGAGGAGGAGGGGCGTCAAAACGCCCACCTGCGCCGCCAGGCCCTGCGGCTGAACCGGGCGGCCATCTGCACGCTGCACGTGTTCTGCGCCCGGGTGCTGCGGGAGCATTTTGAGGCGGCGGGGGTCGATCCCATGGCCCGCATCGCCGACGAGGAAAAATTGAACGCCCTGCGCCGTCAGGCCCTGGACCAGGCCCTGGAAAACGCCTACGCCGATCCGGACGAGGACCAGCGGGCCCTGTTTTCCCAGTTTGAGGATCAGCAGATCGTGGACATGATGGAGGCGCTGTATCCGTTCCTGATTTCCCGGGCCGATCCCTGGGGCTGGGCGGAAAGCATGTGCGCCGATGATCGGGCCCGGGCCGCCGCCTGGCTGCCTATATTGCAGGATCTGTGTGCTTCCCGCCTGGCGGGGGCCGCCGAAGTGCTGCCGGAAATGGAAAAGCTGATCAACCGGGGGGATGGCCCCGTTCGCTACGCCCCCACGCTGGAGGCCGATATCGCCCTCACGCGGGAGCTGATCGCCGAGGCGGACAAGGGCGATCTGACGGGGGGAAAAACGTCCTTCGCCCGGCTGAGCACCAAAAAGGCGGGGCCGGAGGAAAACCCCGACGCGGCGGAGGAATTCAAGGCCCTGCGGGAGGAATGGAAAAGCCGCGTCAAGGAAGCCCGGGCGCTTTTGCCGGAAAATATGCAGCAGGCGGAGGCGGACGTGGGCCACACCCTGCCCGCCCTGCGGGCCCTGTGCCGCCTGACCCGCCAAATGGCCGACGGCTATTTCGCCGCCAAGCAGGCCCGCAATTATCTGGATTACGGCGATTTGGAGCATTTGACGCTGAAGGCCCTGGCCGATCCCGATACCCGCGCCCAGGTGGCGGGTCAGTTTGACGCGCTGTTCGTCGACGAGTACCAGGATGTATCAGGCATCCAGGAGGCCATTTTGAACGCCCTGCACGAGGGCAATCAGAACCTGCTTTTCATGGTGGGGGACGTGAAGCAGAGCATTTACCGCTTCCGCCTGGCCGATCCCACCCTGTTCCTGCGCAAATACCGGGATTACGATTTGGACGATCGGGCCGACTGCCGCAAGATCCTGCTGCAGCAGAATTTCCGCTCCGATGAAAATGTGCTGCTGGCGGTGAACGAGGTGTTCGCCCACGCCATGCGGGAAAAAGAGACGGAAATCGCCTACGACGAGGCGGCCATGCTGCGCCCCGGCGGGGGCCAGCCCCTGGGCGCGCCGGTGGAGATCCACCTGATCACCGCCCGGGAGGAGGAGGACGGCAGCGCCGGGGAACTGAAAAAGGGCTATCTGTACGAAGCTGAATTCGTGGCTGGCCGGATCAAGGAATTGATGCGGTTTTTCACCGTTCGGGAGGGCGGCGGCACCCGGCCCCTGCGCTTCCGGGATATCGCCCTGCTGGTGCGCTACGCCTCCGGCCGGGCCCCCCATATCGCTCGGGCCCTGCAGGCCCAGGGCATCCCGGTGTACAGCGACGCCGACGCCCAGTTTTTCGATCTGCCCGAGGTGGTGGATCTGATGAACCTGCTGCGGGTGATCGATAATCCGCTGCAGGATATTCCCCTTCTGTCGGCGCTGCGCTGCCCCTGCTTCGGCTTTGCGGAGGAGGAATTGGCCCGCATCCGGCTGGTGGATCGCAAGCCCGGCACCGCGTTTTACGAAGCCTTCCTGGCGGCGATGGAGAAAGAGGACGCCTTGGCCCAAAAGGCCCGCCATGCCTGGGATCAATTGGCCGAGTGGCGCTTTTTGGCCATGAACCTGACGGTGGATCAGCTGATTTACCGGGTGCTGGAGGAAAGCGGGCTGTACATGCGATCCGGCGCCATGGCGGATGGTGAATTGCGCCAGGCCAATCTGCGCCTGCTGGCGGAAAGGGCCCAGGGCGAAAGCGCCCGGGAGGGCCTGGGGGCCTTTTTGCGGGAAACCGGCCGCCTGCGGCTGAGCGACGATGGAAAATCGGCCAAAACGTTGGGGGAAAACGAGGACGTGGTGCGCATCCTGACGCTGCACAAATCCAAGGGGCTGGAATTCCCGGTGGTATTTTTGCTGGAGATGGCCCGCCCCTTCCGCAAGGGCGGGGAAGGGCCCCTGCGGCTGCACGCCCAGCACGGCATGGCCCTGCAGTACATCGACGGGGAAAAGCGGGTCACCAAAAAAACCGCCGCTTTCAGCGCCCTGTCCGGCGTGGAGGAAAAGGAGGCCCGGGCGGAGGAAGCCCGCCTGCTGTATGTGGGCATGACCCGGGCCCGGGAAAAGCTGATCCTGGTGGGTTCGCCCAAGCGGCTGGAGGGGGCCCTTGCCCTGTGGCAGCGGCCCGCCACCGCCTACGCCGCAGGGGCCGCCGGCTGCATGCTGGATTGGGTGATGGAAAGCCTGGGGGGCTTCCACGAAGGGCAGTATATCGGGAAAAATGGCAGCGTGTGGCGCATGGCCCTGCAGCCGGCGGACGCGCTGACCGCGCCGAAAGCGCCGGCGGTGCACGCCCTGGAAATGACGGCGGGGGAAATTGACGCGCAAACGGATGCGCGGCTGAGCCGTACCCTGCCCGACCAGCCGCCGCTGAAAACGTCGGTCACCGCCATCGCGAAGCGGCTCAGGCAGGCGGAGGACGCCTGGGAATCCCCGGCGGACAAGCGCCGCCTGCCCCAGGAAGCCGCCAAGCCCGATTTCCTGCGGGAGGAGGAGATCACCGCCGCCCAGCGGGGCACCATCACCCATCGGGTGCTGGGGCTGATCGATTACGATCTGGTGCGGGAAGGCAAATTGACCCAGGCTCTGCGGCGGCTGGAGGAAAAAGGGCTATTGTCCCCCGCCGAAAAGGAAGCGGTGCGCCTGCCCTGGCTGCGGGGCTTTTTTTCCTCCCCCACAGGCCGCCGGGCGCTGACGGCCCGGGAAGCGCACCGGGAATGGGCCTTCAACCTGCGGGGCGACGGGCAAACGCTGATCCAGGGCGTGATCGATCTGTGCTTCCTGGAAAACGATCAGTGGGTGCTGGTGGATTACAAGACCGATTTTGCCGACGGGGAGGAGCTTGTGCGGCGGTACGCGGAGCAATTGCGCTGGTACGCCCGGGCGCTGGCGCGGATCACCGAAAAGCCCGTGAAGGAGATTCAGGTGTTCGGCCTGCGGGCGGCGGAGGGCTATCTCATTCCCCCAACGGGCCCGGATATTGGCGAAGAAAAACCGGAAAATTGAAAAAAATTGAAATTGACCCTTGACAAAACGGCACGCAGGGGGTATTATATATTGCGTGCCGTTGATACGGCATGGCGGGGGAGCATAGCTCAGCTGGGAGAGCATTTGCCTTACAAGCAAAGGGTCACAGGTTCGAGCCCTGTTGTTCCCACCAATCATATGGCCCGGTAGTTCAGTCGGTTTAGAATGCCAGCCTGTCACGCTGGAGGTCGAGGGTTCGAGCCCCTTCCGGGTCGCCATATTTGCCTTGGTAGCTCAGTCGGTAGAGCATGTGACTGAAAATCACAGTGTCGGTGGTTCGATTCCGCCCCAAGGCATCTCTTAGGATGCGGTAGTAGCTCAGTTGGTAGAGCGCCACCTTGCCAAGGTGGAGGTCGCGAGTCCGAGCCTCGTC
>JAFUXH010000078.1 GCA_017470945.1 Clostridia bacterium | reverse complement strand
CCACGAACCGCTCCAAACGGCCGATGCCCACGGGATCCATTTTGGCACGAACGTGCAGCGTGCATTGGCTTTCGCACTGGGTCTCCTGGGGGCACACCCGGCCGCAGACGGCGGGCAAGGAAGAGGACTGATTGATGATCCTGTACGCTTCCTCAAAATTGCTCTGCTTGATTTGGGTGATAAAATCGGGAATATTGATGTTCACAGGGCAGCCGTTCACGCAGGGCTTGTTTTTGCAATTCAGGCACCGCTTGGCTTCCTCCACGGCAATCTCCACCGGATAGCCCAGGGCCACTTCCTGGAAATTGTGCGCGCGTACTTCGGGCGCCTGGGTAGGCATTTCATGTTTCTTCGGATTGACAGCCATCGTATTTTTCCTCCTTACGCGCCTTTGAACAGATTGCAGGCTTCTTCGTAAGCGTGACGCTCGTATTCCGCGTACATGCGGCCACGGCTCATGGCTTCGTCAAAATCGATCTCATAGCCATTGAAATCAGGGCCGTCCACGCAGGCAAACTTGGTGACGCGCTTGCCATCCTGGATCAGCGTGATCCGGCAGCCGCCGCACATACCGGTACCGTCGATCATGATAGGGTTCATGCTGGCAGTGACAGGCACGCCGAAGGGCTTAGCGGCAGCGACCACAAATTTCATCATGATCAGGGGGCCGATGGTGATGATCATATCAAATTGCTCGCCCGCTTCCAGCATTTCCTTCAGCGGCACGGTCACATTGCCATGACGTCCATAAGAGCCATCGTCGGTCATTACGATCAATTTGTCGGAACAATCCTTGAACTCATCCTCCAGAATCAGCAAATCCTTGTTCCGAAAGCCGATAATGCTGGTGACTTTCGCGCCGAGACGATGAAATTCCTCCGCCACCGGCATGGCGATGGCGCAACCCGCACCGCCGCCTACAACGCAGACATTTTTAATGCCTTCGGTATGGGTAGCCACACCCAAAGGTCCGGCAAAGTCCTGGATGAAATCGCCCGCCTCTTTATGATTGAGAATTTCTGTGGTTGCGCCTACCACCTGGAAGATAATCTTCACCGTGCCTTCTTCGGGATTCGTGCCTGCCACGGTCAATGGGATGCGCTCACCTTCCTCATCCACGCGCAGGATGATGAATTGGCCCGGCTTTGCCTTACGGGCAACCAGCGGAGCATCCACCTCGATTTGCGTCACAGTGGGGTTCAACACCCGCTTTCTGACGATTTTATACATCATATCTTCACTCCATTCTGATAAAAGGCGGCCCTTGATTCTCAAGAGCCGCCTTTGAACGTATGTCTGTCCGCATGGCGGACTGGCGAATCAGTGTGCTTGAATCACATGGCTGTATAGCCGCCGTCTACGGCCAGGTTCACGCCCGTAACATAACTGGAAGCAGGGGAAGCCAGGAAAATGGCAGCGGTGTCCAATTCGCCTTCTTCGCCGTAGCGTTCTTCGGGGATCATGGTTTTTGCGTTAGCCTGGAAGAAGTCGCTGTTCAGTGTGTCACGGGTAAGATCGGTGTAGAAATAACCGGGGCAGATGGAATTGACAGTAATGTTGTATTTTCCCCATTCAGCGGCCAGCGCGCGGGTCATGTTGACTACACCGCCTTTGGCAGCATGATACGGCGCAGAACCGGCGATCTTGTTGCCGACCAGGCCGTACATGGAGGCTATGTTGATAATACGCCCATACTTGGCATGGATCATGGCCTTCTTTGCCACGGCGCGAGCCACGCGGAAGGAGCCGAACAGGTCGATGTTCATTTCATTCTGGAACTGATCATCGGTGATATCCTCGGCGGGAGCCACAGCGCCGGTACCAGCATTGTTGATCAGGATATCTACGCGGCCAAAACTGGCCATCACCTGATCAACCATGGCGTTCACGGCATCGGTATCAGTGATGTCGCAGCGAATGGCCAGGGTTTCTACCTTGAATTCATCGGCGATCTGCTTGGCTACTTCATCGATCATGTTCTGGCGACGGGCAACCACCACGATGTTTGCGCCTTGATTTGCCAGCGCTTTGGCCATCTGCACACCCAGACCAGTGGAGCAGCCCGTCACGATCGCAACCTGTCCCTTGAGATCGAAATAGTTCTTCATTTTCCGCATCCTCCTTTTATCGCTGATGCACTATTAGTGATTTGAGCTTGTTCGGAAAATATGCAATCTTCCGCTTTCACCTTCGGTATTATAAAAGAAAATCGATAAAGAAAGAATGATTAGTTTTGTATTACCGCTATATCACTTCATATAAAACACTTGAAAAAACGGTCCTTCTGATATGTTGTGATATAGTTGATATGCTATTTTGGTAATTCATTTTATATACAAATATCGATATACTGTTGTCGGTTTGAAGAAACCAACATGATTAATATATATATAGGAGGTCACAAGTATGGCACGGTTTACTCTTCCCAGGGATCTGTATCATGGAAAAGGCGCGTTGGAGGCGCTGAAAACTTTTAAGGGCAAAAAGGCCATGATCTGCGTGGGCGGCGGCAGCATGAAAAAGTTTGGTTTCCTGGATCGGGCGGAAGCCTATCTCAAAGAAGCGGGCATGGAAGTGAAGATTTTTGACGGCATCGAGCCCGATCCCTCCGTGGAAACCGTCATGCGCGGCGCGGACGCTATGTTGGATTTTGAACCGGACTGGATCGTGGCCATCGGCGGCGGCAGCCCCATTGATGCAGCCAAAGCCATGTGGATCAAATATGAATATCCGGAATGCACCTTTGAGGACATGTGCAAGGTGTTTGGTATTCCGGAACTGCGCAAGAAGGCGCATTTCTGCGCCGTTTCCTCCACCAGCGGCACCGCCACGGAAGTTACCGCTTTTTCCATTATCACCGATTACAGCAAGGGCATCAAGTATCCCATCGCCGACTTTGAAATCACGCCCGACGTGGCCATCGTTGACCCCGAACTGGCCGAGACCATGCCCAAGAAACTGGTTGCTCACACCGGCATGGACGCCATGACCCACGCTGTGGAAGCCTATGTTTCTACTGCCAACTGCGATTACACTGATCCCCTGGCGATCCACGCCATCGAAATGATCATGAACGATCTGGTGAAATCCTATAACGGTGATATGGATGCCAGGGATCGGATGCACAACGCCCAGTGCCTGGCTGGCATGGCGTTTTCCAACGCGCTGCTGGGGATCGTTCACTCCATGGCGCACAAGACGGGCGCGGCCTTTGCGGACTACGGTGCGCACATCATCCACGGCGCCGCTAACGCCATGTACCTACCGAAGGTCATCGCCTTTAACGCCAAGGATGAGACCGCGAAACAGCGCTATGGCGTGATCGTGGATTACATGGGTATCGCTGACAAGAATGCCAGCAATGATGAGAAGGTTGCCGCGCTGATCGCCTATCTGCGCAAAATGAACGATGATCTGAATATCCCGCACTGCATTCAGCATTACGGCGCGGACAGCTATCCCACGGAAAGCGGCTTTGTGCCGGAGAAGGTGTTCCTGGAGCGGCTGCCCGAAATCGCCAAGAATGCCATCGGGGATGCATGCACTGGCTCCAATCCCCGGCAGCCCAGCCAGGAGGAAATGGAAAAGCTGCTCAAGTGCTGCTACTACGACACGGAAGTGGATTTCTGACGCAATACAAGCTGCCGTTCCACGATATGGGGCGGCAGCTTCTGTTTTTGAGAGGTATACATGCAGGAAAAGCGGGATTCAAAAGGGCGGACGGAAGAGGAAGCCATTGCAGCCTACAAAGGGAAAAATTATCCGAGGCCCGCGTTAACGGCTGATATTGCCCTGTTTTCGCACGATGGAAATCAAATGAAAGTGCTTTTGATCCGTCGAGCGAATCACCCTTATCTGGGCTGCTGGGCCCTTCCTGGCGGATTTGCTAATCCGGATGAACCGATCACGCATACAGCCTTTCGAGAACTACAGGAAGAAACAGGGGCTGCATGCGATTCTTTGCGGCTTGTGGGCGTGTATAGCAAACCGGGGCGTGATCCGAGAGGATGGGTCGTTTCCGTGGCCTATACGGCTTATGTGGAATTCAGCGATTATCCTATTCGTGGGGCAGATGATGCGGCGGAGGCCAGGTGGATGAATGTTCAGTTTGTGAATGAACAGCCCATTGTTTGTCTCCCCGACGGAGAAAAGTTAGCATTTGATCATGACATCATTTTGACCGATGCGCTCCGTGTGAATGCTGTTATGGCATCAGCGAAGGACATTCTGGATTGGGTTCAGTTAAAAAATGTAAAGGATTATCCTGGCTGAACAGAAACAGCCCAGAGATTTATCGGTGATATTGGCTTATGTTCTTTGCCTATTCAAAGATAAGGGCTGCTGTGACCGCGTTGATTTTCGTTTTTACATTTTATGATTCATGTAACGTATTATTATAGATAGTGCAAAACATATTTGCTTCACTTTTCTTTCGCTGTTTGTTTTCCTTCAAGCGTCAAGCGTGGCCACACCTTGGCAACATAATTCCATATAGACCCCAAATAGATACTGACAGGTTTTTGAAAATCAGTTAGCTCTGTTTCTGTGTCCCATATAAGCATCTCCATTCATATGGTAAAGCAAGCTCAAGGGCCCCATCCGTCAATATGCAAATCATTCCATGTGAAGGTTTACGCCAAAAGCATAACCCCGCAAAGTCCATTGGGTTGGCCTCTGCGGGGATTTTTATAATAACATCTACAGTTTTTTGCGACGCAGCCATTGAAAAAAGCATCTTATGTGTTTACATAATCGATAGGAAGCACCCTTGTCGGAGCTGTCTACAAGCTTCCAAAGCTCCACCTCCGGCGTACTAACCGCCATCTTTTCCAGCTTTGCCCATGCGGGCATGCCAGGCTGAAGCGCCTTTATCCGAAGGGCAGCTTGTTCTATATGATTCATTTTATGAAGCCTTTCTTTCGTTATTGGTTTTCATTTTTTACTTATCATCCAATTTAGCGCTTCGCTTTTGATTTCGAAGAATCCTTTGGATACTTTTTTCTGATAAGTAAAAGCTCTGGGACAGTTTCTCTACAGAAGTGCCCCTTTGAAAGGCTTCATATATTCTGTTGTTACGTTCACAAAAGAACTCTTTTGCGGCAGTACCACTTCCCCATTTTTGTTTTCTGTTTCCAGGAACATAGATCGTCTTTCCGGCTGCATACTGCTGAAGAGATTCCAGTAATTCTGCAGGCAGAATCCGATCTGCCCGTATATAGCTCATATGATCCTCCAGAATTGTCGTTAGGATGCATCTGAGCTTATGAATCTTCCTTAAGCTCAGACTATTTGGGAACGGAATTCTCATTCCCCGGTCGAGATTCCAGCTTATTGTCAAAAAATTTTTCCACCATTATCTGATACCTTCTTTCTGCATTTGCCATATATGACGATCCTATTATAAAGGAATGAAGGGGGTGATTCAACCTCATAATTGATTATAAGAATGAGCATTCTTTCATTCTCTGCACCGGCATGAAAAGCTGCTGGCTGCATGCCATGTGACGCTGCCTGCTGTCGGTGCATGAGGCACGAGGACACATAGTCGATGCGGATCATACAAAAAACCAGGCGCTTTGCGGACGATCAGCATTCCGCAAAGCGCCTGATTCGTTTTTCCATATTTCTTTTGCAGCAGGCATTTTCCGGGAAAAAACTACTGCAATTCCTTCGCCCGGCAGCAGGCCACGAAATGGCCGGGCTCGAGTTCATCCAGCTTCTGGGGCTGCATGCAGGCGTCGCAGGCGTAAGCACAGCGGGCGGCAAAGCGGCAGCCGGGCTTGGGGTTGATGGGGGACACCAATTCACCCTTGGTTTCCAGGCGCTTGGGCTGATTGTCCAAATCGGTGGAGGGGATGGCTGACAGGAGCACCTTCGTGTAGGGATGCAGCGGGATCTGGAATAGCCGCTTGGCCGGGCAGATCTCCACGATCTGGCCCAGATACATGACGCAGATATCGTCCGCCAGATGCCGTACCACCGACATATCGTGGGTGATGAACATGTAGGTCAAGCCCTTGGCTTCCTGCAGATCCTGCAGCAGGTTCAGGATCTGCGCCTGGATGGAAACATCCAGGGCGGACACCGGCTCGTCGCACACAATGAAGCGGGGATCCATGGCCAGTGCGCGGGCAATGCCAACACGCTGGCGGCGGCCGCCATCCAATTCGTGGGGATAGGCCCGACGCATGCGGTGATCGACGCCTACCAGGTTCATCAGCTCGTTGATACGCTCGTTGGTTTCCGCTTTGCTGAACCGATGGGATAGCACCATGGGCTCCCGAATGGTGCTTTCGATGGTCATACGGGGATTCAGGGAGGAATTGGGGTCCTGGAAGATGATTTGCATGTCGTGATGCAATTGCTTCAGTTCGGCGGCGCTGACGTGGGTGATATCCCGGCCGTCAAAGAAGATGCTGCCGCTGGTGCTTTCCAGCAGATGGATGATCGTCCGGCCCAGGGTGGATTTCCCGCAGCCCGATTCTCCCACCACGCCCATGGTTTTGCCCCGGCCAATGGTCAGGTTCACATCGTCCACGGCGTGCAGCGCACCCCGGGATGTGGCAAAATATTTTTTCAGGTTCTTTACTTCAATCAGCGGCTGCATGGTTTCCCTCCTTGCTGCCGGCGATTTCCAGGCAGCGGATGCATTTGCAACGGTGACCGTCATCCAGGGTGGTATCCTGGGGATGGGTGGTGCGGCATTCCTCGCGGGCGTATGGGCAGCGGGAGCGGAAGCAGCAGCCCTCCGGCAGGTGCGTGGGATCTGGCATGGCGCCGGAAATGGGGCTCAGCCGATCCACATCCAGGGACATTTTGGGAATGGCTTCAAACAGCCCTTTGGTATAGGGGTGCATGGGATGCTCGAACACCTGCCGCGTGGTGCCAAATTCGATGATTTCTCCGGCGTACACCACGCCCACCTTGTTGCAGGATTTGGCCACAATGCCGAAATCGTGGGTGATCAGGATCATGGCGGTGTTCTTTTTCTCTTTCAGCTCGCCGATGGTATCCAGCACCTGGGCCTGGATGGTCACATCCAGGGCGGAGGTGGGCTCGTCGGCGATCAGAAGATCGGGGTTGCAGGCCAGGGCGATGGCGATCACCACCCGCTGCTTCATGCCGCCGGAGAACTGGTGGGGGAATTCCCGGAACCGATCGGCGGAGATGCCCACCATTTCCAGCATTTCCACCGCCATTTCGTTGGCTTGCCGGCGGCTGACCTTTTCATGGATGCGGATGCCTTCGGCAATCTGCTCGCCCACCCGGCGCACGGGGTTCAGCGCCGTCATGGGATCCTGAAAGATCATAGCGGCACGCTTGCCGCGGATCTTGCGCATTTCTTCTTCCGGAAGCGTCAGCAGGTTCTGGCCGTCCAGCTCGATGGAGCCGCCGTCGATCACGGCGGGCGGATTGGGCAGGATGCGCAGGATGGATTTGGCAATGGTGGTTTTTCCGGCGCCGGTTTCACCCACCAATCCCAGGGCGTCGCCGTAATTCAGCTCCAGCGAAACGCCGTTGACGGCGGAAACCGTTTCATCTTTGGTGACGTATTTGACGCTCAAATCTTTGATGGTCAGCAGCCGGCCCTGCTTTTTTGCTGTCTGTTCCATTTTCTTCTCCTTTATTGACGCAGCTTGGGATCCAGGGCATCCCGCAATCCGTCGCCCACCAGATTGAAGGAAAGCACGGTCAGCGCGATGAAGATGCCGGGGAAGATTACAAGCTCGGGGTGATAGCGGAAAATGGTGCGGCCGGCGGAAATCATAGCGCCCCATTCGGGGGTCGGTTCCTGAATGCCCAGGCCAAGGAAGCTCAAACCCGAGGAGGCCAGGATGCGCATGCCGATGCCGGTGGAGAAGGTGACGATGATGGGGGTGATGCTGTTGGGCAGCACGTGGCGAACCACGGTGCGCGCCTTGCTGCAGTTGATCATGCGGGCGGCTTCCACAAATTCCTGCTCGCGCACGCTTAGAATCTGGGCGCGGAGCAGCCGGCAGGTATTGGGGATCTGGCTGATGGACAGCGCAACGCAGGTGACCCCGAAGCTCTGGCCGAAGGCCTGGGAAATGCAGATGCACAGCAGCATGTTGGGAATGGATTGCACGATGTCGCACAGGCGCAGGATCACGTTTTCCACCTTGCCGCCGAAGAACCCGGCCAAGGCGCCCAGGGTAATGCCAAGCACCGCCGTCAGCATGCTGGATAAGAAGCCCAGGGACAGGGAATAGCGCGCGCCATAGAGAATGCGGGTGAAAATATCACGCCCCAGATTGTCGGTGCCGAACCAGTGCTCCGCGCTGGGGGACTGATTTGCGTGGATGGGATCGATCATGCGGTAATCATAAGGGGCCAGTACCGGAGCCAGAATGGCCATCAGCACCAGGAGGCAGATGATCACCAAGCCGCACACGGCCATTTTATTGCGGGAAAACTGCCGCAGCACCACGAAGAAGGTGGAATCCTTCCAGGAATGCTCCCGGACGTATTCATCCTGCAAAGGGGGCTGGCTGTTCCGCATTTGAATGCTTTCGCTCATTGCCATCACGCCTCCTTCGCCACAACGGGTTTGATCTTTTTGATACGTTTCTTGCTGGAATTTTCATACTGGGCCTTGATGCGGGGATCCACGTAAGCGTAAGCCAGATCCACCAGAAGCATCACGATGCAGAACAGGAAGGCCAGCAGCGTCACGCCGCCCCGCACCACGGGCAGGTCCCTGTTGGCGATGGCCGTGCGCATGTAATAGCCAATGCCGGGGATGGAGAACACCGTTTCGATGATCACCGTGCCGCCCAGGGCCGCCCCAAAGTGGGTGCCGGCGCTGGTGATGACGGGGATCAGGGCGTTCGGCAGGGCGTGCTTGTACAGGATGGCCCGCTCGGAAACGCCCTTGGCGCGGGCGGTGGTCACGTAGTCGGAGCGGATCACTTCCAGCATCTGGGAGCGGGTCTGCCGGGCCATGCCGCCCAGGCCGGTCAAGCAGTTGGCCACGCAGGGCAGAACATAGCTGGTCCAGCCGCCCTGGTAAAAGCTGGGCAAGATACCCAGATGCAGAGAGAAGATGAGCATCAGCATCATGGCGAACCAGAAGGCCGGCAGGGAAATGGAGATCAGCGCTACCACCATGCACAGCCGATCCACAAATTTGCCTTGGTGCACAGCGGCGGTGATGCCAAGCGGCACCGCGACGGCCACCTGCAGCACGCAGCACACGGCCGCAATGATCAGCGTCTGGGGGAAGCGGATCAGCAATTCATGCATCACGCTGGTGCCGTCCAGGTAAGAAGTGCCCAGGTCCAGGTTAATGAAGATCTGTTTCAGAAAATTCAGCAGCTGCATCAGGAACGGCTGATCCAGCCCCAATTTGGCTTTCATTTCCAGATACTGCTCCTGGGTATACCCGCCGCCCAGCACGATCTGCACCGGATCGCCGGGGGTGAAATACATGATGGTGAAAATGATGACGGCCACGCCGACCACGACCAGGATCACCATCAGCAGCCGTTTCAGGATATATTTCAGCATCTTTTTTCACTCCTGTAGAGAGGATGCCCCTTTGCCGATGGGGTAAAGGGGCATCCCTGGTTGCGATGATTGTTATTCGGCCAGCTCGAAGGCGTTGTACAGGCTTTCCTGGTTGGCGCCGCCGTTGGCGATCTTGGTGATGCGGTCACGGCCGAAGTAAATCACGTCGTAGGTGTAAAGGCTGTAGATGTAGCAGTTTTCGTCCACGTAGTCAGCCAGCGCGGCGGAGGCTTCTGGGCCGCCAGTGGCAGCGTTGGCGGCCACATCGTAGAGATGCTGCAGCTTTTCATCATAGATGAAATTGTGGTTGGTTACGCCGCTGTAGCTGTTGACGTCCAATTCGTACAGGGATTTCCAGGCATAGTTGTCGGTGCCGGACAGGCCGGTCAGGTCGATATCGTACAGGGTGCTGTCCTCATTCAGGGAATATTCGGTGTACAGGGCGCTTTCATAGGCCAGCAGCTCCACGTTGATGCCGATGGCGTTGCAGTAGGCCATGATCAGGGTGGCGGCGGTGTTGGTATTGATATTGGGCTTCACCAGGATGCGCAGGGTCTGGCCGTTGTAGGAGGATTTGGCCAGATAATCGGCGGCTTTGGTGAAATCGCAGGCATAGTAATCATCCTTGGCGTACAGGGCGTAATCCGCGTCCAGCACGGTGGGCACCAGGCAGGATTTCATCACTTCACCGTTGCTTCCCTGGATATTGAAGGCGATGGCGGCGGCGTCGATGGCGTAGCAGATGGCCTTGCGCAGGTTGATGTCGGCGCAGGGGCTGTTTTCGGAGCAGTTGAAGGTCAGGTGCACGAAGTTGGAGGTATCGAAGCCCTTCGAAACGTAGCCGGCTTTGGCGGTGCCATCCTCATTGCGGAAGTTGGGGCGGTCGGCGTCCTCGATATTCTGGGTGTAGTCGATCTCGCCTTTTTCCAGGGCCACGGCGATGGTGCTGGTGTCGGTGATGATCTTCAGGTTCAATTCGTCGATGTTGGCTTTGTTCTTGTCCACGATATAAGCTTCATCGGTCTGCCAGTAGTTATCCCGCTTGACGAAGGTGTAGGAGGTAGCGGCCTTGAATTCTTTCAGGGCGTAGCGGCCTGTGCCAACGGGGGTGGTCATCATCTGGTCGGGGCTGGCTTCCCAAGCAGCCTGGGTGATGCAGTAGAGGTTGGTCACCAGCGCTTCAAAGTTGCCCAGGTGCTCATTGCCGAAGGTGAGGCGGATGGTGTAATCGCCGGTGGCTTCATAGGCGGTCAGGGCGGAGTAGTTGGCGGGCTGCTTGCCGTCGGCGATGTAGAGGCCCAGGGAATACACCACGTCGGAAGCGGTCATATGATTGCCGGCGCTGTCGTAGATGTAATCGAAAATGGTCACTTCGTATTCGCCGTTGCCCAGGCTTTCATAGCTCTTGGCCAGGATGGGCTGCATCACGCCGTCGGCGTCGATCCAGAACAGGGGCTCATAGAGAAGCGTGCGGGTGGCCTGCTTGCCGCCCCGGTTGGCGCCGTAGGGGAACAGGGAAGAGGGATCGGATGTGACCGCGAAGGTCAGGGTGGATTCCGCGGCGGCTAAGCCGGCAGTGCAGCCCAGCAGCAGGGCGGCGATCAGGAACAGGGCGATGAACTTTTTCATGGGGATCCTCCTTTTCATGATGGTTTTTGATATTTGATCCCGTCAAATCGCGTCGGCGGGAAGAGATGCGTATTTTTCGTAGATTTCGGGCACAAGCTTTTCCATGTATCGGCCCTCGGCGTTTTGATGGGCCAGCATGTTGTAAAGCATCTGCTCGGTGCAGCAGGCATCGGGATCCTTGATGATCTTTCCATCCTTCACGCCATAGCCGATCCAGGTGCGGGTGCGCTTCTCCACGGTGCCGTCGAGGCAGCGGTAGGTCATATTCAGGCTCAGGTGCATGCCGCCTTCGCCGGTTTCCCAGGCGCAATCCAGCATGTAGCCCTTTTGCTTGAGCTCCTCGGCCCGCTCGGGACTGACACCGAATTGGGTGATATCCAGCTGGAACCGGTCGGTGCGGATCAATTGCCCATCCTTGGTGTAATCCAGGCCGTACACGCCGCCGTGGCGATCTACGCCGTTGATGAAGCCGTGATCGAAATGCTCGCTGGGATACCAGATTTTGTAATGCAGGCAGCCGTTTTCTTTCCCAACGCCTTTCTGATTGATATTGATGAAGCTGTACCACCAGCGGGTCATATCGCCGGGAAGGGAGGTCCATTTGAGGTAATTGGCGATGTAGCCCCGACGATCATCGAACATACAGTAGCCAAATTCCTTTTTATAGTAGGTTTCCGCATGCAGCGCCAGATCGGTAAAGCGCTCCGCCGGGATCGCGTCGCTGGGATCCATGGGGCCCATATCCAGCAGCATCTGCTCCAGAATACCGGGCTTGGGATCTTCCCGGTCGTAATATTCCGCCAGCGGGGATTGCTTTTCAGCCTCCGACAAGGGCAGCTTGTTCATCGATTTCATCCTCCTTTACGGTTTTCACATGTCCTTTGTGCAATTCTTTTTTACCACAAAATCCATGTGGAAACAATTCAGACTTGAAAATCATATATTCCAGAATAGAAACAGTCGATAGTAATTTCCTTCAGGCGGTCGCAGGGATCGCCGCCTGTTCCGCCTTTTTCCCGCGTACCAGCTTCAGCGCTTTGACGCCGTAGGGCACAGCCACTGCCAGGGACAATAGATCCGCCGCCGCCTGAGCGCCTGCCAGGCCCGTGCCGCCAAAGAACAAGGGCAACAGGTAGATCATGGGCAGGAAGCAGTAGCCCTGCCGGGCCAGGCCCAGGATCATGGCCTCCCGGGGCCTGCCGATGCCGGAATAGAACATGTTGATGACCGACAGGAAGGCGTGCACCGGCAGCACAATGCTTTGCAGCCGAATACACAATTGCCCGATACGCAGCACCTCCGCGTCAGCGGCGCTGTTAAACAGGGTGATGATAGGCTGGGCAAAGAGGAAGAACACGGCGCCCATCACAATGCCGCCGATGAGCGACACCTTCATGGCGAAGGACAGGCTCTTTTCCGTACGGTCATATCGCTTGGCACCCCAGTTGTACCCCGCCACCGGCTGGTAACCCTGGCCAAAGCCCAGAATGATGTTGAAGGGCAGCATCAGCACCCGGTTGGACACGGAAATGGCAGCCAGGATGGCCGTTGAATATGCGCCGGCAGCCCGGTTCATCAAGGTGTTGGCCAGTACGCCCATGAAAGAACGCACGAAGGAAGCGGAGCCAATGGAAACAACCTCTTTGGCGTCGTCTTTTTTGAAGGCGATTTTCTTGACGCTCAAGACGACCGTGCTGCGCTTTTTCAGATAAGGCCAGAGCAAGATGACGCAGCTGACGACCTTCGAGATGGCCGTGGCCATGGAAGCGCCGGCGATCCCAAGACCCATGGTGAAAATGAAAATGGGGTCCAAGGCGCAATTCAGGATGCCGCCAAACCCGATGCCGATCATGGCCAGGGTGGCGTTGCCCTCGCTGCGCAGGCACTGATTCATGATGAAGGAAATCACCATGAAGGGCGCTGCCAGCAGAACGTATTGGCCGTACTGGATGGAATACTGCTCGCAGTTGGCGTCGGCGCCCAGCAGCCGCACCAAGGGCGTGATCAGCGCCAGGCAAACCACCATCAGCACCACCCCCAGCAGGATGCCGGAGAACATACAGGTGGAAAATACCCGATCCGCGTCGTCCTTGCGCTTGGCGCCCAGCAGGCGGGCGATGTAGCTGGAAGCGCCAACGCCGATCAGCATGCCCATCATGTTGATAGCCTGCTCGATGGTGCTGTTCACGCCAACGGCCGCGGTGGCGCTGGTGCCGAGGCGGCTGACAAAATAGGTATCCGTCAGGTTGTAAATCATGGTGATCAATTGGGCGATAATGGTGGGTACCGCCATTTTGGGGATCAGCTTTTCCACCGGGTCATTGATCAGCATTTGAGCCTTTTTTTCATCTACTGGGCGTGCCATAGCGTCCTCCGTTTATTGTTCGTTGGGAAAAGAAGAAACCCGGGGCGTTTACCGCCCCGGAAAGATGGGATCAGTCGGCGTCCTCTGGCTGATCGTGATAAGCCTCCCACAGCGGCGGCAGGAAAATTTGGGTGTAAGCGTGCTCCACAGTGTTGTGGGTCAGAACGTTTTTCAGGTATTCCTCGCTGCACGGGGTATTCTCATCCCGAATGATCTTGCCATCCTTGGCGTAGTAACCGATCCACTCGTGCGCGATGGTTTCCATGCCGCCGAAGGGGCAGGGACGGTTGAGCCGCAGCACCAGATGATGCCCGCCGGGCACATCCTCATAACCGGCCATCCAGTTGCAGCCGGCGGCCTTTAATTCCTTTTCCCGTTCTTCTGTCAGGCCAAATTCCCGTAAATCCACGCTGTGAGAAATTTCTTCCTCGTACACCTTGCTTTTGCCCAGATCCAGCGAACCCTTTGCCCACACGCCGTCGCTGCCATCCACGCCGTTGACGAAGGCGTGATCCCAGTGATCCAGGTGCATCCACAATTTGTAACGCAGGTTGCCCTGGCCCGGAACCATGCTTTTGGATTTATGATTCATCCATTTCATGTACCAGGGACGCATGCCGGGACGGATGGTGGTGGGGCTCAGGTAATATTCAGCGTAATAGCCCGATCCATCCGGCATCATGCAGTAGCCGAATTCGATCTTGCGG
Source organism: Clostridia bacterium (assembly GCA_017470945.1). Lineage (GTDB taxonomy): Bacteria > Bacillota > Clostridia > Christensenellales > Aristaeellaceae > RUG563. The sequence goes on along the minus strand of JAFUXH010000078.1, from coordinate 5,680 downwards.
TAGCCCGTGGGCTGCAGGATATCCAGCCAGTTTTCAGCGGGCACGGCGTCGGCGGGATCGATGGGGCCGGCGTCCAGCAATTGCTGCTGCAGGGGATTGGGGCGGGGCATGGGGTAATCCCGGAAAAAGCGGGCCAGGGGCAGTTTCTGTTCCTCAGGTGTCAGTTCGGGCACGTCGTAGTATGCGGGACGAAGATTTTGCTTCATGGCGTAAGCTCCTTTCTGTGGATCGGTTTTCGATTGCTTCACGTGCATCTTAAAGCATGCAAGATGGATGAATCAATTCTTGTTGAATGATCGCGTTTTCCGGATTGGAATATGTCGAAAAGAAAAAAACGGGAAAATTTGTTTCCTTATCCTTTCGTCTATTTGAAATTTTGTTTCAATTGGTATATAATAAACAGGAGTAGAAGCAAGATTGAACAAAAGCGAATTGCTTTGTTTTTGTACGTTTTACAGGAGGAACCAATGGAAATCAAACATCTGCAGGAATTTGTCGTTCTGGCGGAGACCGGCAATTTCATGGATGCGGCCGATCAATTGTATATTTCGCAGTCCTCTTTATCCAAGCACATTTCCCACATGGAGGAGGAATTGGGCGTAATGCTGTTTGACCGCACCAGCCGCTCCGCCCATCTGACCGAATACGGCGAGGATTTTTATCAGCATACGCAGCAAACCCTGCGGGCTTATCAGGCATCGCTGCGGTCGCTGGAAAAAATGCAGAACGAGGAGCGCCAGCGCATGTCGATCGGCTTTTCCGCGTTCCTGGGCCAATACGACATCATTGAAACCTCCGGGAAATTCTTTCAGGAGCATCAGGAATGGGAATGCCACATGATCGAAATAAAAGATCCGCAGGAGGCGTTGACCAGCGGGCGCTGCGATTTTGTGTTCGCCGCGGAAGGGGCGGTCATTTCACCCGATATCCGGTACACCATCTTCCGCCGAGACCACATGGCCATGATGATCCCCGAAGGGCATCCCTTTGAAAGCCTGGATTTTGTCACCATCAATCAGCTGCGGGACGTGCCCGTCATTTGCCACGAAAGCAAGTCCTATATGTTTGCCATCGAAAAGGACGTGCTGACCCGACTGTGCCAGGAGCAGGGCTTTTCGCCCAATTTCGTTGGCACTTCTTCCTTTACATCCACAGTAGCACGGATGGTGAAAAGCGGACAGGGATTGGCGCCGATTTACCGCAACCGCATGCCCTCCACCGACGGGGTGAAGCTTGTAGATATTTACCCCGAGATTCCCTTCAACGTGTGCGTTTATATGCTGCGAAGCAACAAGAATAAACCAGCCTTTACGGCGTTTTACGATTATATCCGCAGCGTTTCCCAATGATGTGGCTTGCAATTCCTGAATAATCGCATCTGATGGTGGGCTGACTGAGCGTATAACATCAGTCAGCTTTTTTAATGCGATAATAAAAGGAATACAATTTTATTCGCCGATCAATTTGCTCAGGGCGAATCAAACTGCGCGTTCGGAAAATGCGAAGAAATCCACCGCGCGTATTGCTGGATGGATCAAAGAATGTTATAATGAAAGTGTTAAATGAGGGGATTAATCATATCTTACATCCATTCTGTTTTGCGGGAGGGCCCGACGGCGGGGAAGAATCATGCCAACGATCGGCGCCTTTCCCATTTCCATCCACAGGACCCAAGCAAGCAGGAAAACGATCGGGGAAGGGGAGAAAACTATGAGCGTCGTGCTGACCGGCTTTGCCGATGAAATCCACCCGCAGTTTGAAACGCAATTGGAGGTGGCAAGCTCTACCGGCGTGCGTGCCATCGAAATCCGGGGTGTGAACGGACGGGGGATCCAAACATATTCACCCAAGGAAGCGGAGGGGCTGCAAAAGCAACTGACCGAACGGGGCATGCACATATCGTCCATCGGTTCCCCCATTGGCAAGATCGGCATTCACGATGATTTCGCCCCGCATTTTGACGTATTTAAAAACGTGGTGGATTTGTGCAAGGTTTTCGGCACCAGGAACATCCGTATGTTTAGCTTTTATGTGCCCGCAGAGGAAGCTGACCGCTGCGAGGACGAGGTGATGCGCCGGATGGAAAAGCTGGCGGATTACGCGGAGAAGCGGCAGGTGGTGCTGCTGCATGAAAACGAAAAAGGGATTTACGGCGATACGGCCCCGCGCTGTCAAAAGCTGATGCAGCGGTTTTATGGCGATCATTTCAAGGCGGTGTTCGATTTTGCCAATTTCGTGCAGTGCGGCCAGGATACCATGGAAGCCTACGCGCTGCTGAAGCCCTATATCGCGTATATCCACATCAAGGACGCCCGGTTTGCCGACGGTCAGGTGACGCCGGCCGGCTGGGGTGACGGGCGCGTGAAAGACATCCTGAAAATGTTGAAGGAAAGCGGTTACGCGGGATATGTGTCGTTGGAGCCGCATTTGACCGAGTTTACCGGCTTTGCCGGCCTGGAAAACGGACCATCCGGCGAAAAATGGAAGATGGATGGAACGACCGCCTGGCGCATCGCCCTGGATGCGCTGAAGGCCATTTTGTGGGAGCTGAATTGGCAGTAAGCAGCGAATGAAGGAGGATGCTTCAACCATGAGAAAACGGGCTTTCGGCCCCTATGACGTTTCCGTGATCGGCCTGGGCAGCGGCGAATTTGGCGGAAAATGCCCCGAAGGCCAGGCCCGGGAATTCATGGACGCCTATATCGCCATGGGTGGAAATTTTATCGATACCGCCCGGGTATACGGGGATTTTGTCACGCCCCGGAACGGGGAAAGCGAAAAGGTGATCGGCCGCTGGATGGCCGATCGTCACAGCCGGGATTCTATTTTTCTGAGCACCAAAGGCGGCCATCCGCCGCTTGAGCATATGCGGCAAGGCCGGTTAAGCCGGGAGGAGGTTCGCGGCGATATCGAGGAAAGCCTGAGCAACCTGCAAACCGATCACGTGGATATTTATTGGCTGCATCGGGATGATGAAAGCAGGCCGGTCGGCGACATCATGGAAACGCTGGAAAGCCTGCTCGAGAATGGATGGACAAAGATGACCGGCGTTTCCAATTGGCGGCCAGAAAGGATCCAGGCGGCCAACCAATACGCCTTATCCCACGGCCTGACGCCTTTGACCGCCAATCAGCCCCAGTTCAGCCTGGCGCTTCAGGTGCGAAAAACCGACCCTACGCTGGTCACCATGGATGAGAAAACCTGGCGTATGCATCGGGATACGGGCATGGTTTGCTGCTGCTTTTCCTCCCAGGCCAGGGGATTCTTTACGAAATTGGATGCGTTGGGCCGGGATGCGCTGCCGGATAAATTGAAGAACGAGTATCTGAGCCCGGAAAATATCCAGATCTATGAGCGCCTTCTCCCGTTGCGGGAGGAAACCGGCCTATCCATCGGCGCCTTGGCGTTGGCTTATCTGACCTGCCAGCCGTTCCCCACCTTTGCCTTGGTGGGGGCCAGCCGGATGGCGCATGTTTTGGCGCTGAAGGAAGCCGGGAACGCTGTGATCACCCCGCGGCAGCGGGATACGCTGCGAGTTTTTCATGATGGGAGGAATATATATGAATAAGATCCGTTTAGGGATTATTGGCGTAGGGAACATGGGATCGGCGCACATCAACAACATCCTATCGGGCCAGTGCCCGGAAATCGAAGTCGCCGCGGCGGCGGACCGGCGGGCATCCCGCAGGCAATGGGCGAAAGAGCAATTGCCAAACGCCGTGATTTATGAGGAAGGGAAGGACCTGATCGAGGCAAAATGCTGCGATGCCGTGCTGATCGCCGTGCCCCATTATCAGCATCCGCCCCTGGCCATCCTGGCTATGGATAACGGCCAGCACGTTATGGTGGAAAAGCCCGCCGGCGTGTATACCCTGCAGGTGCGGGACATGATGGCGGCGGCGGACCGGCACTCGGAGCTGACCTTCGGCATGATGTTCAACCAGCGCACCAACTGCGTTTACCGCAAGATGAAGGAAATGATCGACGGCGGCGAATTGGGCGATATGAAGCGCATGAGCTGGCTGATCACCGATTGGTACCGCACCCAGTTTTATTATGATTCCGGGGCCTGGCGGGCCCCCTGGGCGGGGGAGGGCGGCGGCGTGCTGCTGAACCAGTGCCCCCATCAATTGGATCTGCTGCAATGGCTGTGCGGGCTGCCGAAAAAGGTGCAGGCCCATTGCCATATCGGCAAGTGGCACGATATCGAGGTGGAAGATGACGTGACCGCTTATCTGGAATTTGAAAACGGGGCCACCGGCGTGTTCGTTACCACCACCGCCGACGCCCCCGGCACCAACCGGCTGGAGATCACCGGCACCAAAGGGAAGCTGGTATGCGAAAATGACGAGCTTACCTTCTGGCGGCTGCGGGAGGACGAGCGGGTATGGTGCAAAACGAGCAAAGAAGCTTTTGCCGTACCGCCTTTTGACGTGATGCAGGTGGAAACGGATGGACAGAACCTGCAGCACGTGGCGGTGTTGAACGCTTTTGCCGCCCATATCCTGCGGGGAGAAGCATTGGTGGCCGACGGGCGCGAGGGCATCCGGGGCCTGATGCTGTCCAACGCCATGCATTTATCCGCCTGGATCGGGGAAATGGTCACGCTGCCCATTGACGAAAAGAAGTTCTATGATTTATTGATGGAAAAATGCAAAACCTCCCGCCACAAGGAGGATAAAGACATCACCGTTTCCACGGAAGGAAGCTATTGATTGGAGGAATCAGCCATGCAGATCGGCGCGCAAATGTATACCTTGCGGATGTTTGGGCAGAATGAGCGGGATTTGGGCCGGGCGCTGGAAAAGGTAGCTCAAATCGGCTATCAAACGGTGCAATTGTCAGCCCTTGGGCCCATCGAGCCCCGGCGTATCAAGGCGCTGTGCGATGCAAACGGCCTGAGCGTCGTACTGACCCACAACCCGGAAGGGGATTTCCTGGATCGGGCTGACGCCCTGATCGAAAAGCATCAATTGTTGAATTGCCGATATATCGGCCTGGGCTACTTGCCGGATCGGTATCACGATCCAGCATTCCTGCCGTATTTCGCCGATGATTTCGGCCCGGCGGCGGAAAAGATCAAGGCTTCGGGGATGAAGATGATGTATCACAATCACGCCTTTGAATTTGCCCGCATGCCGGATGGACGCACAATGATGGAGCATTTACTGTCTATGCTGCCAAGCGATCTGATGGGCGTTACGGCGGATACCTACTGGCTGCAATACGCCGGCATGGATGTGTGCCAATGGCTGAAGAAACACGCGGATCGGCTGCCCTGCGTGCATTTGAAGGATTTTGCGATCCATGGGTTTGATATTCGCATGGCCGCTGTGGGCCGCGGGAACATCGATTTTGCCGCCGTTCTGGATACGCTGAAGCAAAACGGCGTAACGGAATATGCCCTGGTGGAGCAGGATGATTGCTACGGCGAATCGCCCTTTGATTGCCTGCGGCAGAGCTACGATTATTTGCAAACGATTTTGTAAGAAGTTTTTATCGTCCTTCAATAGAAGAATCAATTAAAACAGCACTTGGATTTTGAAGTGACCCCAAAAAGTTAGACAAAATATGAATTAAGCGACGAGAAGGGCTAGTTTTCTGTGAAGAGCAGGAGGCAAGCCCTTCAGTTTTGCCTTGATGCGGCGGTTATTGTAGTAGTCAAGGTACTCGATCAGTT
>JAFUXH010000011.1 GCA_017470945.1 Clostridia bacterium | reverse complement strand
CGATCGCCTTGTCCGGCAGGTTTCTGTCGCTGATATAGCGCTCCGAGAGGCGCACCGCCTCCGCGATGGCATCGTCCGTGATCTGCACGCCGTGGTGCTCCTCAAACTTCACGGCGATGCCGCGAAGGATCTTCTCCGCTTCCTCGGGCGAGGGCTCCTCCACCTGCACGGGCTGGAAGCGGCGCTCCAGGGCCGCGTCCTTTTCCACATATTTGCGGTACTCGTCCAGGGTGGTGGCGCCGATGCAGTGCAGTTCGCCCCGGGCCAGCATGGGCTTGAGCAGGTTGCCCGCGTCCATGCTGCCCTCGGTTTTGCCGGCGCCCACGATGGTGTGCAGCTCATCGATGAACAGGATGATCTTGCCGTCGCTCTTTTTGATTTCCGCCAGCACGGCCTTGAGCCGCTCTTCAAATTCGCCCCGGAACTTGGCCCCGGCGATCAACGCGCCCATATCCAGGGAAAACACGGTGCGGTCCTTCAGGCTGTCGGGCACGTCGCCCCGCACGATGCGCAGGGCCAGGCCCTCGGCGATGGCGGTTTTGCCCACGCCGGGCTCGCCGATCAGCACGGGATTATTCTTCGTTTTTCGGCTCAGGATGCGGATCACGTCGCGGATCTCGCTGTCCCGGCCGATGACGGGATCCAATTTGCCCTTCCGGGCCATATCCACCAGGTCGCTGCCGTATTTGGCCAGGGCGTCGTAGGTCTCCTCCGGGTTGTCGCTGGTCACCCGGGCGGCGCCCCGCACGTCGGATAGGGCTTTGAGGAAATTGCCTTCCGTCAGGTTCAGCCGCTTGAACAGGGCGGTCACGTCCTTATCCGCCGTTTTGATCAGGCCCAGGAACAGATGCTCCACCGAAATGTATTCATCCTTCATGCGGGCCGCTTCGTCGCTGGCGGAGCGCAGGGCCTTATCCATATCGGAGGAAATATACACCTTTCCCTCCTCCCTGGACAGGCCGCGCACCTGGGGCAGCTTTTGCAGGATGCTTTCCGCGCCATGGCGCACATTTTGGGCATCGATGCCCATTTTGCTCATCAATTGCGGGATCAGCCCCTCCGGCGCCTCCAGCAGGGCGGAAAGCAAGTGGGCCTGCTCCAATTGCTGGTGGCCCCGCTCGGCCGCCAGGCGCTGGGCCAACTGGATGGCTTCCATGGATTTTTGGGTGTACGCGTTGTTGGACATATGATCGCCTCCCTTTCGGGTTTTCATCAGATTCGAGGAAAGTCTGTCAGTCAATATTGACTATCTTTGACTTTCAAATGTATTATACACCTGTTTTTTCCCTTGTCAACCCCCTTGAAATAAATTTTTCTTGTAAATTGTCGGAATCTGTCGGCAGGAAAGTGATTGTATTTCCCTTCAATTTATGGTATGCTATATGTGTGGAGGTATGAATGATGGATGAACGGCTGCTGCGGGCGGACGCTATCGTGTTCGACGTGGGCAATGTGCTGCTGGGATTTGATATTTCCAAGGTCACTTTGCTGATCCCGCCGGAAATTCGTTTTCCCCTGACAGACGCGATGTTTGGCGACAGGAACATGTGGTCCGCCTTTGACGTGGGGCTGGAAAGCAACGAAAGCATCGCCGCCCGGATCGCCGCCGCCGCCGGATTGCCCGAGGAAAAGGATACGGTGCTGCGCGTGCTGTATCGCTTCCCTGAAATCATGTCTCCCCTGCCGCTGTCCGATCTGCTGGATGATTTGCGCGCCCGGGGCAAACGTCTCTACGCCCTGACCAATTACCCCGAGCCCTCCTTCACCTACACCGTGGAGCGCTTTCCCTTCCTGAAGGACAAGCTGAACGGCGCGGTGGTATCCGCCCGGGAAAAGCTGGTCAAGCCCGACCCCGCCATTTTCCGCCTGCTGATCGATCGCTATCAGATCCAGCCGGAAAAATCCCTGTTCATCGACGATCTGGCCGCCAACGTGGCCGCCGCCGAGCAGGTTGGGTTCCGCGGGTGGCACTACGCGGGAAACGATACGCTGTAACATTTTTCCGCCGCCGGGGAAACAAATCGCCTCTTTGTTCCGTCTATATTTACAGAGGGCTGTGGGCCCGCTGATCATTGCACCGCTTGGAAGGAAGGATGACCTATGAAACGTCGCCGTTTGCTCAAGGCAGCCCTGGCTGCCCTGCTGATCCTGCTGCCGCTGGTTTTGACCGGCTGTTATGTGGCGCCCTCCGAAATCCCCGCCAACAACCAGGGCGGCGATCCGCTGAATTTCCCCACCTATCAGCCCGAAACCCCCGTGCCTACGGCGGAGCCGATCACCAGTGAAACGGAGCCTCCTGTGGTGATCAGCGATCTGAACACGCCCATCCCGCTGCCCACCTCCGGCAATACCTGGACCATCGCCACCTTCGCCCCCATCAGCACTGACAGCACCGGCACGCTGACCGTGTCCACCGTGACGCCCCTGCCCTATACCCCCGTGCCCACCGCCACGCCCCAGGGCTCGCTGAAGCTGGGTTCCCAGGGCCAGGATGTGCGCAACGTGCAATCCAAGCTGAAGGCGCTGGGCTTCTACAAGGGCACGGTGGACGGCGATTTCGGCGCGGCCACCGAGGCCGCCGTGAAGGCCTTCCAGCAGCAGTATAAGCTGACGGTGGATGGCAAAGTGGGCGCTAACACGCTCAAAGCCCTGGCTTCCGCCCGGGCCACCGCCCGTCCCTCCGTCACCGCCACCCCCAAGCGGACGGCCCGCCGGGTCACCGCCACCCCCGCTTACAGCAGCAAAACCTACCTGCGCAAGGGCAACAGCGGCTCCGCCGTGCGCCAGATGCAGGAGCGGCTGATCTCCCTGGGTTATCTGGTGGGCAACGCCACCGGCACCTTCGATGAATCCACCGAGGCGGGCGTGATCGCCTTCCAGCGCCGCAACGTCAGCTATGCCGACGGCGTGGCCGGCCCCGATACGCTGAAGGCCCTGTATTCCTCCTCCGCCCGGAAAACGTCCACCGCCGCCGGCATCATCGGCAATTCCCTGAAATTGGGCGCCAACGGCAAGGCCGTACGCGCCCTGCAAACCCGCCTGAAGGCCCTGCATTATTACACCGGCACGGTGGATGGCGATTACGGCGCCGCCACGGAAACCGCCGTGAAAGCCTTCCAGCGCGCCAACGGCCTGACCGCCGACGGCGTGGCGGGCAAGCTGACCCTGAGCAAGCTCAATTCCTCCTCCGTCATCGCGG
>JAFUXH010000077.1 GCA_017470945.1 Clostridia bacterium | reverse complement strand
GCCCGAGGCGGCGGACAGGGAATAATTGGAGGTACCGCCGCCGAAGGCCTGGCGGTAGGTGTAGGTGTACACGGTATCGGATACGTTGTAGGTGCTGGGCATATACAGCAGCAGGATGTTGTCGTAGCCCGCAACGAAGGCGGTGCCGATGCCGATGACGAACATCATCATGATCATGGGCAGGATGTTGGGCAGGGTGATCTTGAACAGCCGCTGCATCCGGGTGGCGCCGTCGATGGCCGCGGCCTCATGCAGATCGCCGCTGACCTGGGAAATGGCCGCCACATACATGATGGAGCCCCAGCCCACGCCCTGCCAGATGCCCATCAGGGTGTAGATGATCCAGAACACGGGGGGCTTGTCGTTGGCGAACCAATTCTGGTTTTCCGCGCCGAACACGTTCGTTAAGAGCAGGGTCAGGGGGCCGTCCTTGGCCAGGAACTGGGTGAACAGGGAGCAAACGATGACTGCGGCCACGAAGTTGGGCATGTAGGACATGGTCTGGGCCAGGCGCTTGAATTTCTTGCTGTTGATGAGGCTCAGGATCAGGGCGAAAATGATGGGGGCGATGAAGCCGATGGTGCACTTCATCAGGCCGATCACCACGGTGTTGCGCAGGGCCTGCAGGAAATCCTCGCCGCTGAACAAATCGATAAAGTGCTTCATGCCCACCCACGGGCTGCGGAAATAGCCGTCCACCACGTTGTAGTCCTCGAAGGCCATCACGATGCCGAACATAGGCAGATAATGCAGCACCAATTCATAGATGATGATGGGAAGGAACAGAAGATACACGACCCAGTCGCGTTTCAGCTCCGTTTTCCAGCTGCGCCGTGCGGAGCCTGACAGAGCGGTATTTTTCTTTGCCATGAAATGACACCTCCTCTTGGTTCAGCCCGCTTCAGCGGAAGGGATAATGATCCACATAGTATTGGTAAATTTCAGTAGCCTGGGCCACCTTGTACTTGTTCAGCACGGTGCTCCACTTATCCCAATCCTTGTCAAAGTTGGATTTGCCGGTGATGAAGTTGGCGCAGTTCTTGCCCATGTATTCCAGGGCTTTGGCATGGATGTCATCGCAGACTTTGGCGTCGGCCTGGCTCATTTCGCCGGTGGTGCGGCTGCCCTGGAAGAAGCCGGTGTTGGGATACTTGGTCCACCGGGCCAGGGAAGCGGAATAGGAGGGGGCGTAGCCCAGATCGACCTTATCCACCAGCAGCAGGCCGGGACACTTGTTGAAGCCCACGGCGGTGTTCAATTGGCCGCTGTCGTTGGCCAGCACAGCGCTCTTGACATAGATCCCGTCGGCATTGACCGTATACGCGCCTTCGGCCAGGTCATGGTCGGCATAGAAGGTGTTGCCCTCAAATTCCGCCACCTGCTGGGCGCTCAGGCCCAACGTCTTGATCAGGCCGCCTTCCTCTGTGTAGAAGTAATCCAGATAGCTGCACAGGGCAGCCAGGTCTTTTTCCGCCGCCTTGGGGGTGATCAGGACGCCGCCCTTGGTGAGGGAGGAACCCATCACGCAGTTCGGCACCACATATTGGCATTCCTCGGGGCCGTAGCTGTCGTTGATGGGATAGGCAGCGCCCGCCACGAAAATGCCCGCCGTCCAGCCGCCGTCGTGCATATCCAGCCGGCCGCCCAATTCGGACTGCTGGCCGTTCCACATGCCGATCATGCCCTGGCGCACGGAGGTGGAGTCGATCTGGTAGAAGGCGTCGGAGGTGCGCTGGTTGAAATCGTGATCCAGCCAGCCCACTTCATACCAATGGTGCATGCACTGCAGATAAGTTTTGAAAGGCAGCTCGTTGCCGCCGAAGTGCACCTTGCTGTCGGCATCCTGATACCACACGTTCACGCCGCCGCCAAAGCAGGAAAGCAAACCGCCGGACCAGGTGTAGCCCGGGTAATACAGGCTGATGGCGTACTTGCCTTCAATGCCCAGGTCTGCCTGGGCCTTGCTGAAAATATCAAACATCCATTCCCAGTCGGAAACGAAGAAGGGCTCGGTGCCGTCCCAGCTGGGGTCGATTTCCAAAGCCTTGGCCTTTTTCGCCTCGTCATACCAGCTGGGGAACTTGACGTCGTCCTCCCAGGCGTCCACGTCGTCAGGATCGGTATAGCCGCCGGTGAAGGATTCGCCGGTGGAAGGATTCGCGCCGTATTTCACGATCCAGTCCCTGCGGTACTGGAAGCCCTGGAACAGGGCGTCATAGCCATCCAGCAGCTGATTGAGCTGATAATAATGCTCGGTGCCATCCTCGTCGATGCTGACGCAGTTATACAGGTATTCGGTGTTGGAGTGCACCAACGCCTTGTAATTGGGCATATACTGGTTCACCAGGTCCGTCAGCTCGATGGCATAGCCCTTTTCCACCATGACGCCGGGGGCCTCGCTGATGACGGCGTCGATGATATCCGGCAGGTCGCCGGAGGCGATCATGGTGGTGTAGTTATTATCCTCGCTGCCGGGCGGGGGCTGAAGGAAGTTCAGGGCGACGGTCTTTTCCTCGGGGCCCCAGCCGCGCTGAAGCGTATATTGAATGGCCGGGTTCTGGGCGTAATTATCGTAATATTCCGAAGAGGTGCCGGAATAGATCCACCAATCGAAGGTGGTTTCCGGGCTTGCGCTGCTGACGGTGGTGCCCACGCCGCCGTAATAGACCTGCATGCCTACCAGCAGCACCACCACGGCCACCATCAGCGCGATCCACTTTGCACGAATGGACATGGTTTCCTGTCTCCTTTCCCGTTGGCTTACTCTCTGGTCAAATTTTATCCTTTTTGATTGAAAAATGCTTTCTGTGATCCGACCAAAAATACCGCAAATCCGACAAAATGCCCGGGATTACGACACAATGATCCGCACTCGATCCAGGTTCAGCACCTGGGTAAATGGATCGGCCTCTCCCTTCCGGTTGCTGGCGATGCGCACGGTGGCAAAGTAAGCGCCGGGCTTGTCATAGCAGGCCATAGCCTCCGCGTGGGCGGTGTGCACCGCGCCGCGAACGCCTTTTTCAAACGTCAGCCGGCTTTCCCAGATGCTGTCCCCGCGGGCCAGCTGCGACTGGTAGCTTCCGTCGGGATTTTCCACCGCCTTTTCACGGGCGCTGAACAGGATCTCCGTCACGTCCCCGGCGTTTTCGGGCACCTCCACGTCCACCGTGAAGCGCACGCATTCGCCCGCCTTCACATGGGCACACTTTTCGCCGTTGGCCTTCAATGTGGGGATGGCCTGGATACCGAAGCGCTTGGCCACGTCCTGCTCGGGGTGGATCTGCCCGTCCTCGCCCAGGGTGTAGGCGGTGCGGTTCAGGGGCTCGACGCCCTTTTCCACCCAGGCGGACAAATCGATCAACGCCTGGCGCAGGGCGCCCACATAATTGACCACCATGTAATTGCCCAGGGCGTTCACGTCGCCGTGCATGCAGCGCTCCATGAAATAGGTGCGGTGATCGGCGTCGGTGCCCTTGGCTTCAATGATCTTGTGCCGCCACCAGTCGGCGCACCAGGGGCAGGTGCTTTCATCCATCAGGGCCTGGATGTTGATAACTTTTCCTTGAATATGGCCGTCCTGCCTGACGCCCACGCCGGTGAAGGGCACCGGGAAGGGCGGGCGCTGGGCGGTGACGGGGCGGCCGGTTTCATCCCGGAACTGATCCCAGGCGTGGAAGGAAAGATCCTCCGGCACCTGATGGCGGTAATAGCTCTGCACCGCCACATAATCGGAATTATCCAGCAGGATTTCGTCCCCGGGCTGTACGTTGGAGAGCGTTTCCCCCACGTCGCTGGTGCCGTAGGCGGAGCCGATGGTGACGATGCCGCCGCTTCTGTCGGCGTAGCGCATCATTTTGCCCATGAGCAGATTCGCGCCTTTGGCCGCGCCGCTTTCGAAGATCATCGAGAGCCCTTCCAGGTACAGGTTGTCACCCTTGGGCAAATCCTCCAATTCCAGGTACGCGCCGTTGCCATCCGCCAATTGCTTTTTCCAGGCGTCATCCACGCCGTTTAAGCCGTCCTCGGCATTCCGCTCCGCCGCCTGTTCCGGCAGGTGGACGGATTTGACCTTCGTGCGGAACATGATGTGATCCTTCGATGAAGAACTGTTCGGATCGGAGCCCGCGTAGCCCGGCTTGGTCCAGAAATCGGTAAAGTAGCCGGGGTCCATCTGTTTGACGCCGGGCAGCAATACGGGCAGGGAGCCGGGATCGACGACGCCCTTTGCCTCCAGATACCAGGCCAGGGGCGGGAAGCCCATCTTCGTCAGCTCCCGCAGCATATCCGCCTCATCCTTGTTCAGGTCCTTGTACGGGTCGCCGGAGCCGCCGGCATCCAAGGCGTCCAGGATTTTGGGGAAAGCGTTGCGCAGCACCCGCTGGCCCTGCACGTGCATGGTGATGGTATTGGGAAGGGAAACGGGGGAACCGATCACGTAAGGCGCGGCCCCATCCCAGGCGCTGGTATTTTCGATGCAGGCCATGGATTTGTAGCCGCCGCCGCTGCCGCCATACACGTAGCCGTAGGGCCGCTGGTCGGTCTCATAAATCTCCATGGCCTTTTCCCGGGAGTATTCCGCCGCCGCGGCGGAGGATTGCCAGGTGAGGAAATCATCCCGGTTGCCGCCGAACTGGGAATGGGAGCCCATGTTGGTTTCCACATAGTACGCGCCGCAGCGCAGGGCGAAGCCGATCCTATCTTCCGTCCCTGTGTGCCCCAGAGAGGCCACCTCTTCATCCGGCCCGGGGAAGGGAGACAGGTACTGCTGAAAGCGATTTTCATACAGATCTTTGGGCGGGAAGCAGAAGGAGAATTTCACATCCGTCCCGTCAAAGTATCCGTGCAGGTAGCGGAAGGGGATGGTGGAGCCGTCGGGCAGATATCTTTCCCTCCATTCGTCCTGGTCGATGACGGGGCGCTGGAAGCGGGGATCGGTTTTGGGATCATAAATCGTCTTACCCATGATGATTTCCTCCTTTTATATCAATTCCACCGGATGTTTTTCAGGCAAAGCGGCAGCTTCCTTGGCTGCTTCTTCTTCCGTTTCTTCCCTGGAGCCGTCGAATTTGCGGAAGCGCTTCACGGCGGTGCGGCTCATGTACCACACCACGAACGCGGGCACGAACAGGGTGATCAGCGGCAGCACCTGGGGCAGCCACGCCGCCAGCACAAACCCGCCCACCGCCGCGAACAGGGCCAGCAGCGTTTTGGGGAAATTCGCAAACATGTGGATCATGGCGTTGTGGAGGATCTGCCGGTTGGTCAGTTCAAACCGCGCCAGCGTGGGGAATACCCAGAGGGCCAGGCAGCCCAGCAGCAGCGCCAGCACGAAAATGACGCCGCAGATCAGCCGGATCAGCCCCGTTCCCTCCATCTGCCACAGCACGTACCAATCCGCCGCCAGGAAACCGAACACCAGCATGAACAGGAGCGTCAAGATCGTGCCCTGACGGAAATTATCCTTGAAGGCCTGCCAGAAGGGGCGAAAGACGGTGGGGGCCTCCTTCCGCTCGATGCGCATGCCCACCGTCATGACGGCGGCGGCCGCCGCCCCGGCGGTAACGCCCGGGATGGAAAAGAGCAGGAACGTGAGGCCCAGCTTCACATAGTCCGTCACATAATAAATGAACTGGGAAAACTTGCTGTCCGGATTGAATATTTGCATGGATCGTCCCCCTTTTCCCGTTTTGACAGGATGATTGTAGCAAATCAAGCGCGAAATTTCTTTTCCTGATCCGACGAAGAATGACAGAAATCCGACATCTTTTTCAATTTCATCGGATTTGTGGGAGAATTGATCGGATTACAAAAAGAAAAAGCGCTTCGTTTTTATTAAAATATACCGTGTAAGCGGAATGATTCGATAAGGAGGGAAGAACATGCAAAAAAATCAGGCAGATACAAATGAAGAAATGCTGCGCTCCGGCCATTACTGGACGCTGGCACGGAAGCTGTGCATTCCGGCCATCCTGATCATGCTGGTAACAGTGTTCTATCACATGGCGGACGTGTTTTTTATCGGGCAAACCGGTGATCCCGACAAAGTGGCCGCGGTATCCCTGGCCAGCCCCATGTTTTCCATTTTATCGGGCCTGGGCGTATTGCTTGGCAACGGCGGCTGCACCGCCATTTCCCTGGCCCTGGGCAAAGGGGAATACGGCCGCATCAAAAAAATCAGCGCCTTCGCCGTGTGGGGGGCCATCCTGATCGGCGCAGTCTTCGCCGCCGTAGTGCTTTCATTGATGCAGCCCGTGTGCGCCTTGCTTGGCACCGACGCGGATACCCAGGGCTTCACCGCCGAATACCTGCGCATCATCGCCATCGGCGCGCCCGTCATCATGCTGACCAACGTGGTGCCCGCCCTGATCCGGGCCGACGGCTCCACCACCGATTCCATGATCGGCAACATGATCGGCACCGTGCTGAACATCGCCCTGGACCCCCTGCTGATTTCCACCTTCAGCATGGGCGTATCCGGCGCGGCGCTGGCGACGGTGATCGCCAATACGGTCAGCCTTTGCTATTACGCTTATTTCCTGCGAACCAAAGGCAAGATTTATTCAGTGAATCCCAGGGATATTTCCCTGAAAAAGGACGTGGTGGGAACGGTGCTCAGCCTGGGCCTGCCCCTCAGCCTTTCCACCATCCTGGCCAGCGTGTCCGGCGCCGTGGCCAACAATTTGATGATGCAGTACGGCTCCGTCGCCGTGGCGGGCCAGAGCGTGGCCAGCCGCATCGGGCAAATGATCTCCATGACGGTAATGGGCGTGTGCATGGGCATGCAGCCCGCCATTTCCTTCAATTACAGCGCCCGAAATATGAAGCGTCTGACGGAGATTTTGAGAAAAACCGCCGGCCTGGCGGTGGTCGCCGGCACGGTGCTGTCGGCCCTGTGCCTGATTTTCCGGGATCAGTTGCTGAACGCCTTCCTGAATGACCCGAACGTGCTGGTCATCGGCCGGGTCTGCCTGCTGGCCTCCATCGTGATCGGCCCCTTCTATGGGTTCTATCAGATCTGCACCACCTATCTGCAGGCCGCCGGCAAATCCAGGCAGGCCATCATCGTGTCCCTGCTGGAAAAGGGCATCGTGTATATCCCCATGCTGTTCATCCTGAACTGGGTGTTCCATATGTACGGCATCGTGTTCGCCGCCACCGTGACCACGGTGATCTCCGCCGTGGCGGCGCTGATCTTCTGCTATAAGGATTATCGAAAAGAACTGAAAAACGCGACCGATTGGTAAGGGGGAAAAGAAAAATGAACGCGCGGGAAATTTTGAAGCAAATGACGTTGGAAGAAAAGGCCGCCTTCTGCTCCGGACGGGATTTCTGGCACACGAAGGCCGTTGAGCGCCTGGGCGTGCCTTCCGTGATGATGTGCGACGGCCCCCACGGCTTGCGCAAACAGGAGGGCGAGGGCGACCACCTGGGCATCAACAAGAGCATCGAAACCGTGTGCTACCCCACCGCCGCGGCCCTGGCTTCCTCCTTTGACCGGGACGTGATGGCACAATTGGGTGAAGCTTTGGGAAAAGAATGCCAGGCGGAAAACGTGGGCATGCTGCTGGGCCCGGGCCTCAACATCAAGCGCAGCCCCCTGTGTGGCCGCAACTTCGAGTATTTTTCTGAGGACCCGTACCTGGCCGGCGAAATGGGCGCGGCCTATGTGCAGGCCCTGCAAAAGGAGGGCATCGCCGCCTGCGCCAAGCACTTTGCCTGCAACAGCCAGGAAACCCGCCGCATGAGCGGAACATCCCAGGTGGACGAACGCACGCTCCATGAAATCTACCTGCCCGCCTTTGAAAATGTGGTCAAGCAGGGCAAAACCCGCAGCATCATGTGCGCCTACAACGGCATCAACGACGTTTTCTGCGCTGAAAACAAAACCCTGCTCACCGACATCCTGCGGGAGGAATGGGGCTACGACGGCTTTGTGGTCACCGACTGGGGCGCGGTGAAGGACCGGGCCAAGGGCGTGGCGTCCGGCCTGGATTTGGAAATGCCCGGCGGCCCCAACGCCACGGGGGAAGATATTCTCAAGGCCGTGCAGGAAGGAACGCTTTCGGAAGAAGCGTTGGATCAGGCCGTGCTGCGGCTGCTGCGCTTCGTGCAGGAGACCATGGAGCAGCGGAAGCCCGATACCGTCATCGACCGGGAAGAAAACCGCGCTCTGGCCCGGGCTCTGGCGGCGGAATGCGCCGTGCTGATGAAGAACGAGGGCACGCTGCCTTTGAAGGACGGCCAGTCCGTGGCCTTCATCGGCGAATTCGCGGAGAAGCCCCGGTATCAGGGCGCGGGCTCCAGCCACATCAACGTGCCCCATCCCGTCAGCGCCTTGGAAGCGGCGAGCGGCGTCCTGTATGCCCGGGGCTACGACGCCCACAGCGACCAAACGGATGCCGCCCTGCTGAGGGAAGCGGTGGAAGCGGCGAAAAAGGCCGATATCCCCGTGATCTTCGCCGGCCTGCCGGACGCCTTTGAAACCGAGGGCGCGGACCGGGATCACATGCGATTGCCGAACAATCAGAACGAACTGATCGCCGCCGTATCCGCCGTGAATCCGAATACCGTTGTGGTGCTGCACGGCGGCTCCCCCGTGGAATTGCCCTGGCTGAATCAGGTCAGCGCGGTGCTGTGCATGTACCTGGGCGGCGAGCAGGTTGGCGCGTCCACAGTCGATCTGCTATTTGGCAAAAAGAACCCCAGCGGCCGCCTGGCGGAAACCTGGCCCCTGCGGCTCCAGGATAATCCCTCCTACCTCAACTTCCCCGGGGAGGACGGAGTGGTCACCTACGCCGAGGGCATCTTCGTGGGCTACCGCTATTACGACAAAAAGGAAATGCCGGTGCTGTTCCCCTTCGGCCACGGCCTTTCCTATACGCAGTTTGAATACAGCGATTTCAAGCTGGATCAAGACAAGATTCAGGATACAGAAAAGCTGAAGGTAACCGTCACCGTGAAAAACGCGGGCCCCTGCCCCGGCAAAACGGCGGTGCAATTGTACGTGCGGGACGTGGAAAGCACCGTCCGCCGTCCTGTTCGTGAGCTGAAAGCCTTTGAAAAGGTATCCCTCCAGCCCGGCGAAAGCAAGAAAGTTTCCTTCACGCTGGATAAGCGGGCCTTTGCCTATTGGGAGCCCAAGTGCCACGATTTCTTCGTGGAATCCGGCGCGTTCGTCATTGAGATCGGCGAAAGCAGCCGGGATATCCGCTGCGAAAAGGCCGTGCAGGTGGAGGGCACCACGCTTTTGTCCTTCCCCGTCACCGAAACCACCACCATCGGGCAATTGCTCAAGCACCCCAAGGGCAAGGTGATCATCGGGCAAATGATGAGTTCCTCCGCCATGAGCCACGTGGATCAGACGGATTCCATGGGCGAGGGCAGCGAACGCATGATGCAGCAGATGATGCTGGATATCCCCCTGGGCGCGCTGGTGAGCTACGGCCGCCTGACCCCCGAAAAGCTGAAGGCCCTGATCGAAACCCTGAACGCGTAAAGGAGGGAAACGCCATGCTTCCCAAGGATTTTCTCATTGGCGCGGCCACGGCGGCCCATCAGGTGGAGGGCAACAACATTCACAGCGATTACTGGGCCCAGGAGCGCCTTCCCCACAGCGGCTTTCAGGAACCCAGCGGCCTGGCCTGCGATCATTACAGCCGTTTTGAAGAGGATATCGCCCTGATGGCCAAGGCGGGCCTCAACGCCTATCGCTTCTCCATCGAATGGGCCCGGATCGAGCCGGAGGAAGGGACATTCGATGAAAAGGAAACGGAGCATTACCGGCAGGTGATCCGCTGCTGCCGGGAGCACGGCATCGAGCCCATCGTGACGCTGCACCACTTTACAAGCCCCCTGTGGCTGATCCAAAAAGGCGGCTGGGAGGCGGACACCACCCCCGCCGATTTCGCCCGGTATGCGGCCTACATCGGGGAGCAGTTTGGGGCCGAGCTTCATTACGTCTGCACCTTGAACGAAGCCAACATGGGCATCCAGGTAGCGCAGGTGGCCCGTCAGTTTTTCCTGCAAATGCAGGCCGCGGGCAAGATCCAGATGGGGGTGAACCTGGAGGACCTGATGAAAAAGACCGGCGACGCGGCCCGGGAAAACCGGGAGGTGTTCGGCACCGAAAACCCCGCGGTGTTCGTATCCGCCCGCTCGGCCCACGGGGATGAAATCGTGATGCAGGCCCACGCGGCGGCAAGAAAGGCGCTGAAAAAAGCCGCGCCGCACGTGAAGGTGGGCTGGACGCTGAGCCTCCACGACGTACAATCCATCCCCGGCGGCGAGGAACAAGCCCGGGAGGAATGGGACCAGGAATTCACCCATTACCTGCCCGTTATGGCTGAGGATGATTTCTTAGGCGTGCAGAACTACTCCCGCACGATCATGGGGCCAAAGGGCTCCCTGCCCATTCCCGAAGGCGCGGAAGTGACGCAAATGGATTATGAATACTATCCCGAGGGCCTTGCCCACGTGCTGCGGCGGGTGGCGAAGGATTTTTCCGGGGAATTGCTGGTCACCGAAAACGGCATCGCCACCGCCGACGACGCCCGGCGCTGTGATTTCATTCGCACGGCCCTGCAGGGCGTGGAAGCCTGCCTGGTTGACAAACTGCCGATCAAGGGGTATCTTTATTGGAGCCTGATGGATAATTTTGAATGGCAGAAGGGCTTTTCCATGACCTTCGGCCTGATCGCCGTGGACCGCCAAACCATGGCGCGTCAGCCCAAGGAAAGCCTGTATTTCTTAGGATCGCGGAGGGATGCGGAATGACCGAGCGGGAGCAAATCACAAACGAAATAAAACAGCAATTCATGGCCGCGCTTCAGGCGCGTTTCGGCCACGAAAAGGAGCGGAAGCTAAAAAACTACCGGCAGCAAAACGCCTACATCCGCAAGGGCGAAACGCTGTTTACCGGCTCCTCCCTGATGGAGGGCTTCCCCATCACGGAATACTGCCTGAACGAGGGCCTGCCCATCGCCTACAACCGGGGCATCGGCGGCTACACCACCGATGAATTTCTGGCCGCCATCGATACGGTGCTGCTGGACCCACAGCCGAAGAAGCTGTTCCTCAACATCGGCACCAACGATATCAACTTCCGGCAGGACGGGGAGGATTGGTTCGACCATCTGTCGAAAAACGAGCGAAAAATCTGCGAGATCATCCGGGAAAAGCTGCCGGATGCCGAAGTGTACCTGATGGCCTATTACCCCGTCAACTGGGATGCCCCCGCCGCGAAGGAAAGCGGCGGATTGGGCGCGCGCACCAATGAAAACGTGAACAAGGCCAACCGCATGGTGGAAGCCCTGGCGCGGGAATTCGGCTTCCATTACATCGACGTGAACGACGGATTGAAGGATGAAAACGGGAACCTGAAGATCGAGCACACCCGGGATGGCATCCACTTCGATTCCGCCGCCTACCGCACGGTGTTCGACCGGCTGCGGCCTTATCTCGGATAAGGGAAAACCCCGCGGCATAAAGGCAGGCAAAAACTCCCACAGGGCGATGTTATACACCCGCTCCGTCCCCTGCGCCGCACCAATTTTGATCCCGCCGCTCAAATCGGCAAAATAAAATGCCCATCTCCTTGAATACGCGACAATCATAACGAAGGTGATCGTCAGGCCGAATTGGCGGTATCTCTGCGCCATCCTACAAGCCTTTGCAAAGAAAACTTTGCAAAACGTATTGACAAGTGTACTTGGCAGTGATATAGTAATCCCATGCCAAGCAAACTTGGCAAAAAGGAGGGTTCATGATGAACAGGGAAGAAATTCTGGAAAAAAGCAGACAGGAGAACCACGGGCAGGATGTCGCAAGTCTTGAAGTATCCAGATCAAGTATTGTTTTGGGCTGGATTATTGCTGTATGTTTCCTTGCGGTTGTAGCC
This sequence comes from Clostridia bacterium, assembly GCA_017470945.1. Taxonomy (GTDB): domain Bacteria; phylum Bacillota; class Clostridia; order Christensenellales; family Aristaeellaceae; genus RUG563. The sequence continues at coordinate 6,575 of JAFUXH010000077.1, read as the reverse complement.
GTGACAGAGGCAATCAAATACGACCGGATGAACAACGGAATCTTCTTCGCTGTCATGGCAGGATGCTCGGCGATCTTCATTCGTAAATATTCGAAGCTTCATAAGAAACATGAGCTGTATATCTCGATTATGTATGTAATTGCAGCAGCTGCGTTTCTCGTTGCCTGGATACTGCAATTGATGAAATAATGAGGTGGCACGGTGGACGATCAATTGATTTTGAAAAACAGGCTCAAGGATATACGAACTGAGAAGGGCCTGTCTCAGTCTGCGCTTGCAGAAATGGTTGGTGTATCGCGCAACACCATCAGTTCAATTGAAACGGGTCAGTTTTCTCCAACCGCAAAGCTCGCTCTGATACTGTGTATCGCTTTGGAGAAGAAATTTGAGGACGTATTCTATTTCTGAACAATTCCGCCTGGAGGATATCGAAGCAGCGATATTTCGTTAAGAACCTCGGCGTAGTAAAAAGGCATTCCTTGTCGCTCGAAATCTAAAGAGCCCCTTTCGTTAAGACGAGCGAAAAAGAAGAGCGCTCGGCTGTGAAGTGACCCCAAAAAGTTAGACAAAATATGAATTAGGCGACCAGAAGGGTTTGCTTTCTGTGAAGAGCAGGAGGCAAGCCCTTCAATTTTGCCTTAATAATGCGGTTTCGTTTTTCTGAATCATACCTATATCCCCGGGTTTCCATTCAATACTACTATCAGCCAAAGCGATAGAGGAGCCCATACAAGCCACCACCAGAGCAGTTATCACGATTGCCAGCGTCCATCTTCTTTTCATGTTCATCTCTCCGATTCATTTCAAGTAACGCAAAGAAAGATAAGCCTCCCTTTTCGTCCCATATAGTAGGACAAACAAGGAGGCCGAAATGTGACACCGTTTTTCCGAATTTACAATTATATTTTTTGCTCGATTTGTTTTCTGCTGGTTAACTCCATGCCATCATGAAAGACCAGCATCCGCTTCATTGCGCTGTGAACAGACGAAGCTTCGCATAAAAATCTTCCAAAATAAAGCGGGAATCGATATTTTCATAAACGCGGATCGGGCGGTACTGACCGTTGTGAATATACCGCATTTGATCGTCAAATTCAGGCGCTGGCTGCCATTTCCACTGGCCACAGTCGTCAAAAAGAATCAGGCCGATGGCGGGAGAATCCCCCAGGCACCGGTACTCTGTTGGGCCAACCTGCGGCTGATTGTTAAAACGGATCACATTTTGCGCAAGGTAATTGCCCAATTCTCCACAAGGCGCAACGCGCACAAGCAATTCTGTCAAGGAAACAGGCATCATTCGATACACGTTCCTGGGCACCTGCCACAATTCTACCTGAGACCGAAATACGACATTGGCGGCATGCACATCGTTTTTCAGATTATATTCCCAGCCGCCGCTGGGCCAATCCCGGCCTCCGATCCAAATGACACAAATATTCCTCTTGGCAATTTCAGGACGCATCAACAGCGCTGACGCCATATCTGTCAACGGTCCCAGGAAGGCGATGTAAAGCGGCGCGGGGTCGTCCTTCATGGCTTCCTCGATAATCAGGCGGGCGCCCGCGGAATCCACGGGCGTGGTTTCATCGGAAAGAGCATGGGCGGCGCCGTTTTCTACGCGAACTGCATCCTTCATGTGCAGCATGTTCAGCAACAGATCGACTTCTTGGCGGCTGTCCTCCATACTGTGAGCCGACTTTTCCGCGCCAAAATGCGCGGGGATGATTCCCGCCACCCGAAAGGAGGGAGAAAGCAGCGCATGAACGATAGCAAATTGATCGTCCACCTCGTTTTTTGCATCTGTATTAACAATGACTCGTACCTTTTTGTCTTTTAGGATATCGATGGTCATAATCTTTTCTCCTTTCACGGGTTCAGTTTTTTAACGCTTTCACGCTCGATCAACTGTGTGGCGATGGATATTTTCATGAAATCGCTTTCTCTGATTTGTATCTTTTCCAGCAAACGCTTCACCGCGATGCGGCCCAAATCCCGCTTCGGAACGCGCATCGTACTGATAGGCGGCGTGGTCAGCTGGCAAAAGGGCATATCATCAAAACCAATGACGGAAATATCGTTGGGACAGTTGTATCCAAACTTGGCAAAACCACGCAGCGCGGCAACGGCGATAATATCGTTATCGGCAAAATAAGCGGTTGCAAGGCGCGGTTCCTTCTCCAAGTATTTCACCATGTCAGCGTATCCCTGCTCGGTTTGGGGAGACAGCGGGATCACAAATGAATGGGAAGTATCGATACCATGCTTACGCAGGGCGTTATAATACCCGTTGGCACGTTCGCCAAAATTGCTGATATAAACGTTTGATTTCAAATGCCCGATGGATCTATGACCGCACCGTGCCAGGTAGTCGGTCGCCAGAAACGCACCCTGAACGTTATTGATCAGCACATAATCCGCTGAAATCTCTTCAAAGTAAGCGTCCAACACAACGGTGGCAATGTTCATACAAGGTGTCCTCGACTGGTACGCAGACGAACGTGTTTAACGCTCGGAACAAGGACTACGATGTGTTCGCTTCTATCCCTGTGGGGCAATCGCCAGTCATCTATTCTGGCGCTTTTAAGTTTTCGGTCACCATGGTGCAGCAGAGGAGTGAGCCGTTATGGACGTGACCTTTATTCACGCGGATGGCAGTCTGGCCGAGATCGGTGTCCTTAGCGACATCATGGAGGCTGACATGGAGATCTGCACCAAGCTGGACGCTGCCCTGGTGGACAACAGCTTTTCCTTCATCATGCCGGAGGCATCCTGGGCCGAGGAGCCGATCCTGGAGGGTCACTACCTTTACTGGTCTGGCACCGAGTGGGGCGGCGTGGTGACCGAGGTCATCCACAACACCGCAGCGCGGACGATCCAGGTCCAGGGCGTGTGCTGGCGCGGGATGCTGTTCCAGAAGGTGATCTGTCCTCCGACCGGCGAGGCGTACAAGGTGGTCACCGACATGGACGCAAACCTGGCCATCGCTGCCGTGGTAGGCACTTCCTTTGGGAGTCTGTTCACCGTGGACAGCTCCACAACAGGCACGGACATCTCGGCCAGGTGGCGCTATCAGACCTATGCGGTCGGGCTGCACAAAGCGCTTAAGACCTACGGGCTGCGGCTGGAGGTGTCGTTCACCAGCGCCGATGCCCATGTCACGCTGTCCGCGCAGCCGGTCGTTGACTACTCGGACGAGATCGATTTTTCCCAGGACTATGGCGTGGATTTTACTTCTTCCTCTGGAAAAATGGAGCAGTACAACCATTGCATTGGCCTGGGCAGCGGCGAACTCACCGAGCGCACCGTGCTCCATCTCTACCGGGTGGACAGCACTTACTACACGACCAAGCCGGAGGGCTGGAGCGAGGCCGAGGAGCGCACCGTCATTATGGACTATCCCAATGCGGAGAGCGAGTCGGAGCTGCTTTCCTCCATGCTGGATCGCCTGTCCAGCTACGCACCGACTAAGTCCATTGATATCGACCAGGTGACCGTAGATGAGGACATCGCTCTTGGAGATATCGTGGGCGCACGTGACCGTCTGACCGGCATGGCCGGGAAGGCTGAAATCGTCAGGAAGATTCTGACCATCAAAGACGGTCAGTTAAAGATTGAGGCAAAGGTGGAATAAGGCAATGCAAAAAGCAATCAATATCTACACTCCTGTTTCCGCTGCTGCGCACATCTATGCGGAGGACGAAGCGCAGACCAACCGGGCGCGTTTCGGCGGCTCTGGCATCACGCTGGCCGATAGCCTGATGGCCTGCACCATTGTCAACGACAACACCGTGCGCATTGCTGCGGGGCAGTATTCCAATCAGGGGTACATGGTGGCCGTGTGCGGCGGCACAACGGAAGACCTGACCGTGGTGTCTGGCACGGCTGGCGCGTATCGGTGCGACCTGGTGGTGGCCGAGTTCATTCGCGGTGGCGGCGATGTGGCCGACCGGCATGTGCTGCGCGTGATCCAGGGCGCTGACTCTGCTACCGAGTCCGGCGCGACTGACCCAACGCTCACCCAGGACGATCTGGCCGCTGGCGGCACCACCCGCCAGGAGGCGCTCTATCGCCTGCGCATCAACGGCACCACCCTGGCGGCGGTCGAGCGCGTGGCTGACTACGTTGGGAACGTGTACCAGTAAGGAGGGCGCGGCATGGCAACTCTTACCTATTCCGGCACCAAAAGCGGCGGCAGCACGAGCCTTAATAATACCGTATCGGTAAGCGTCAGCGCTCAGTCTGTCTCTAATCCTATTGCGACTGGCTACATTTACGTGAAGCCGTGGCTGTCCTGTAACGCCTATTCCAATACCTACAACGTGAATGTGACGGTCACCGCAGGCGGTCTGTCCTATTCCGGCTCTGCTTCTGTGAAATTTAACAGCAGCAACTACACCGGCTACCGTCCGAGCATCCCGGTTTATGTAGGTTCCAACTTCCCTGTGAATAGCGTCACGGGCTTCTCCATCTCAGACTCTACGACAAACGCCAGCAAGATCTTCATTCGCGGCGATGGTACGCACTACATCGATGTGGACTATGTGCAGCCCACCGCGCCGACTGCACCGACCTTCCTCATGCTGAACAATTATAGCGACTCTGCGTATGCTCCTGCTGGATCTTACCAGACGCTGTATTGGCAAGGGGCCACCAACGGCAACTACAACACCATCACCTCTTGGAAGATCTATCGTGGCGGTCAGCTTTTCACTACGGTCAGCAATTCCAACGGCGCGACCTATGGAAGCACCAGCGTTCCGTTCCCGTCCCTGGGCAGCACCTACAGTTATTCCGTTGTGGCCGTTGGCCCTTATTCCGAGTCCGTGCAATCCGGCACCGTTACGGCGTATCCCTATGGCGATGTGTCCGCGCCGTCCAGCGTAACCGTGCAAAACGATACGCCTGATGCGAGTGCTTCCACGACCTTGAGCTGGTCGGGTGCGTCTGGCGGCGGCTCCTACAATGCCATCACCGGCTACCGCATCTATCGCAGCACCTCGCAGAATGGCGATTACGAGTTGCTGGAAACCGTGACCAGCACCTCCACCTCCGGCAATAAGGCCGTGACCGCTCCTGCCACCATGGGCGATCAGTATTTCTACAAGATCGTCACCGTGGGCGCTCGTACCTCCAGCGGCTATTCCTCTGTGGTATCCATCACGGCCAAAACCTACACGGCTCCCACCGCACCGACCACCGTCATGCTGAACGATGTTGCTGCCGACTATTACACCGTGGCCGGAGCCCGCGTCACCCTCTCTTGGAGCGGCACTGAAGCTGGAGCGAATAACCCGGTCAGCGGCTACGACATCTACAAGGGCGGCGAACTGTTTAAGAGCGTGGGCGCTTCCACCAGCAGCACGCAGGTGGACATGCACGAGGAAGAGGGCAAGGGCTACGGCTATACGGTCTATGCAAAGGGCACCAAGGCTGGCTTTGACGCTCCTGCATCCGTCACGCGCACGGTCTACACCGCCACCCAGCCCACCGCGCCGACCTCGGTCACCCTGGACGGAGCTGCGGCGGTCTATCTTGCTCCTGGCGGCAGGGCTACCCTGGCCTGGGCAGGCGCTTCGTCTGGTGTCTTGAATGCCATCGCAGGCTACAAGATTTACCAGGGAAATGATCTGTACGCCACCGTGGGCGCAGACGTGGCCAGCTACACCGTGGACGCTCACCCGGATGCCGGGAGCACCTATGTGTACTATGTGGTCACCGTGGGCGCTCATAACGATTCGGCGAAGTCCCAGGGAAAGACTGCGTATACCTATGGCGATCCCTCTGCACCTGGCATGGTGCTGGTGGATGATGCCTATCCTGACGCATCCGCGTCTGTTCGGCTCTCCTGGTCGAATGTGACCGCAGGCGCGTACAACAACATCATCGGCTACGAGATTTGGAGCTGTGACACCGCTGACGGCACCTATGCAAAGCTGACCACCGTGACATCCAGCTCCACCAGCGGCAACACCACCGTAACCTCTCCCGCCACCATGGGCGTGAGTATATTCTATAAGGTGCTGACCCTGGCCCAGCGCAGTCAGTCTGGTCTGTCCGATGCCTACGCTGGAATTACCACCACCGTCTACACCGATGTGACGGCTCCCGCCACCGTGCAGCTGTCCAGCGCGTATGCTGGGCCGAACGAGACCGTCACTCTCTCTTGGAGCGGCGCTGAAGCTGGAACAAATAACAGCATCACCGGCTATAAGATCATGCGCGGCACATCCAGCGTGGCCACCGTGGGCGCGGATGTTTCCGAGTATGCTGTGCCTGCTGCCGGATCCGCTGGCAGCTCCTACGCCTACACCGTGGTGACGGTCGGCTCCCACTCCAACTCTGTCCCCAGCGCGGCGGTGACGGTCTATACCTACGGCGCTCCAAGCGCACCGACCAAGCTCTCCGTCAGCGCGGCTACGCCGGATCCGAATGCTGAACTGACGCTCTCTTGGAGCAGCGCGTCCCAGGGCGCGTACAACGACATCGTGGGCTATGAGGTCTGGTATTGCGCGACTGAGGATGGAGACTACATGAAGCTGGCCGAGGTGGCCGCGACCGGCACCAGCAGCTCGGCG
>JAFUXH010000076.1 GCA_017470945.1 Clostridia bacterium | reverse complement strand
GCGTAAACGCACCGGGAATACGTCAAAAAGGCTCAGGGAAAAGTTTACTTTTCCCTGAGCCTTTTTGGCGTGTTCTTGCCCCCGGCAGCTTGCTGGGCGTACCCATAGCTTCGCGCGGACAGCGTTTGTTTTCGTCGTCAGCTCCATCGCGGGGGGAGGGTGCAGGGGAATCATTCCCCTGCCGCGGGGCGCGGGGCCGCGAAGGCCCCGCATGTCACTCTTCGTGCAAAAACGCGTCGATCAGCGGCACTGCCTGCGCCACGGGATCGGCGGCCATATCCAGCCAATGCAGGTTTTCCTCCCGGCGGAACCAGGTCATTTGCCGCTTGGCGAATTTTTTGATGGCGTTGCCCAATTCCTCCACCATTTGATCGTAGGTCAATTCTCCCTGCAGATAGCGGGTCAGGTAGCGATATTCCAGGCCCAGCTTCATCAGGAATTCCGTGCTCACACCCCGATCCAGCAGGCCCTGCACTTCCTGCACCATGCCCTGCTGAAGCCGCCGCTCCAGCCGTTCGTCGATACGCGCCTTGAGGGTTTCCCGGTCCCAGGTCACCCCCAGCTTCAGCGTCCGGTACCGGGGATTTCGGCGGCCGGGGTGATAATCGTCGGCCTCGATGCGCTCGATAGCCCGCATGACGCGATTGCGGTTCTTGGGGTCGATCTGCGTATCGGGCAGGCGCTCGTTCAGCATTTCGTACAGGGCGGGGGTATCGAAGGTTTCCAGGTGCTCCCGCAGCTTCAGGTCCGGCGCGCGGTCGGACAATTCATAGCCATCAGCCACCGCGTCCACATATAATCCGGTGCCGCCCACCAGGAAGGGCACCTTGCCCCGGGCCAGGATATCGTCGATGGCGGCGTAGGCCAGGCGCTGAAAATCAGCCATGGAGAAAAAATCCCCCGGCTCACAAACGTCGATCAGGTGGTGGGGCACGCCCAGGGTTTCCTGGGGCGTGATTTTTCCGCTGCCCATATCCAGCCCCCGGAACACCTGCCGCGAATCGGCGGATACGACCTCGCCCCCATACATGGAAGCCAACTGCACCCCCAGCCCGCTTTTGCCGGAGGCATTGGTGCCCGCGATCACGATCAGCTTGCCCTGCATCCCCATCGCCGCCTTCCTTCTTTCCTGTTTTGATTGTATCATATTCCGGCAGGAAATGCAAAGCCATGTCGCCCCGGGACGGAAATTGACCATATCCTTCATGATTTCTCTTAATATGCATAAATATCTGAATATTCTGCATATTCGACGATAATTTCGAAAATTTTTTGAATAAAAATTCAATTTTCCTATTGACAATTCATTCCTTCGGTGCTATACTGGCATCGTTCTCAGGAAACCAATTTTCGATTCAACCGTATGTAGGAGGAAAAAAGCTATGAAGAAACTGATCGCTGTTTTCGCCGCCCTGATGCTGCTGGCATCCTGCGCGCTGGCCAGCGCCGAAACCCTGGTGTGGGCCACCAACCCCCAGTATCCCCCCTTTGAATCCGTGGATAACGATGTGGTCGTGGGCTATGACGCCGATTTGATGGACGCCATCGCCAAGAAGATCGGTTATGACGGCGCGGAAGCCGAGGCCATGGAATTCGCATCCATCGTGCCCACCGTCAAGAACAACCCCGCCATCGTGGGCACCGCCGGTATCAGCATCACCGAGGAACGCCTGGAGTCGGTCAATTTCTCCGATGGCTACATCGACGCCGGCCTGACCGTGATCATCAAGGCGGATGCCGCCATCGCCTCCGTGGATGACCTGAAGGGCAAGATCATCGGCGTGCAGCTGGGCACCACCAGCGACTTCAAGGCCGAGGAAATCACCGGCGCTGATAACGTGCAGACCTATTCTTCCTTCATCGACGCCACCCTGGACCTGCAGGGCAATAAGGTGGACGCCGTGATCGTGGACGGCCCCGTGGGCCAGGCCATCCTGGCCAGCCTGAACGACCCCACCCTGATCATCGCCGATATCGACCTGGGCGCTTCCGATTGGTACGGCATCGCCGTGAACAAGGATAACCCCGAGCTGCTGGAAAAGATCAACGCCGCCCTGGCGGATCTGAAGGCCGAAGGCTTCTTTGAGGAACTGGCCGCCAAGTATTTCTCCGCCACGGAAGAAGCCGCCGAATAATATCCTTCCCCAACCTTTCATGGCCGTAAGGGAGCTTTCCCCTCCCTTACGGCATTTGTGCGATAAAGAGAGAGGAATCATACGCTGTGACAGGAATGATCGAAGCCGCCTCGGTGGGCCTGTTTGACCAATGGTGGGAAAGCCTTCAGCCCGCCCTGCAGGCCAACACCTTAAATTTCTGGCAAACCATTTATAAAGAAATTTACACCAACGTGATCCGGGACAACCGGTGGCTCAGCTATTTACGGGGCCTGGGCATCACGCTGGAAGTATCCTTTTTCGCCATCGTGGTGGGCGTGGCGCTGGGCACGCTGCTGGCCATCCTGCGCCTGCCCCAGGTGCGGGATATGTCGGGCCGGGGAAAAAGCCTGGGCAAACGCGCGGGCATCGCCGCCGTGCACGGGCTGAGCAAGCTGGCCGGGGGCTACATCAACCTCATGCGCGGCACGCCGCTTTTGCTGCAGGTGCTGATCATCAATTTCGGCATTTTCGGCTCCATCCGCATCGACAAGGTGATCATCGGCGTGATCGCCTGCGGGCTGAACAGCGCCGCCTACGTGGCGGAAATCGTGCGGGGCGGCATCATGTCTGTGGAAAAGGGGCAAACGGAGGCGGGGCGTTCCCTGGGCTTTTCCGGCTTCCACACCATGATCTACATCGTGCTGCCCCAGGCGGCCAAATCCGCCCTGCCGGCCATGTGCAACGAATTCATTTCCCTGATCAAGGAAACGTCGGTGCTTTCCTACATCGCGCTGACGGAATTGACCAAGGCGGGCGACTATATCCGCTCCCGCACGTTTTCGGCCTTCACGCCCTACATCGTGTCCGGCCTGCTGTACCTGATCGTCACCCTGACGCTGACCGCCCTCATCGGCAAGCTGGAAAGGAGGCTGCGCAACAGTGACCACTGAGTGCATCATTTCCGTTCGCGACCTGGAAAAGCATTTCAACGAGGGCGAATTGAAGGCCCTGCGGGGCGTCAGCGCCGATATCCACCGGGGCGAGGTGGTGGTGGTGATCGGCCCCTCCGGCAGCGGAAAATCCACCTTCCTGCGCTGCCTGAACCTGCTGGAAACGCCTACCCACGGCGTCATCACCTTTGAGGGCACCGATATCACCGACCCCAAGGTGAACATCAACATTCACCGGCAGAAAATGGGCATGGTGTTTCAGCATTTCAACCTGTTTCCCCACATGACCGTGCTGAAAAACATGACCCTGGCCCCCATGAAGCTGCTGAAAAAGAACAAAAAAGAGGCGGAGGAAAAGGCCATGGGCCTGCTTCGGCGGGTCAACCTGGAAAACCGCGCCGATGCCTACCCCAGCCAGCTGTCCGGCG
>JAFUXH010000075.1 GCA_017470945.1 Clostridia bacterium | reverse complement strand
TAACACGCACACCATATGTCACAGACCCGATTGCCACGGATACGGAAAGGAGAAAAAATATCTATGGCAAAAGGATCTGTCAGAAAGAAAGGCAAAAAGTGGTACTACCGCTTCTACGTGGAAGACGAGAGCGGGAATCTGGTGCAGAAGGAATACGCCGGGACGGAAAGCAAGTCCGAAACGGAAGCTCTGCTCCGCAAGGCGATGGAGGACTACGAGGCAAAGAAGTTCGTTGCCCGGTCAGAAAACGTTACGGTGGGTGATCTGCTGGATATGTGGGTGGAAGAAGAACTGAAACCCGGGAGCCTTGCAAACGGTACGGTGTCCCTCTATCAAAGCACTATCGAGAGGATCAAGCAGTATCCCATCGGAGACCGGAAGCTGAAAACGGTCACGCCGGAACACCTACAGACGTTCTTCGATCTGCTGGCCTTCGGAGGTAAGAAGCCGGATGGCTCGGAGGCAAAACCGTTAGCGTCAAATTCGATTCGTCCCTACTCTGCGGTGATGCAGGCGGCATTCCGGTTTGCGGTCTTCCCCAAGCGGCTGCTGACCTTCAACCCGATGCAGTATATTAAGATCAGACACAAGCAGGAAACCTATGAGCTGTTCAACGAGGACAGTGAGGACGGCTTGACCGTTCCCACGATCTCCTATGAGCAGTTCAAGGCACTGACGGACTATCTGAAAAAGAAGGATAACCCGGCGCTCCTGCCCATCCAGATCGCTTACTACACCGGGCTTCGGATCGGCGAGGTCTGCGCTCTCACCTGGCAGGACATTGACCTCAAGGAGCAGACCATCACGGTGAGGCGCAGTATGCGCTACAACGGGGCGAGGCACAAGACGGAGGTCGGCACCACCAAGCGGAGCAAAATCCGCACGGTGGACTTTTGCGACACGCTGGCGGCGATCCTCAAGGCGGCGAAGACCGAGCAGCACAAAAACCGCTTCAAGTACGGTGAGCTCTACAGCCTGAACTACTACAAACAGGTACAGGAAAAGGGCCGCAGCTACTACGAGGTTTACAGCCTGCAAATGTCGGCGGAAGTGCCGGAAGACTACAAGGAGATCGATTTCGTTTGTCTCCGCCCGGACGGGTGCTTTGAATCGTCCAGCACGGTCAGCATAGCCTGCCGGACAGCCTCAAAGAAGATTCCGGGGCTTGATGGCTTCCACTTTCACCAGCTTCGCCACACGTTCACCAGTAACCTGCTCTCCAATGGTGCAGCGCCGAAGGACGTGCAGGAGCTTTTGGGACACGCCGACGTCAGTACCACCATGAACATCTACGCTCACTCGACAAGGGAAGCGAAACGCTCCTCGGCCCGCCTGCTGGATAAGGTAGTAGGCGGCGACTAAAAAAGTTTCCCTTGTTTTGCCCCACAAGGGCAAAAACAAGGGAAAACGGAGCTTTTTATGGAAGCAGGCCTGCGGAAAATGCAGGAAAATCAATGAGTTTCAGAGATTCGGATAGATAAACGGGAATTTGTCAAATATTTGCATTAGTGGCATGGTATCCGTTCTTAAATTCCTTGCCCTTATCATATGTATCAATCTCAGATGCCGATAAATCGCCTTTTCCGTCGTAGCGATAAAAGCGTCCACTTTCAGCTATGAACTCCAGGATACAGTAATCCTCATCTTCGGCGCCTTTCGGATAGTACTTTTCATCTCCCTTATTCCAAAGGAGCTCTCTATACTCTCTCTCAAAGTGTGCTACAATGTTTCCAAATAAGCAAAGTCCCTCAAAAGTCGAATCGTCAGAGAAATACAGACAGGCATTCCCGTTCTTTCGCAGACTTTGTACGTGGGCTGAACTTGTATTTGTTGAAATCAGATGTCTGCCTAATCCTTTGTGCCATACGCAAAACACTCTGCGAACATTCTGCCTGCCCACTTCGTCAGTATAGCCAATCGTTGCAAAAAGAGAACGATTGACGAGATTCATTATTTCATCCTTTGTCATTAATTCTTCCTCCGCAAATACCGATTTGTCACTTTCAGCATATCATAAGGAATAAAAGAAAGCAAGGGCGCAATTATACACCGTACCGGTGAAATTGCATTCTGGCATTTGTTCGCTAACTGAATGCGTCCCGGGACCGCGGCCCCTTCGATTGTATTCCGCAGGCGGCGGCGTGTACGTCGCCGAGGGCCGGAATCTGCCGCCGCCTGTAGCGGATACAGGCAGATGAAGGCCCAATGAGGCACAGAGCCCAGGGATCTGCGGTTGCGCTGCCCCCTGGGCGACAATGCCGAATTGCGAGATTCAACCGGAGGTTGCTTCCGCGTCGTTTCGTAGGTTGTCGAAAATTCTTTTTCGACAACCTAAAACCGCTCTTTGAAAAATCAAAGAGCGGTTTGCTTTTGCGTGTGGTTTTGGCTGCCGCCAGGGGAAGCCAAGAAATGATCGGGAAATCTATTTGGCTTTCCCGGATGCCTCACGCTTTGTTTATTCCTTCACGATCTCGCCCATTACGTTGCCGGCGCAGCCAGCGGCGTTGGATTCGTCGGTATCGATGTGCATGGCCAGGGCGTATTTGGGGCTGACGCGCACCACCACGTCGCCGAAGATCAGGGAGCGGCCGTCGGTGCCGATCTTCACGCACACGATCTGCTTATCCTCCACGCCGAATTCAGCGGCGTCCTCGGGGGTCATGTGAATGTGGCGCTTGGCGGCGATGACGCCCTCGGTCAGCTCAACTTCCCCAGCGGGGCCCACCAGCTTGCAGGCGCCGGAGCCGGCGATATCGCCCGATTCACGGATGGGGGCGGCCACGCCGATGGAACGCGCGTCGGTCAGGCTGAGCTCCACCTGGGTTTCGGGGCGCACGGGCCCCAGGATGCTCACGCGGCCCAGGGTCTTTTTGGGGCCGACCACGTCCACCCGCTCTTCACAGGCGAACTGGCCGGGCTGGCTCAGATTTTTTTTGGGGGTCAGCTGATAGCCGGGGCCGAACAGGGTTTCCAGATCCTGCTGGGTCACGTGCACGTGACGGGCGGAGGTTTCAACGATAAACTGCTTTGCCATGATTCCTTTCCCTCTTTCCTGGATGGATTGTATCTTTATTATACCAGTTTTTGCGGTATTTGCAATAGCTCCCGTCCATCGGGACGGTGAAAAAAGATTTTCCACGTTCTTGCGTATAAAAATGAAAGGCAGGATTGACAGCGGAACGGGTTTTCCTTATAATGTTAAACGTTTGATTATCAACTGGTTAATGGAAAGGAGCGACAGGCATGGAATACAGGGAAGCAGTGGCGTCCCTGCGCAGGCTGCAGCTGCTTATGCGGATCAAGGCCAGAAGCCTGATGGCCGATTCGGGGCTGCATCCGGGCCAGCCCCGGCTGATGGAATTTATCAACGGTCATCCCGGGTGCACCCAAAAAGAAGCGGCGGACGAATTGGACGTGACCCCGGCGTCGGCGGCGGCCAGCCTGAAGCGGCTGGAAAAGGCGGGCATGGTGGCCCGTATGCCGGACACGCGGGACGCCCGGCGGAACCGGCTGTACCTGACAGAGGCGGCCCGGGAAAAACTGCGGGCCAATCAGGAAGCGTTCCGCAAAATGGACGCCCAGATGTTTGCGGGGCTGACCGATGCGGAGGTGCAGGATTTTTGCCGCATCTGCCAGCACCTGTTTGACAATTTGGCGGATGAAAGCTGCCGGCGCCTGACCATCTGGAAGCTGGCCGAGCGGGCCAGCGGCCAGGAAAAGGAGGAAAAGAACGCGTGAAATTCAGTCAAATGCTCAAAAAATACGCGGGGAACTACGGAAAGTATTTGATCCTGTGCCCGATCTCCATGATCGGCGAGGTGGCCATGGAAACCACCATCCCCATGATGACGGCCAATCTGATCAAATACGCCATTCCCCACAGCCAGGAAACGGGGGATATTTCCCAGGTGCTGCTGTACGGCGGGCTGATGGTGCTGATGGCGGTGGCGTCGATGGGCTTCGGCATGCTGGGCAGCTACCTGTCCAGCAAAGGCGCGTTCGGCTTTGGGCGCAATTTGCGCCAGGCGCTGTTTGAAAAGGTGCAGCATTTTTCCTTTAAGAATATCGATCATTTCTCCACCGCGTCCCTCGTCACCCGCCTGACTACCGACGTCAATCAGGTGCAGAACACTGTGATGATGGTGATCCGGGGGGCGGTGCGGTCGCCCATCATGTTCATCATGGCGCTGGTCATGGCGCTGAACCTGCAGCCCGCGCTGGTCACGGTGCTGGCGGTGGCCGTGCCCATCCTGGTGGTGGCCATCGCGGTCATCATGCGCCTTTCCTTCCCCCGGTTCCAGGTGATGATGAAGAAATATGACGCGCTGAATTCCTCCGTGCAGGAAAACCTGATCGCCATCCGGGTGGTGAAGGCCTTCGTGCGGGCCCAGCACGAAAAGGAAAAATTCGCCGCCTCCGCCGACGATGTGACCGCCACCCAGCGGGCCGCGGAAAAGATCGTGCTGTGGAACGGCCCGATCATGACCATTCTGATGAACGCCTGCATCGTGGCGGTGCTGTGGCTGGGCGGCCAGCGCATCGTGGCGGGCAACATGGCCTTCGGCGATCTGACGGCCTTTATCACCTATATCACCCAGATTTTGATGTCGCTGATGATGCTATCGTTCCTGTTCATCAGCTTCGTTCTATCCCGGGCGTCGGTTTCCCGTATTTCGGAGGTGCTGGAGGAGCAGCCCGAAATCGCCAGCCCGGATAACGCCGAAGCTTCGGTGCGGGATGGCAGCATCGTGTTTGACCACGTGGATTTCTCCTATCAGGAGGATCCCGACAATCTGGTGCTGACCGATATCAATTTGCAGATCCGATCCGGCGAAACCATCGGCATCATCGGCGGCACGGGCTCGGCCAAGACGACGCTGGTTTCCCTGATCCCCCGGCTGTACGAGGTGACCCGGGGCCGCCTGCTGGTGGGCGGTCGGGACGTGCGGGAATACGATATCCACGCCCTGCGGGATCAGGTGGCCATGGTGCTGCAAAAGAACGTGCTGTTCTCCGGCACCATCCGGGAAAATTTGCGCTGGGGCGATGAAAACGCCACCGACGAGGAAATCACCGCCGCCTGCCAGGCCGCCGCGGCCGACGACTTCGTGCGGTCCTTCCCCGACGGGTATGAAACCGATCTGGGCCAGGGCGGCGTGAACGTATCCGGCGGGCAGAAGCAGCGGCTGTGCATCGCCCGGGCGCTGCTGAAAAAACCCCGGATCATGATTCTGGACGACGCCACCAGCGCCGTCGATACCGCGACCGACGCCCGCATCCGGGAGGCGCTGCGCACCGCCATGCCGGACACCACCAAGATCATCATCGCCCAGCGCATCACATCGGTTATGGACGCCGACCGCATCCTGGTGCTGGATGAAGGGCGGGTGGCCGATTTCGGCACCCACGATGAATTGATGCGGCGCAGCGATATTTACCGGGAAGTTTATCTTTCCCAGCAGAAGGGGGTGGCCTGATATGCCGCCGCGCGGAATGAGACCCATGGCGAAGCCCAAGAACGCCAAAGGAACATTGACCCGCCTGATGGGCTATTTGAAGCCCCACCGGGCGCGGCTGATCCTGGTGGCGGCATGCATCCTGATCAGCACCCTGGCCTCCACCACGGGCACCTACATGCTGCAGTCGGTGGTGGATGATTACCTGACGCCGCTGGTGAACCAGCGCGCGGCGGGCGGGGTCGCTGATTTCGGGCCCTTCCTGCGGTTTTTGACCCTGCTGATGCTGCTGTATCTGTCCGGGGCCATGGCCCAGTTTTTCTACAACCGGCTGATGATGATGGTATCCACCTCCACGCTGAATTTCCTGCGCAAGGAAATGTTTGATCACATGGAGGATCTGCCCATCCGCTACTTCGATCAGCGCACCCACGGCGAGATCATGAGCCGTTATACCAACGATACCGACACCCTGCGGGAATTCCTGTCCCAATCCTTCCCCCAGGCGGTATCATCGGCCTTTTCCATTCTGTTTTCCCTGTTCTACATGGTGCGGCTGAATATTTGGATGACGCTGCTGATCCTGGCGCTGACCCCCGTCATGTTCCAGATCACCAAGAAGATCGGCAAATCCTCCGGCGCCAATTTCGTGGCGCAGCAGAAGGCGGTCGGCGCCTTGAACGGCTACATCGAGGAAACCATCGAGGGCCAGCGGGTGGTGCAGGTGTTCTGCCATGAGGAAAAGGCCAAACAGGCCTTCGACCAGCGCAATGAGGCCGTGCGCGTGGCCGGCACCCGGGCCAATACCTTCGCCAGCATGCTGGGGCCCATCATGAACAACCTGTCCCACATCATTTACGTGATCGTGGCGCTGGTGGGCTCCCTGCTCATCGTGCATGATCCCGGCACCGCCACGCTGGGCATGCTGATTGCTTTCCTGCCCTTCACCCGGCAGTTCAGCCAGCCCATTTCCAACCTGTCCCAGCAATTCAACGTCATCATGCAGGCCCTGGCCGGCAGCGAGCGCATCTTCGAATTGCTGGATGAGCTGGTGGAGGAGGATGAGGGCTACGTGGTGCTGGTCAACGCGAAAAAGGACGCCCAGGGCAACATCACCGAAACCAGCGAACGTACCGGACTGTGGGCCTGGAAGCATCCCCACCGGGCCGATGGCTCCGTGACCTACACGGAATTGAAGGGCGACGTGGTGTTTGAGGACGTCACCTTCGGCTATGTGCCGGAAAAAACGGTGCTGCACAATATTTCCCTCTACGCCAAGCCGGGCCAGAAGATCGCCTTCGTGGGCTCCACAGGCGCCGGCAAAACCACCATCACCAACCTGATCAACCGCTTCTACGATATCCAGGGCGGCAAGATCCGCTACGATGGCATCAACATCGAAAAGATCAAAAAGGACGATCTGCGCCGCTCCCTGGCCATGGTGCTGCAGGATACACATTTGTTCACCGGCACAGTGAAGGAAAATATCCGCTACGGCAAATTGGATGCCACCGACGAGGACGTCGTGCGGGCCGCCAAGATCGCCAACGCCGATTTCTTCATCACCCACCTGCCCCAGGGCTACGACACCATGATCACCGGCGACGGCAGCAACCTGAGCCAGGGCCAGCGCCAGTTGCTGGCCATCGCCCGGGCCGCCGTGGCCGACCCGCCGGTGCTGATCCTGGATGAGGCCACCTCCTCCATCGATACCCGCACCGAGGCCCTGATCGAAAAGGGCATGGACGGCCTGATGAAGGGCCGCACCGTGTTCGTCATCGCCCACCGCCTGTCCACCGTGCGCAATTCCCAGGCCATCATGGTGCTGGAAAACGGCCATATCATCGAGCGGGGCGACCACGATTCCCTGCTGGCCCAGCGGGGCAAGTATTACCAGCTGTACACCGGAATGTTCGAATTATCGTAAACGAAAGCCGGCGGCGAAGGCGACCAGCACCCCGAAGCCGACGGCCGCTCCCAAGGCCCGTGTGGCCTTTAACGTCATCGACCGGGGAAAAAAGATCTGCATGGATTATTACGGCAGGGACGGCGTGAACTACGAAAAGGCCCGCGGCTTCCTGCCGGCAAGCGGGTTGAAAATCAAATAAGGCTGGACGCGCGGGAGCATCACATGGTTACGGGTCTATCTAAAACAGCGCGGGTGTGCCGTTAAGGCACACCCGCGCGACGCAATTTCAAAGAGCGGTTTTTACTATGCTTTTTGTGGTTCTTCTCGGAAATGGAGGGATTTGTGATCATCCGACACCGCATCCACCGCAAGCGGTCCACCTTCCTCGCCGGGGGGAAGGCAGCCTCATCCGGCGCTTCGCATTCCCTTCCCAGAGGGAAAGCCCCGCCGGAAGCGGTGATGCGGCGGGAAACTGGGAGCCTTGATCCCAAGTTTCCGTGAAGAGCCTTTTGATTCCATAAGAGCATTACACCTCGTAATCGATGCACACTCGGGTTTTGGTAAAGGGGCGGATCTTGCCGTCGGCCACCGCCACGTGCAGGGGATGCACGGCGTAATCCTTCAACGCGTCGAAGGATTCCAGGGTGCAATCCAGCATCACGTCGGCGTTGGAGGTGGGCAGCAAATGATCGGCTACCACCCGAATTTCGGTCAAGCCGGGAATGCGGCCCTGCAGGCCCTCCAGGCCCTGCTTGATGCCGGCGGTGACGGCGGCCTTCTGCTCGGGCTGCAGATCGTCCTTGAGCTGCCAGAGAATGATATGCTTTACCATCTTGTGATTTGCCTCCTTTAAGCGATGATCAGCTCCACCGGGCAATGATCGGAGCCGAAGATTTCATTGTGGATGGACGCGGCCTGCAGCCGGTCCTTCAGCGCCTGGGACACGATGAAATAATCGATGCGCCACCCGGCGTTGTTTTCCCGGGCGTGGAAGCGGTAGCTCCACCAGCTGTAGGCGCCGGTCACGTCGGGGTAGAAATAGCGGAAGGTGTCGATGAAGCCGCTGCCCAGCAGGGCGGTCATTTTGTCCCGCTCCTCCTGGGTGAAGCCGGCGTTGCGGATATTGGATTTGGGGTTCTCGATGTCGATTTCCGTGTGGGCCACATTCAAATCGCCGCAGAAAACGACGGGCTTGGTTTTTTCCAATTCCTTCAGGTATTTTAGGAAAGCGTCCTCCCATTCCATGCGGTAGAGCAGGCGGGCCAGGCCGTCCTGGGAATTGGGGGTGTAAACGGTGACCAGGAAAAAATCCTTTAGCTCCAGGGTGATCACCCGGCCTTCGTGGTCGAACAGGTCGACCCCGATGCCGTAGCGCACGCTCAGCGGCTCCTGCCGGGTAAAGACGGCGGTGCCGGAATAGCCCTTTTTCTCGGCGTAATTCCAGTACTGATGATAGCCCGGCAGCGCCATTTCGATCTGGCCCTCCTGCAATTTGGTTTCCTGCAGGCAAAACACATCGGCATCCAGGGCGTTGAACGCCTCCATAAAATTCTTGCCCATCACGGCCCGCAGGCCGTTCACGTTCCACGAAATCAGCTTCATGGCGTTTCCTCCTTGGTTGGTCTGCCTGATTATAGCATATGCGGCGGAAAAGCGCAATTGCCGGGCGCGCCGGGGCGGGCGTTTCCCGCTTGACATTTCCATATCTAACGCATATAATGAAGGCGTGCGGTGAACGGGTAAAAAACCGGAAATCGGCGGCGAAAAGAGAGGGCGCATCACCGGCTGCAAGTGCGCCTGGCCGTCCGCCGGCAGTGCCCCCGGGAGCATGCGGGCGGAACGCCTTGGATAAGGCCGGTATGCCCGCCGCAGACGCTGCGTTATCGCGGGAAGGATCACAGTAAGAGTGGATATTGACGCGGCTTGCCGTTCTCTGAAGGGGGAACGGCGTTTTTTGTTGGGGGGAGAGGCATGTTTGACACGCTGAAGAAGGAATTGGATGTGGTGCTGGCCCGGGATCCGGCGGCCAAATCCCGCATGGAGGTATTCTTCTGTTATCCGGGGTTCAAGGCGGTGCGGGCCTATCGCCGGGCCCACCGGGCGTATTTGCAGGGCCACTATTTTTGGGCCCGGCTGATGAGCGCCCGGGCATACCGGCGCACCGGCATCGATATTCACCCGGGCGCCCAGATCGGCCAGGGGTTCTTTATCGATCACGGCAGCGGCGTGGTGATCGGCGAAACCACGGTGATCGGCGACAATGTGACCATCTACCAGGGGGCGACCCTGGGCGGCACCGGCAAGGATACCGGCAAGCGCCACCCCACCATCGGCAGCGGCACCACCGTGGGGGCCGGGGCCAAGGTGCTGGGGCCCATCACCCTGGGCAGCCACGTGAAGGTGGGGGCCGGGGCCATCGTGCTCACCGACGTGCCCGACCAGTGTACCGTGGTGGGCAACCCGGGGCGCATCGTGCGCGGGCCCGCGGGTCGGCCGGAGATCGACCTGAACCACGGCGATCTGCCCGATCCCATGCTGGAAAAGGTGCGGGCGCTGGACAGCCGGCTGGAGCAGCTGGAGGGAAAAGAGGAGAAAAAACAGCAAAGCGCCCGCTGACGGGGCGGGCCAAAAGAAGGAGCGGCGGGGAAGGACGCCGAAATATAAAAAGCTACCCATCGCAAAAGGAGGCTGTTTTTTATGAAGGGAAAATGGTGTATTTGTCTGTGTATCCTGCTGACGCTTTTGTGTGTGGCGGCGGGCGGCGCGGCGGAGGATGCCGCCGCCAATGTCCTGCTGCCGGAAATGTTTATGACCGACGACGGGCTGTACCGCTATTTCGTGCGGGATGACGGCACCGCCGAAATCAACGGCAGCAATTTAAAGGATGCCGAGGTGATCATCCCTTCTACCGTCAACGGGCTGACCGTGACCCGCATCAGCCAGTTGGCGAGTTCCTCCAATACCTACGTAACGTCGCTGGTCGTGCCTTCTACCGTGACGGAGATCGGCGAGCGCGCGTTTTCCTCCTGTACCAAGCTGCAGTCGGTCGTCCTGCCCGATTCGGTGACGGTTATCGGCAAGGAGGCCTTCGCCCGCTGCCGGGCGCTGACCGACGTGACGCTGCCCGCCGGGCTGACGGCGCTGGGAGAAAAGGCGTTCAGCTATTGCGACGTGCTGACGGCCCTGGTGATCCCAGACTCCGTGACGGAGATCGGTCAAGGCGCGTTTTACAACTGTACCAGCCTGGCCAGCGTGACGCTGCCCGCCCGATTGACCGCCGTGCCCGCCAATCTGTTTGACGGCTGCCTGAACCTGACGGAAATTCGACTGCCCGCCGGCGTTACGGAAATCGGGATGAACGCCTTCAGCACCTGCCGGGCCCTGACCAGCGTGACGCTGCCCGAGGGCCTGACCGTGATTGACGACAGCGCCTTTTACAGCTGCAGCAACCTGGCCCAGATCACGTTTCCCGAAAGCCTGACCGCCATTGGAAAGGAAGCCTTCGCCTATTGCCGCAAATTGCCCGCCGTCATCCTGCCGGGGCAGGTAGCCTCCATCGGCCGGGCGGCGTTTGCCTATTGCAACGGCCTGACCGAGGTGGATTTGCCCGAGGGCCTGACCGCCATTCCCCAGGAAGCGTTCCTGTACTGCGAAAGCCTGCAGGGCATCGTGCTGCCCGACAGCGTGACCGAGATCGGGGCCAGCGCCTTTGCCAGCTGCTACAGCCTGGCTTCCCTGGAGCTGCCGGACCGGGTGGTCGCCATCGGTGACGACGCCTTTTACAGCTGCGGCGCGCTGACGGAGGTCATATTGCCCGATGGCGTCACCACCCTGGGCGCCGGCGTGTTCCGCTTCTGCCCGGAATTGGCCAGCGCTTCCTTGCCCGCCAGCCTGGAAACCATCGGCAGCAACGTGTTTTATGGATGCAGCAAAAAACTGAACGTGACGGTGAAAAAAGGCGCCTATGCCGAAACCTACTGCAAGCAGCAGAAGCTGAAAACCACTGCGATCGATTGACGAGGGAGGAATAAAACCATGCTGATTTACAACAGCCAAACCCGGAAAAAGGAAGAATTCGTGCCCATCACCCCCGGCAAGGTGGGCATCTACGCCTGCGGCCCCACGGTGTACGATTATTTTCACATCGGCAACGCCCGCCCCTTCATCACCTTCGACGTGCTGCGCCGGTATTTCGAGCATCGGGGATATCAGGTCACCTTCGTGCAGAATTTCACCGATATCGACGATAAAATGATCCGCCGGGCCAACGAGGAGGGTATCACCGTCAAGGAACTGGGCGACCGCTTCATCGACGAATATTATAAGGACGCCAAGGCCCTGGGCATCCGCCCCGCCACGGTGCACCCCCGAGCCACCGAGCACATCGGCGAGATCATCCATTTGGTCAAAACCCTCCAGGATAAGGGCTACGCCTACGAAGTGAACGGCGACGTGTATTTTGACACCAAGAAGGACCCGGGCTACGGCAAGCTGTCGGGCCAGAACCTGGACGATTTGGAGGCGGGGGCCCGCATCGACGTGGATGACGTGAAGAAAAACCCCGCCGATTTTGCCCTGTGGAAGGCCAAGAAGCCCAATGAACCTGCCTGGAAATCCCCCTGGGGTGAAGGCCGCCCGGGCTGGCACATCGAATGCTCCGCCATGAGCATGAAGTATTTGGGGGAGACCTTCGATATCCACGCCGGCGGCAAGGATCTGCTGTTCCCTCACCACGAAAACGAGGTGGCCCAGTCGGAGTGCGCCACGGGCAAGCCTTTCGCCCACTACTGGATGCACAACGGGTTCATCAACATCGACAATGAAAAAATGAGCAAGTCCCTGGGCAATTTCTTCACCGTGCGGGATATTTTGAAGGAGTATGACCCCGAGGACGTGCGCATGTTCATGCTGTCGGCCCATTACCGCAGCCCCATCAATTTCAGCCGGGAAATGGTGGCCCAGGCCCACGCCTCCCTGCAGCGGCTTTACACCGCCCGGGATCAGATGGCGTTCCTGCTCAAATCGGCCCAGGATCGGCCCCTGAACCCCGACGAGGAAGCGCTGCTTGACCGCGTGGCCCAGGCCGCCCAGCGCTTTGACGAAGCCATGGATGACGACCTGAACACCGCCGACGCCCTGAGCGCCATCTTTGAACTGGTGAAGGACGCCAACGTGTGCCTGACCGCCGCAAGCGCCAAGGCAGCCATTGAAAAGACCCTGAGCACCCTGAACGAATTGACCGACGTGCTGGGCCTGCTGGCCAAGAAGGCCGACGAGGGCCTGCCCGCCGACATCCAGGCGTTGGCCGATGCCCGCGCCCAGGCCCGGAAGGAGAAAAACTGGGCCCGCAGCGACGAACTGCGGGACGCCCTGAAGGCCGCCGGCTACCTGGTGGAGGATACCAAGCAGGGCCAGAAAATTACCAAGGCGTGACTGATGGGGGATGAATGGCATGACCGAGTATCGCTGGGGCCGCCCGGGGGAGGAAGCGGAGATCCTGGATTTCATCAATCTGGTGTTCAGCCAGTCCGCCCGGCCCCACCATTTTGACGCGCTGATCCCCAAGGTGTACGCCCATTCGGACTTTGCGCCGCTGCACGCCCTGGCCGTGACCAACGGCCGTATCCGGGGGGCGGTAGCGATGCTGCCGGAGCAGGTCAGCCTGGCCGGCGAGGTGCTGAACGGCGGCTACATCGGCTCCGTTTCCGTGCACGAAAAGGCCCGGGGAGAGGGGCACATGAAGCGCCTGATGGCCATGCAGATCGACGCTGCCCAGCGCCAGGGCTACGATTTCCTGGCCCTGGGGGGCCGCCGCCAGCGTTATGGGTACTTCGGCTTTGAAAAAAGCGGCGCGGCGCTGGAATTTTCCATCAACGCCGATAACATCCGCCATGGCTTGAAGGATGTGCCCGACGCCCCCGTCATTCGCCCCCTGACGGGGCAGGATGATCCGGCCCTGCCGGATTTGATCGCCCTGCAGGCCCGTCAGCCGTTTTTCTGCCGGCGGGCTCCCGACCGCTTCTATGAAACCCTGACCACTTACAACGCGTCGCCTTTCGTGATTTCCGACGCCGCCGGCGCGTGCCAGGGCTGGCTGGTTGCCATCGATCGACAGATCATCGAAATCGTGGTGCGGGACGCCGAATTCCTGCCCCAGGCCATCAAGGCGTGGATGAAGGGGCGGCCCTCCTGCACCGTGTCCTTGCCCCTGTGGCAGCGGCGGGAGGCGGAGATCCTGAATGGCTTTGCGGAAAATTGCTCCGCGGGGGAAACGGACATGCTGCGCGTGCTGCATTGGCCCCGGGTGCTGGCCGCCGCCCTGACGCTGAAGGAGCAGATCCAGCCCCTGCCCGACGGCAGGGTGGTGCTGGAAATCGACGGTCAGCGTTGGGCCCTTTCCGTGCGGAATGGGGCTGTTCGGGTGGAGGAGACCGACGACGCTCCGTGTAAGGTGCTGACGGATCGCCAGGCAACGGGGCTTCTTTTCACGCCCTACGCCGCCCTGACGGAAAGCCATCCCCTGCTGCAGGCCTGGCTGCCCCTGCCGCTGACGATCCCCGTGCCGGATCAGTTCTGAAAATCGTATCTTTTTCATCGAAGGTTCAAAGCGTGACGCTGCCGAAACAGGTAGCGCCACGCTTTTTTCGTTCTGCCTTTTACGCCTTTGGCATATACATCATACGCACGAAAAAAGCCGCACATCCTGCGGCTTTTGGATCGGCATAGGGATCACAGTTCCCTTTTCATTTCTTCCAGGCAGCGCTTACAGATCAGTTTATCTTTGTAGCGCACCACATCCCGGGCATCGTTGCAAAAGATACAGGCGGGATGATACTTCTTCAGGATGATTTTATCATCCTCCACGAAGATTTCCAGCGTATCCCGCAGGCCGATATCCATGGTTCTGCGCAATTCAATGGGAATTACGATGCGCCCCAGATCATCCAATTTACGAACCACACCGGTAGATTTCATGATACTTTTCCCCCTCTTGGCGGCATTTATCTGCAACGCACTAACAATTATATTACATTTTTGTCTATTTTTTGTCAAGAGGGAAACCGATTTTTGATTGAATTTGTAAAAAAATGGACGTTTTACCAGCGCCATGGGGGAAAGGAGGTTTGGCAGGGGTGCTTCAATGGATTTTTGGCGGCATGCTGGGCGCGTCGCTTCTGTGGGGCTTGGCGGGCGGCACGGGGGAGCAGGTGGTATCCGCCGCCCTTTCCGCCGCAGGGGAGGGCGTGGAAACCGCCATCGGCCTGGCGGGAGGCTTTGCCTTTTTCTGCGGCCTGATGGAGATCCTGCGCCGGGCGGGGGTCATGGATGGGCTGGCTCGATGGCTGCGGCCCATGCTGTGCTTCCTGATGGGCCGGGATCTGCCCGAGGACGCCGTGCCCTACGTGACCATGAACCTGGCGGCCAACGCCCTGGGGCTGGGCAACGCGGCCACTCCCATGGGCATGGAGGCGGCCCGGCGCATGGCCCGGGGGGAGTCGGCCGGCAACGCCCTGTGCCTGTTTCTGGTGATCAATTCCTCCTCGGTGCAGTTGCTGCCCACGTCGGTGATCGCCCTGCGGGCGGCGGCGGGCTCCGCGCACCCGGGGGCCATCGCGCTGCCGGCGCTGCTGGCCACCGGCATTTCCACGGCGGTGGGGGTGATCAGCTGCAAGGCGGCGGAAAAATGGGCCTGATCCTGCCGCTGTTCGTGCTTTTCTGCCTGGCCGCGGGGGCATACCGGCGGGTGCCGGTGTACGACGTTTTTCTGGATGGCGCCCGGCAGGGCGTCGATACCGCCTGGCGCATCCTGCCGTCGCTGATCGCCATGCTGTGTGCCATCCGGGCTTTTTCCGCCTGCGGGCTGATGGACGCGCTGTGCGGCCTGATCGCCCCGGCCTTGGCGGTGGCCGGCATTCCGCCGGAAACGCTGCCGCTGATGCTGCTGCGGCCCCTGTCCGGCTCGGCCTCCCTGGCGATGCTGAAAACGATCCTGGATCGCTTTGGCCCCGACAGCCGGGTGGGGCTGGTGGCCAGCGTGATGATGGGCAGCAGTGAAACGGTGTTTTACACCTGCGGGGTATATCTGGCGGCGGCGGGGGTGAAAAAAAGCCGGCACACCGTGCCCTGCGCCTTGCTGGCCTGGCTGGCGGGCAGCGTGGCCGCCGGGCTGCTGATCGCGTGAAAACCAGCAAAAGAACAGAAAACGCATTGACTTTTTTCCATCATCTTGCTATCTTTATCCGTAGTTGATACGCAAGGAGGGCTTCCGCATGAGCCACGTGATCGTTCCGGAGGGATACGTTTCCTCGCTGTCGTTATATGAAACCCAGGCGGCCATCGATTTGATCAAAAAAACGTTTCAAAGCAATTTATCCCACGCGCTGAATTTGAAGCGCGTGTCGGCCCCGCTGTTTGTGGATGGGGCCAGCGGCTTGAACGACGATTTGAACGGCGTGGAGCGCCCGGTGTCCTTTGACATGCTGGAAACCGGCGAGGAGGCGCAGGTGGTGCATTCCCTGGCCAAATGGAAGCGCTTCGCCCTGGCCCGGTATCATTTCCCGGTGGGGGAGGGGCTGTATACCGATATGAACGCCATTCGCCGGGATGAGGAACTGGATAACCTGCACTCGGTGTATGTGGATCAGTGGGACTGGGAAAAGGTGATCGCCGAAGAGGACCGCACCATGGACACCCTGAAGGAAGTGATGAGCCGGATTGTGACCGCCATTTGCGTGACGCTGGATCGGCTCAAGTGGGAATATCCCCAGGTGAAAACCACGCTGTGCCGGGAGATCACCTTCATCACCACCCAGGAATTGGAGGATCTGTATCCCGACCGCACGCCCAAGGAGCGGGAAAATTTGTTTTTGCAGGCGCATAAAACCGCCGGCATCCTGCAGATCGGCGGCAAGCTGAAATCCGGCCAGCCCCACGACGGCCGGGCCCCGGACTATGACGATTGGGCGCTGAACGGCGATATTATGTTCTGGAACGACGTACTGAACTGCGCCTTTGAAATTTCTTCAATGGGCATCCGCGTGTCGCCCCAAAGCCTGGAAACCCAGCTGAAGCTGGCGGGGAAGGAGGAGCGGCGGAAGCTGCCCTTCCATCAGGCCCTGCTGAAGGGGGAACTGCCCTACACCATCGGCGGCGGCATCGGCCAAAGCCGCATGAGCATGCTGCTGCTGGGCAAGGCCCACATCGGGGAGGTGCAATCCTCCTATTGGGACCCCCAAACCCACGCGATCTGCGAACAGGCGGGTATTACGCTGCTGTAAACGATGTAAATTAAAAGAATATGAAGTGTGTGGGTGGAACCGCTCTTTGTGGCCAAAGAGCGGTTCCACCACACCTCCTTCCGAGAAATCCGTAAGGGATTGCTTGAACGTTCCTTGATTTCTACCAATATGCATTCTTATAATCGGGTTTAAGTATTAGATTTCGAAGTAGGACAGAAACCAGACGCATAAAAATTTGGGTGCGCTTGAACAGCGCACCCGTTTTTTAACTATGGGAAAATATTGCAGGGCTTTCTTGGGAGAAGGTGATGCTGAAATCATTTCGACATCGAAATAAAAACCAGACAAAAACGCTGTCGTCCCGACCGAAAGGAAGCCAAAGGCGCTCTGGATGACAGAAATCTTCAAATATATCGTGGATTGTTATATTTGAGCGCAGAATAGTTAGGAAAGCATTCGGAAAGCGGCTCACTCTTCCAGATCCGGCAGGATGCTCTGGTAGGTGCTTTCATAGGCGTGGGCTTTGCCCGTCAGCTTCTTCACCCGTTCCACCTCCTGGGCGGCCTTGGGGATCAGCTGCACCGTGCCTGCGCCGCCGATGCAGCCGCCGGGGCAGGCCATGCCTTCCAGCAAATAGCCGTTCAGCTTGCCTGCCTTGGCCCGCAGCAGCATTTTCCGGCACTCGTTCAGCCCCTCCGCGTGCTCCACCAGGATCTCCCGGTCAGGTGCCATTTCCCGGATACAATTCACCACGGCGCTGGCCACCCCGCCGCTGACGGAGAAGCCCCGGCCATCGGCGCTTGCGGCGTGGGGCACGGGCATGGCCTCCAGGGCGGTGAAATCGACCGCTTGGGCCTCGAACATGCCCATGACCTCCTCAAACGTTAGCACAAAATCGATATCGCTGCGGATGGATTTGCGGCTGGCTTCCAATTTTTTGGCGGCGCAGGGACCGATGAAGGCCACCTTGCAGCCGGGATTTTCTTTTTTGATCAGCCGGCCCGTCAGCACCATGGGGGTCAGGGCCATGGAAATGCAATCGGCGTGCTGGGGGAATTCCCGCTTGGCCATCACCGACCAGGCAGGGCAGCAGCTGGTGCCCATGAAGGGCAGCTTGTCCGGCACCTCCCGCAGGAAATCCTTGGCTTCCTCCAGGGTGCACAAATCGGCCCCGATGGCCACCTCCACCACGTCCTGAAAGCCCAGCTTCCGGAAGGCGGCCCGCATTTTTTCGGGGGGCAGATCTTTGCCGAACTGCCCGGCGACGGCCGGCGCGATGGCGGCGTACACCGGGGTGTCGCTGCGAATGGCCTGGATGCACTGAAAAATCTGGGCCTTATCCGCGATCGCCCCAAAGGGGCAGTTGGCCAGGCACATGCCGCAGCTGACGCATTTTTCCTGGTCGATTTCCGCCCGGCCATATTCGTCGCTGCCAATGGCCTTCATGCCGCAGGCCACGGCGCAGGGCCGCTCCATACGCAGGATCGCCCCGTACTGGCACACGCTCATGCACTTGCCGCACTTGATGCAGGCGCTGGGATCGATGTGGCATTGGCCCCGGGCAAAATTGATGGCGTTCCGGGGGCACACCTGGCGGCAGGGCTGGGCCAGGCAGCCCTGGCACTGATCGGTGATTACCACCTGGTTATCCGGGCATTTGTGGCAGGCAAATTTGATGATGTTGATCAGCGGCGGCTGATAATATTTTTCGGGGTGCACGCATTCCTCCGCCCCCTGGGATACGGGGGCGTGCTCCGTCACGTCCCGCAGCGGCAGGCCCATGGCCAGGCGCATGCGCTCCTTCACGATGGCCCGCTCCAGAAAAACGCTTTCCCGGTAGGTGGATACTTCCCCCGGAATTATCCGGTAGGGGATATTTTCCATATCGCTCAGGTCGCCGTCCTGGTACTGATAGGACAGGCGGGCCACTTCCGCAAACACCTTTTTTCGGATATCATTGATCGACGTATGAATGCCCCGCATTCCCATGGCCTCAGCCTCCTTTGCTGGATTTGGATGGATCAAACGCGCTTATACGATCCGGATGATTCCTGGATACATATACGCCAAGCCGACCTCAAAACCCTGCCGAATTAAGGGAAAACGCTGCCCTGCCCCTTCTTTTTTCTGCGAATCCTTGCGTGAAACAGGGGCGAAAAAGCCAACGGCTGGCCATTCCGCGCATGCTTTGACCGTCAAACATATGAGAAAAGAAAAATTCCTCCGCGCCATTCCGCATCCGCATAGAAAAGCCACCGCAAGAAGAATCACAGCAAAAAGAGGGACTGCCTCCCGCGCTTCGAAGGATCGGGCGCAGAGGGCAGTCCCTTCATTTGGAAAGATCTGATTACTCAGCCACGTAAGCGGTCTTGAGCAGCAGTGCGTTGGAGGGGGTGACGAAATAACCGGTGACGTTCTTGTGCATGAGCATGGTGTTGCTCTTGTAGTACAGGGGCATCACGGGGTATTCCGCAGCCGCGATGGCTTCCGCCTGGCGCATCACGTCGAAGGCGGCCTTGGCGTCGGTCATGCTGGCGGCCTGGGACACCAGGGCGTCATATTCGGCGTTGGAGTAGAACACGTTGTTGTTCACGTCGCCGGTGACGAACAGGGCCAGGAAGGTCATGGGATGCACGTAGTCGCCGCTCCAGCCCATGGCGCCGATGTCGTAATTGCCGGCGATGATGTCGGCGTAGTACACGGCCCAGTCGGCGTTGCTGATCTTGATGGTGATGTTCAGGGCGTCCTGCAGCTGACGGGCCATAGCTTCCACCACTTTGCCCACCGTTTCGCTGGAGTAGTAGCTCAGGGTGATTTCGGGGAAGCCTTCGCCGTTGGGATAGCCGGCTTCGGCCAGGGTGGCGCGGGCGGCTTCGATGTCGGCTTCGTCGCTCAGGTCGTTATCGCTGGCGGTGGCCATCAGGTCCTCGCCGTCCACCACGTAGCCGGGGGCCATGAAGGAGAAGGCAGGGTCCGCTTCGGTCTGCAGCACGTCCTCGATGATGGCGGTGCGGTCGATGGCCTGGCAGAAGGCTTTGCGGACCAGCACGTTATCAAAGGGCGCTTTGGCGCAGTTGAAATCATAGTAGGTGGTGCCGTAGGAGGGGGAAAGCACCACGCCGGCATCCTCGGCCTTCAGGCGGGCCATATCGGTGGTGGGGATAGAGGACATGCCGTTAATATCGCCGTTTTCATAGGCCATCAGGCTGGTGCCCAGATCGGAAATGAAGCGGAAAGTGATCTTATCCAGCTTCACGGCGTCGGCGTCGTAGTAGTAGGGGTTCTTTTCCAGCACGAAGCTTTCACCCATGTTGATTTCGGCCATCCGGAAGGGGCCGTTGGACACATAGGCGTCGGCGGTAGCGGTCCAGCGTTCGCCATTGGCGGCGATGGTGGCTTCCTGCACGGGGCGGAAGGTCCACATGGTCAGGATATCCAGCCAGTAGGGGGTGGGGTTCTTCAGGGTGAACACGAAGGTCTTGGCGTCCGGCGCGGTGATGCCCACGCCGTCAAAACCGATGGAATTATCGGCATAGTATTCAGCGGCGCCCACCACGTAATCCAGCAGGAAGTCCACATACTTGGCTTCGGTGTTGGGATCCAGGATGCGCTTCATGGCGTACACATAGTCGTTGGCGTCATGATCGGTGCCGTCGGACCACTTCAGCCCATCCCGCAGGGTGAAGGTGTACACCAGGCCGTCGTCGGAGATGGTCCAGCTTTCAGCTTCGCCATAGATCATGGAGCCATCAGCCGTCGAATAGGTCACCAGGCCCTCGAAGGTGTTTTCCAGGATGGGGGAGGCAAAGGAGTTATTGGTGACGCCGGGATCGATCCCGTCCGGTTCGTTGGAGAGGGCGTAGGTGATTTCCTGGGCGGGTTCCGCGTTGGCCACGGAGATCACCGTCAGCCCCAGCATGACGCACAGCATCAGGCACAGGAACTTTTTCATGTAGGGAGTCCTCCTTTTCGTGTATGTATGAAATACGGATCTTGCTTCCGTTTTCATCCTTGAATTTGGTGGCAGGCCACGAAATGGCCCGGGGCCGCTTCCATGAGCGGCGGCACCTCGCCCCGGCACCGGTCAGTGGCGTAGGGGCAGCGGGTGTGGAACCGGCAGCCGCTTGGCGGGGCGATGGGGCTGGGCAGGTCGCCGGCGATGCCCGCGGCCTCCTTTTGGCGGGCGGCAACCGGGTCGGGGATGGGCACGGAGGCCAGCAGGCCCTTGGTGTAGGGATGCAGGGGATGGGCGTAGATTTCGTCGGCCTCGCATTTTTCCACCAGCTGGCCCAGGTACATGACCCCCACGTCGTCCGATACGTACCGCACCATGGACAGATCGTGGGCGATGAACAGGTACGTCAGCCCCTGCTCCTCCTGGAACGCGCGCAGCATGTTGACCACCTGGGCCTGGATGGATACATCCAGGGCGGAGATAGGCTCGTCGCAGATCACCAGCTCGGGCTGCAGGATCAGCGCCCGGGCGATGCCCACCCGCTGACGTTGGCCGCCGGAAAACTCATGGGCATAGCGGCCCGCGTGCTCCTGATTCAGGCCCACGCGCCGCAGCATATCCACCACCATGTCCCTTTCCTCCGCCTTGTTTTGGCAGATGCGGTGGGCCCGCAGGGGCTCGGCAATGATATCCTGCACCGTCATGCGGGCGTTCAGGGAGGCGTAGGGATCCTGGAAGATCATCTGCATTTTCCGGCGGTAGGGCAGCAGCTGTTTTTGATTCAGGGTGCTGATATCGGCTCCATCCAGCAGGATCTTGCCGGAGGTGGGCTCGTAAATGCGGATGATGGTGCGGGCGCAGCTGCTTTTGCCGCAGCCGCTTTCACCCACCAAGCCCAAGGTTTTGCCCTTGGTGATGGTGAAGCTGACGCCGTCCACGGCGTGCACCACTTTGCCGCCGCCGGCCGGGAAGTGCTTGGTCAGGTTTTCCACCTTCAAAAGCACCGGGGAGGAAGATGCGCTCATTTCGCTTCCTCCTTTCCCTGCTTGAAGGGGTTGCCCTCCGCCGGGGCTTCGGGGTGCAGCAGCCAGCACATGCTGCGGCGGTTGGCCCCGGTTTGGGCGTAGGGGGGCAATTCCTGGGTGCACACCCGCATGGCGTAGGGGCACCGGGGGGCGAAGGGGCAGCCCTGGGGGGGGTGGATCATATCGGGGGGCGAACCGGGAATGGGCTTGAGCAGCTTGCGCTTATCCTGGTTCATATCGGGGATCGACGCCATCAGCCCTAAGGTATAGGGGTGCATGGGCGATTGGAAAATATCGATGATATCAGCTTCCTCCATGATCAGGCCGCCGTACATGACCACCACCCGGTCGCATAATTCGGCCACCACCCCCAGATCGTGGGTGATGAACATGATGCTCATGCCCATTTCCTGCTGCAGGGAGCGCATCAGCTTCAAAATCTGGTCCTGGATGGATACGTCCAGGGCGGTGGTGGGCTCGTCGGCGATCAGCAATTCCGGCTTGCAGGCCAGGGCCATGGCGATCATCACCCGCTGGCGCATGCCGCCGGAAAATTCGTGGGGATAGGCCTTCAGCCGCTTTTCCGGCTCCGGGATGCGCACCAGGCGGAACAATTCCAGCACCTTTTCCTGCCGCTGCTGCTTGGTGATTTTTTTGTCGTGGGCCCAGATCATTTCACCCACCTGGTCGCCCAGGGGCAGCAGGGGGTTCAGGCTGGTCATGGGATCCTGGAAAATCATGGCGATGCGGCCGCCGCGCACGGCCCGCATTTCCTTTTTGCTCTTGTGGATCAATTCCTCCCCATCCAGCAGGATGGAGCCGGAGGTCACCCGCCCGGTGGAGCCCAGCAGCTTTAAAATGGACAGGCTGGTCACGCTTTTCCCGCTGCCGCTTTCTCCCACGATGCCCAGGGTTTTGCCCTTTTCCACCTGGAAGGATACGCCGCGCACGGCCTTCACTTCGCCGTTGGAGGTGAGAAAGGATGTGTGCAGATCGCGGACCTGGAGAATCGGTTCCATAGCTTCCATCCTTTCCTTATTTCTTCAGCTTGGGGTCCAGGGCGTCCCGCAGGCCGTCGCCCACGAAATTGAAGGCGAACATGATCAGGCAGATCACCAGGGCCGGCAGGAACAATTGATAGGGGTTGGTGCGCAAGGCGTCGGTGGCGTCGTTGCACATGGTGCCCAGGGAGGCCAGCGGCGGCGCGATGCCAATGCCGATAAAGCTCATGAAGGCTTCCATGAAAATGGCGCTGGGGATCAGCATCGTGACGGTGACCAGGATGGGCCCCATGGCGTTGGGGATCAGGTGCCGCAGCAAAATCGTGCGGGTGGAGGAGCCGATGGTGCGGGCCGCCATGACGAATTCCTGGTTTTTCAGGCTCAGCACCTGGCCGCGCACCACCCGGGCCATATCCACCCAATACACGCTGGATAGGGCGATGATGATGGACATGAGCCCGTCGTCCAGGCACACCTTGATCAGGATCACGTACAGCGTCAGGGGAATGGTGGAGATGATATCCACGATGCGCATCATGATGCTGTCGGCCCGGCCGCCCAGGTAGCCGGAAATGCCGCCGTAGAAAATGCCGATCACCATGTTGACCAGCGCGGCGACGAAGGCCACCATCAGGGAAATGCGGGTGCCGTACATCAGGCGGCTCAGGATATCCCGTCCCAGGTGATCCGTGCCCAGCAGGTAGGATGTGTTCCACATCCGTTGGGTCTGTTCGATCCGGTTGCCCGCCTGGTCCTGAATGGCGGCGGGCATCACGGTGTAATCCAGCGTCACGGTCAGATCGTCGTTATATGGGAACACGGTGACCTTCCGGGCAGCGTCGTCCTTGCCTTTTTTCAATTGACGAAGCAGGTGCCCCTGCTCGTCCACTTCGATGATTTTCAGGGCCTTGGTGATATACAGGAAATGGCCGTCCGGCGCGGGGTATACGTCCATCACGGCGGGAATGTTGGCCAGCTTGGTGTTCTGATCGTCGTAGCCGTAGGGCGTCAAAAAGGGCCCCGCCACCGCGAACAGGATCAGCAGCACGATGATCACCAGCCCCAGCAGCGCCGTGGGCTTGTGCCGGAAGCGGAACCACACGTCCCCGGCGAAGGAGCGGGGTTTCGAATACAGCCGGTCCGCTTCCCCCGTCTGGGCGACCCGTTCCCATCGATTGGCAGCCTGCATTTTGCTCATCCTCCTTGTCCATTTCCCATTTGTCGGCCCGCAGGCGGTCAATCATACTTGATCCGGGGATCGATGAGGCAGTAAAACAAATCCACAATGAACACCATGGCGATCAGGAACGCGGCGTAAAACACCGTCATGCCCATGATGGTGGTGTAATCCCGCTGGGTGACGCTGTTGACGAAATAGCCGCCCATGCCGGGAATGGCGAAGATCTTTTCGATCACGAAGGAGCCGGTGAGCAGGTTGGCCACCGTGGGGCCCAGCACCGTGACCACGGGGATCAGGGCGTTGCGCAGGGCGTGCTTGAGGATGACCCGGGTCTCGCTGATGCCCTTGGCCCGGGCGGTGCGGATGTAATCCTGCCCCATCACGTCCAGCAGGGAGGAGCGCATCAGCCGCGCCAGGAAGCTGACCGAATAGCCGCCCATGGCCACCACCGGCAGGATGTAGCCCTGCCAGCTGTCCACGCCGTATACCGGCGTCCACCCCAGGCGGAAGGAAAACACGTAAATCAGCCCGGTGGCGATGACGAAGGAGGGAATGGTGACGCCGATGGTGGCCAGCATCATCAGCAGCATATCCTGCCATTTGCCGTTTTTCAGGGCCGATACGATGCCCATGGGAATGCTGGCCAGCAGCACGAATACCAGCGTCACGGCCCCCAGCCGCGCTGAATAGGGCAGGCCGTTGGCGATGAAATCATTCACCGTTTTGCCCTGATATTTGAAGGAGGGCCCCAGCTCCAGCCGTACCAGACCGCCCATGTAATCCAGGAATTGCTTCCACAGGGGGTCATTCAGCTTGTATTTTTCATTCAGCGCTTCCAGCACTGCCTTGGATACCTGCTTTTCGCTGGTGAAGGGGCCGCCGGGGACCGCGTGCATCAGCACGAAGGTCAGCAGCGCGATCAAAAACAGGGTGATCAGCATCATCACCAGCCGTTTGAGCAGAAATTTCGCCATGGCCGTCCTCACCTCCAATGAAATGATTTAATTATTATACATTTATATGAAAGAAATAACAAGCCGCGGCAGCAAAAAAGACACAGGAAGAACAGCTTCTTCCTGCGTTCATATTCGTCTTAAATAAGATTATTCACACCAATATAAACTCTTTTGTCATCCAGAGTGAAGCGAAGCGGAATCGAGGGATCTGAAGGCTGAATTGATCAGCTGCGCCAGATCCCTCCTCGCCATTCCGCCTTTGGTGTCCTTTCGGTCGGGATGACAGCGTTTTGAACTTGCCATTTCTCGCGATTTTTCATTGCGTTCAGCATCAGAATAGAAGAGCGTCATTTCATCCGGCTGTATGTTAAGCAGCAAAAAACGCCGGAGAAAAATTCCGGCGCTCATCCTGTTATGATGTTATGATCCTTCCGCTTCTTCCCACGCGATCTGTACGTTTTCACACGCTTCCGTTTCTGTGTAAGCACCATTCCAGGCTTCATGCTCTCCAACGAATTGAACGCTGCTGTCCGTCAGGTGGAGTCCCCTTACATGCCGGGCATACAGCGCCGGAATGCTGTGCGGATAGATATGCCGGGCAGAGGGCTGCTCGTCAAAGAAACCGCCGGGCTGGGTCCCCTGCCGTACCAGGGTCATGTGGATTTCCCGAAGGCGCACCCGCTGGATGGGGCTGTTTTCTTCTCCGCCCAGGAAAATGCAGCTTTCGCATCGGATGTTCACGTCGGAAACAGATACGTTCCGTATGATGCCGGGGAAAGCATCTTCCTTTCCTTTCCGGGGC
>JAFUXH010000074.1 GCA_017470945.1 Clostridia bacterium | reverse complement strand
GGAGGAAGAAAAGCTGCAAATCGCCAAGAAGCATCTGCTGCCCAAGCAGACGGCGGAGCACGGGTTACCGCCCAAGTCCGTCAAGGTATCGGACGCGGCCATGCGGCATCTGATCGAGGGCTACACCCGGGAAGCGGGCGTCCGGACTCTGTCCCGCACCATCGCCCGGGTGGTTCGCAAGGCGGCGGTGGACATGCTGGAGGAAGAAAAGCGGCAGGTGACGGTCACCCCAGCGGTGGTGGAAAAATACCTGGGCGCGCCCCGCTTCCTGCGGGAGGCCCCGGAAAAGGAGCCGCGCGTCGGCGTGGTGAACGGCCTGGCCTACACCACCGTGGGCGGCGAAACGCTGGCAGTGGAATGCGCCGTGATGCCTGGCAGCGGCCAGGTGCAGCTGACCGGCCAATTGGGCGACGTGATGAAGGAAAGCGCAAGGGCCGCCCTATCATGGGTGCGGGCCCACAGCGAGGAATTCCACCTGGAAAAGGATTTCCACAAGAATCTGGATATCCACATCCACGTGCCGGAAGGCGCCGTGCCCAAGGACGGCCCCTCCGCCGGCGTCACCATGGCTACGGCGCTGGTATCGGCTCTGACGGGCCGTAAAGTGCGGCAGGATGTGGCCATGACCGGGGAAATCACCCTGCGGGGCCGGGTGCTGCCCATCGGCGGCGTGAAGGAAAAGCTGCTGGCGGCCTACCGGGCAGGCATTCAGGTGATCCTGCTGCCCAAGGAGAATCAAAAAGACCTGGAGGACGTGCCGCCCCACGTGCTGAGCTGCTTCCGCATTCAAACCGCGGAAAGCATCGACGACGTGCTGCGGGTGGCGCTGCTGCCCGCGTGAGCCGGGGCCGGCCGGAAGCATGACCGTTTCACGGAGCGCAGGTTCTTCTTTCATGGCAATACAAAGGAAAAAGAAAGGAAATATCCATGTACAGGGGTGCGTTCGGTACGCCGGAGGGCCTGATTCTCGTCCTGATGATCTACGCCGTTTTCCTTTTTGGCAATCATCCGTTCAGAAATAAGCGATCCCCTGAAATGATCTGCGCCGGACTTGGGGTGGCCCTTGGCATTGCGTATTTCCTGTGGAAGATTCACGGGCTTTTCGTTGTATCCAGCCTGTTCTTTGTGACGAGTATGCTGATTCTTCCTGTTCACGATGATTTGCGCGGCCGGAAAAATGGCAAAGGCTGAATCAACGAATGCCTGTTTAGCCTTACGAAAGTGAGAAAAATCATGGACATCAAATCCGCTTCATTCGTCACCAGCATGAGCGTCTATCAGCCGCCGGAGCCGCTGCTGCCTCAAGTCGCCGTGGCGGGGAAGAGCAACGTGGGCAAATCCAGCCTGATCAACAGCCTGTGCCGCCGAAAGGGATTGGCCAAAACCAGCGCCACCCCCGGCAAGACCCGGCTGATCAACCTGTTTTTGCTCAACGGCGCTTTTCACTTGGTGGACCTGCCGGGGTATGGCTTCGCCAAGGTGGATAAGCGGGAAAAGCTGCGCTGGGGCGACATGATGGAAAAATACTTCCGGGAAACGGAACAGCTGAAGCTGACGCTGCAGCTGGTGGATATCCGGCACGAGCCTACCCAGGACGACGTGCAGATGAACGCCTTCCTGCGGGCCACGGGCCAGCCCTTCCTGGTGGTGGCCACCAAGGCCGATAAGATTTCCCGGGGCGCGCGGATGAAGCAGCTGGCCCCTATCTGCCGGGCGCTTCAGGTGCAGCCCTGGCAGGTGCTGTGCTATTCCTCGGAAACCGGCGACGGCCGGGAACAGCTGCTGGACGCCATCCAAAAGGCGCTGGGGGAAGAAGACGCAACGGAGTGAGAGCAAAGGCTTCCTGTCCATATGACGGGAAGCCTTTTCCTTTGAATGATCCCTTGCGGCCTTTGACAAACGAAGCCCGGGATGCTATAATGATTTTACTGAATAATAATCACTCGCCGGAAGAAGGTGCGATCCATGATCCGCGTGGAAATTTTGGAGCAAAATCGGGTGGCCCTGCGTCCCTTTGTGATGCTGCCCTTTTCTTTGTACCGGGAGGACGCCAACTGGGTGCCCCCGCTGGTAGTGCGGCAGCTGAAAGAATTGAGCGAGAAGGGCAATGATCCCCGGCGCTTTTTTCTGGTGTACGACGGGCAGGTGCCCGTGGCCCGGGTGATGGCGGGCATCAACGAACGGCTGAACGAGCGGCTGAACCGCCATTGCGGCTATTTGGCCCTGTTTGAATGCGCCCAGCGGCCGGATTACGCCCGGGCGGTGCTGGATGCCGCCTGCGCCTATTTGCGGGAAGAGGGCATGGATATGGTGATCGGGCCCGCCACATCCGGCGAAAACGCCTTTTCCCGGGGCATGCTTTACGATGGATACGACGGCACGCCGGTGTTTATGAACCCCTACAATCCGCCCTATTACAATGAATATTTCGAAAAGTGCGGCTTCCGCAAGCACCGGGATTTCTTCGCGTACTTTATGCGCATGGACGAATACGACCCCAAGCTGGAGGAGATCGTGCACCGGGCCAAGCAGCGCTTCGGTTTCCGGGTGGAGCATGTGAATTTGACCCCGGAAAATGAGGAACGGGTGGCGCAAAACATCGCCCGGGTGATCCGGGAGGCCTTCCCGCCGGAATGGGAAATGAACGTGCCCACCTACGGCGAGGTGCTGCGGGAAATCAAGGCCATGAAGAAGTACTACCGCCCGGAAATGACCGTGATGGCCTATGCGGGCAACCGGCCCATCGGTCTGGTGGCGGTTTTCCCGGATTACAACCTGGCGCTGAAAAAAATGAAGGGCCACGTGCTGCCCATCGGCTGGCTGAAATACCTGCTGAGCAAAGGAAAAACCCACGGGGCCCGGTGCAGCATGCAGTTCGTGGTGCCGGAATATCAGTACCGGGGGGTCAACCTGGCCATGTTCCACGAGGCGTATCTGGGGGCCAAGCAATTGGGCGTTCAGTGGGTGGAGGGCTCGGTGATCGACGAAACCAGCATTTCTTCCATCACTAACACCGAAAAAATGGCCAGCCACCTGTATCGCGTCTATCGGGAATACGAAAAGAAGCTGGATGAGCCGGAAGCGGCGGAGGAGAATTGACCCCATCCGCCGGATGAATCAAAGATGGACGGGAATGGATCGGATCACGCCCGGAGAAGCGTCGGTTTCGCCGGGCGTTTTCTTGTGCCGTCAAATTGCTCGAACCCGCACGCGGCGGCGCAGCACGTCATATGATGCAGTACGATTCAAGGAAGTGAGGTGGGCGGAATGCATTCGTGGGAGGATGCCGGCAAAGGGGCCATGAACGCGGAGGAAGCGGCGCTGCTGCCCGCGCTGCCCAGGCGCAGCGAGGCGGGACAGACGGCGCTGCGGGACCGGCTGAATCAAGCGGCCCGCATGAAGGACATGAAGATGGGCCAAACGTGGAGCGGGCACATCGACGCGGTGGAAAAGGCGGTGCGGGCGGCGGGCGTGGAAACCCGTGCCGCGCTGCACCATGTGCTGAAATAATCAAACCGATGGGAAGCAGAACCGGGATTCCGCTTCCCATCGGCCTCATTTTATTCCTGCTCAGGGTCGACGCAGGCTTCCTTGGTATTATCTTGCGAACAGCTGGGTAACGTATACGAAGCCCTGGCTGTCAAAGCACACGCCGATGCCGACCTTCGTCCACTGGCTGCCCAGGATGTTGGCGCGGTGGCCGCTGCTGCTCATGAAGGCGGCTTCGGCTTTTTCCACCGTGGCGTGATGGGCGATGTTTTCCCCCACGCCGTTGAAGGAGTAACCGAAGCGGGTCAGCATCTGAGCGGCGGTGCCGTAGGTGGGGGAGGTGTGGGAGAAGTAATGGTGCTCGTTCATATCGTAGGACTTCAAACGGGCCAGCTCGGACAGCCGGGAATCCAGCGTCAAAGCGGCCAGGCCGTTGCTGGCGCGATCCTGATTCAGCAAATTCAGCAGCTTTTTCTCTTGCATTGTGACAGATGTTGTAGTATAATCACCCCTGCTTGAAGCAGGCGCGGCGGTCGGCCGGGCCGCAGGGGCCTGGG
>JAFUXH010000010.1 GCA_017470945.1 Clostridia bacterium | reverse complement strand
GTACACGCCGCCGCCTGCGGAATGAAATCGAAGGGGCTACGACCCCTTCGATGCATCCCTGGGGTTTGTCGATAGGCTGAAGGGGAACGCGGCGAATTGCGTTCCCCTTCTTTGCTGCCGCGGTCATTCCGCCGTTTTCAGGGCGGACACCATGTCGATGCGCTTGTTTTTCCGCGCCACCATCAGCCCCACGATCAGGGATACCCCGAAGGTGAGCAGGATGCTGATCAGGTAGGTGGCCGGGCCGATGACCATATTCATTTCGTATTCCGAGGCCAGGGCGTCCAGCAGGTATTTCAGCACGCCCACCCCGGCGGGCACGCCGATCAGGATGCCCACCACCGTCAGCCACAGGTTCTGGCTGATCAAAAGGCTGCCGATCTTCCGGTCCTTGAAGCCCACCACCTTCAGGGTGGCCATTTCCCGGTAACGCTCGGTGTAGCTCATGACCCCCAGGTTATACAGCACCACGATGCCCAGCACCACCGCCGCCACGACCAACAGGAAGATCATCACGTTCATCAATTCTAAGAAGCTATCGAAGGAATCCATGATGGCTTTCTTGGTCTGCACGTTCAGGATCTGGTTGCTGGGGGCGATGTCGGTTTCGTTGGTGTAAATGGTGTTGACGGTGTAATCGATCCCCAGGGAATCGGCGTAGGTATCGCTCATCACAATGCTTTCCGACATGGACCGGGTCACCCCGGCGATACGCACGGTGTAGACCGTATCGCTGCCGTAGGGGGAGAAGGACAGGCTGTCGCCCGCCCCTACGTTCTCCTCCTTGGCGATGCGGGCGCACACGTACGCGCCGTCGTCGCCCAGGGTCAGGAAGGCCGTACCCTCACCCTGGAAGCGCACCCGGTCGTAGGTGATGTGGTAGATTTCCAGGCCCACCGCCCGGTCGCCCAGCTGCACGCTGGTCATGGCGCTCCAATCCCCCTGGTAGGCTTCGGCCAGGGCGGCGGCCTCGGCGTTTTTCACGGTTTCCGCGTCCAGGTTGATGCGATTCTGGTAGTTGATGCCGTCCTCATAGAAGCTTTGCATAAAGGCGTTCATGGTATCCACCATGCCCAAGCCGCCCACCAAAAGCACCATGCAGCCCACGATGCCGAACAGCGTCATAAAGGACCGGGCCTTGTGCCGGAAGCAATCCCGCAAATTCCATTTGGTGCCGAAATTCAGCGCCTTGAAGGCCTTGGTTTCCTCCAACCGCAGGTGCTTCATCCGCTTGGGGGTGTAGGGGCGCAGGGCGTCCGCCGCCGTGCCCGCCAGCATCTTGCGCACCGACAGGAAGCCGATCACCGTCAAAAATACGTTGATCAGCGCCAGCACCACCCAGCCGAACCAGGGCACGTACAGCGTCCACGTAGGCATATCGATGTAGGTGCCCATGGCCCCGTCGGGGTTCATGATGTACCAGCCCAGGCCGTACCCCACGGCCACCCCGAACAGGGAGCCGATCAGCCCGATGATCAGGGCGTAGGCGGTATAGTGGCGCGTGATGCGTCGATCGTGGAAGCCCAGGGCCTTCAGGGTGCCGATCTGGGTCTTTTCGCTGGCGGTGATGCGGTGCATGGTGGTCACCATGGTCAGGATGGCGATGGCCAGGAACAGCACCGGCAAAATGGAGCCCATGGTTTTGCCTTCGTTGACCTCGCCCATGGCCTCGGCGTAGGAAATGGTTTCATCCTTGGACAGCACCAGCGTGGTCTTTTTCAGCGCCCGATCCACCGCTTGAACGAAATCCGCCTTGCTCAGGCCGGTTTTCACGTTGATTTGATAATACAGGTTGTCGCCCACGAAATTGCGGAAAATGGCGGGGATGATGTTTTTCAGCATGACCGGGGAAATGTAGGCGAAGCCGTAGGAATTGTAATCGGGCATCAGTTGGGTCTCATCCGGCACGCAGATCAGGTATTCTCCGGCCTTGATCAGGCCCTGCACCTGCCCGGTGAGGGACAGCATTTTGTACGTCAGCGTCAGGGAATCGCCCACCTGCACCCCGTTTTTCCGGGCGTATTGATCCGACAGCCAAATGCCGTCTTCACTTTCGGGGTCGTAGGGTTCCCCTTCGATCAGATAAATGCCCGATACGGCGATGTTCTCGCTCACCGTCAGGGCGATCACGTCGCTGTCGCCCTTCACCGTGGTGTTGACCGACAGATAGCGGGTGGCGTCCTCCACTCCGTCGATGGCCAGCACGGCGTTCAGGCTTTCCGCCGTGAAGCCTTGCTCGCTCATGACGCGGTAATCGGCAAAGCTGGTCTGGTCAAAGATGAAAGCGAGATTCTTTTCCAGGCTGTACCATTCTATGTTGAAGCCCAGGAACACGCCCACGCCCAGGGCGATCATGATGATCATGGAAATGAACTGCGCCTTGTAGCGCAGCAGGGTGCGAAGCATTTTTTTCAGCAGCATGTTACCATTCCACCTCTTCCA
The DNA here is from genome assembly GCA_017470945.1 of Clostridia bacterium. GTDB lineage: Bacteria > Bacillota > Clostridia > Christensenellales > Aristaeellaceae > RUG563. The sequence goes on along the minus strand of JAFUXH010000010.1, from coordinate 19,389 downwards.
CGGTCAGGGGATGGGCCTGATCCTCGCAGGAAACAACCCGGCCGCTCTTGACCCGGATCACGGTATCGGCCATCTTGGCGATGGATTGGTTGTGGGTCACGATGATGATGGTTTTGCCCAGATCCCTGGCCATGGACAGAAGCAATTTCAGCACCAGCACGCCGGTTTCGCTGTCCAGGGCGCCGGTGGGCTCGTCGCACAGCAGGATCTTGGGGTTTTTGGCCAGGGCGCGGGCGATGGATACCCGCTGCTGCTCGCCGCCGGAAAGCTCCGAGGGGAAATTGTGAATATGGTCCTCCAGGCCCACGGCCTTCAGCATGTCGTGGCTGCTCAGGGGGTGAGGCGCGATTTCCTTGACCAGGGCCACGTTTTCGATCACCGTCAGGGTGGGGATCAGGTTGTAGCTTTGAAACACAAAGCCAACCGACGAGGCCCGGTAATCCGCCAATTCATTGTTCGTAAGGGTCGATATATCCTTGCCGCCCACCACGATGGTGCCGGAGGTGGGGCTGTCCAGCCCGCCCAGCAGGTTCAGCAGGGTGCTTTTGCCGGCGCCGCTGGGCCCCAGCACCACGATGAATTTGCCTTCCTCCAGCGACAGGTTCACATGATCCAGCGCCCGCTGCTCATGCTCGCCGTTTTTGTATACCCTGGAAACATCCCGAAATTCTACGATGGCCATACGGATCTCCTCGATTTTATGATAATTCATGGTTAGTATTAACTAACCATCGGGCATTGTACATCAAAAAAATCGCCCTGTCAAGCTGTGACGGCGGGCGGATCGGACGCTTGCTTTCAGCGCAGGCTCTTTGACCGCAAGAAATGATCAGGAATGACGCGGGATTGCGCTTTGGAAGGCACGGGTGATTCCAGCCCCAACGCTTTTTCCGCCAAAGCCAGGGTTTCCGCGACGCTCCTGCTTTCATCCCGGAGGATCACGGGAAAGCCGGCATGCAAAAAGCGGTCGTATTTTTCCCGCGAATTGATCAATTTCAGACCCTGCCGGTAGTTTTCCATGGCCCGTTCCGGGTCGGGCTCCTCCAGGATGAGCCGATAGAGGAATTGCTTTTCCCGATCCGGCCTGTCAAAGAACCGGCTGACGGAGACGGCGGGGTCCGCCAGCATGATCAGCACGTGGCCGGGGGCGGCGACGGTTTTCAGCGTTTCCAGGGAAATATTCGTATCCACAAATATCGGCTTATCCTGGCTGCGGAGGTCATTCAGGATGCGAAGCTCCAGGATCTCGCATTCCTTGGCCGCCCCCTCGCTCCATGCCGCGTATTCCTGGGGCGTCCGGCGGATGAAATCGTGCCAATCCTGTAAATCGCGGGTATAAGTCACGCAGGGGAAATCCGCCGGATCCAGTTCCGGCAGCAGACGGTTGTGGTAGTTTTCCTCGCAGGTGATGCCGCCGTGCTTTTCCGCCAGCAGCTTCACCATCGTCGATTTCCCGGCGTAGGCTGTGCCGGTGATAAAATACGCGTGCTCGAAGCGCATAGGCCCCTCCATACAATGCAATGATTTCCCCATTCCATTCATTAACGCCGAAAAACAAAGGCGCAACATACTCGCCGCGCCTTTGCCGGAAGAGGAAATTTACTTCTTGGCTTTTTTGCTCACCTTTTCCTTCATATCCTTGCCGGGCTTGAAGGCGGGGGTGCGGGTGGCGTTGATCTTGATCTGCTCGCCTGTGCGGGGGTTGCGGCCGGTGCGCTCGGTGCGGGTGCGGATTTCGAAGGTGCCAAAGCCCACCAGTACCACCTTGCCGTCGGCCACCAGGCCCTCGTTGATGGCCTCGAAGGTGGCGTTCACGGCCTTCAGGGCTTCCGCCTTGGTGATTTCCGCTTTGGAAGAAACGACCTCAACCAATTCTGTTTTGTTCATGGATCCAGCATCCTTTCTGTGGAAGAATCAGGAAAATAATTCCATATTGATTATACAATATATTCCAGCAGAAAGCAACACGTTCGGCGCTTATTCTCCCAGCAGTCGGCGCAGGATCTCCTGATACGCGTCCTCCACGCCGCCCAGATCCCGGCGGAACCGGTCCTTATCCAGCTTTTCGTGGGTCTTGCTGTCCCAGAAGCGGCAGGTGTCGGGGCTGATTTCGTCGGCCAGCAGAATTGTTCCATCCGCCGTTTTGCCGAATTCCAGCTTAAAATCGATCAGCTCGATGCCCGCGTCCCGCAGATAATCGGCAAGTACCTGGTTGACCCGCAGGGCGTAGCCGGCGATCTGGTCCAATTCCGCCCGGGTGGCCCAGCCCATGGCCAGGATGTGGGAATCATTCACCATGGGGTCGCCCAGATCGTCGTTTTTATAGCAATATTCCAGCACGGGGCTGCGCATCTTTACCCCCTCGTCCAGCCCCAGCCGTTTGGCCAGGCTGCCGGCGGCGATGTTGCGCACGATCACTTCCAGCGGCACGATGGTCACCCGTTTGACCAGCGTTTCCCGGTCGTTCAATTCCTCGATCAGGTGGGTGGGCACGCCGTTTGCTTCCAGCAGGCGCATCAGGTGATTGCTCACCCGGTTGTTGACGGCGCCTTTGCCCAGGATGGTGCCCTTCTTCAGGCCATTGAAGGCGGTGGCGTCGTCCTTATAGGATACGATGCAGCAGCCGGGATCGTCGGTGGCGTAAACCTTCTTGGCTTTTCCTTCATACAGCTGGGTGGTTTTTTCCATGATGCAGCCCTCCATTTGTGAAAAAATCGGCCTGTTTCCATTTTTCTGGGAACAGGCCGATTATAGCACGCAAAGCGACGGCGCGCAATCGAATTCCGAATATTTTTCTGCCATTTGGCTATATTGTTCGAGATTTTACCAGATCCTTCACGGATTTGGAACCGCCATGAAAGAAAACCGGAGGAAAAGACGAATGATCAGGCGTCGTCCTGCCATTGGGCCAGCAAATCCCGCATCCATTGGTATACGTCCATGCCATACACCCGGCTCAGGTTTTCCCGGGTCAGGGTATCCCGCGTCGGCCCCCAGGCCACGGCCCGTCCCTCGTCCATCAGCAGGGCGTGGGTGCCGTATTTGCGGGCCAGGCTCAAATCGTGCACCACGGTCATCACCGCCCGCCCGGGCTTGCGCACCCATTGGCCGATCAATTCAAACAGGTGCTGCTGATACTGCAAATCCAGGTGATTGGCCGGCTCGTCCAGCATCAATATCTGGGGGTCCTGGGCGAACACCTGGGCCAGGAAAGCCCGCTGCAATTCGCCGCCGGACAGGGAAAGCACGCTTTCGTGCCGGAAGGCGGTCATGCCGGTGACGGCCAGCGCCTCCTCCACTGCGTCCTTTTCCGGAAGGGGCGGGGCCAGGAAGCCCCGCTTATGGGCGTAACGGCCCAGGCGCACGATTTCCTCCACCGTGTAGGCGTACTGGGCGCTGTTTTGCTGGGACAGCACGCCGATCTGCCGGGCGCGCTGGGCGGGCCGCAGGGCCTTCAGGTCCCGCCCATCCAGGGTGAAGCGGCCCTCGTAGGCCACGCTTTGGGCGGCGGCCCGGATCAGGGTGCTTTTGCCTGCTCCGTTGGGGCCGGCCAGCATCAGCCATTGGCCCGGCTGCAGGGAAAAGGATACGTCGCGCACCGCCTGCTTGCGGTCGTAGCGCACGGTGATATGCTCCGCCGTCAGCATCAGGCCACCCCCTTCCGCGTGCGGTAAAAAATCAGCACGAAGGCCACCGCCCCCACCAGCGACGTGACCACGCCGATGGATAATTCGATGGGCCGCAGGATCACCCGGGCGATCAGATCGGCCAGCAGCAGGAAAACGGCCCCGGCGTACAGGGACGCCGGCAGCAGCCGATGGTGGTTGGGGCCCACCAGCATGCGGGCCATGTGGGGCGTTACCAGGCCCACGAAGGCGATGGTGCCGCCGATGGATACGCACACGCCGATCAGCACCGATACGGTGATCAGCACCAGCAGCTTGACGCGGCGCACGTTGACCCCCACGTGCTGGGCATTTTCCTCGCCCACGGCGAAGGCGTTCAATTCCTCCCCGCAGCGCAGGATGATCCCGCCGCACAGGGCCAGCGCCGCCAGCAGGATCAGCGCGTAGGTGTAATTGCTGCCCGACAGGGAGCCCATGGTCCAGAAGGTGATGGATTTGATTTTGTCCCCGGCGAAGGAGATCACCAGGCTCATCAGGCTGGAGGCGAACATCGAAAAGATCACGCCGATCAGGATGATGGAATGGGTGGCCAGCGACCGATCCAGGGCGTAGGCCAGCGCCAGGATCAGCATCAGCGATCCGAAGGCGAACAGCATGGCCATGGTCATGGTGCCGGCATAGGGCAGGCCCGGCACGGTAACGCCGAAGGCCAGCGCCACTACCGCCCCCAGCGACGCCCCCGCCGATACTCCCAGGGTGGATCCGTCGGCCAGGGGATTGCGCAGTAGCCCCTGCATGGCCGCCCCGCACAGCGACAGGGCCGCCCCCGTCAGCGCCACGCACAGCACCCGGGGCAGGCGCACCGACAGGATGATGGATTTGGAAATGCCCGCCGGCACCTCCGCGCCACGCAGGCTGTTCCAGATGGCGGTCACGGTGTCCGTCAAGGGGATCGATACGCTGCCCAGGCATATGCACAGCAGCATCACCCCCAGCAGGAGCAGGGAAAAAAGAACGTATTCCTTGAGGGAAAAACGGCTGCTTTTCATGGCCGCGCCTCGCGCAGGATCTGATCGATGATTTGGGTCACGCTGCGGCACGGGGGAAAGCCCATGGCCTTCAGCCCCGCCGGGGCGTTTTCCATCAGGAAGGGATGCCCCACGGCCTGCAGCATGCTCAGGTCGTTGTATTGATCGCCGAAGGCTGCCGTATCATCGGGGGATACCCCCAGGGAGCGGCAGAGGGCGGCGATGCCGGTGCCCTTGTTTTCCAGGGTGAAATCCAGCCATTTGGCCCCCGCCACGTCCACGTGCAGGCGGTTTTTCCATTTTTCCTGCAAGGGTGCGGCCCGATCCGCAACCCCCTCCGGGTGGTAGCCGGACAGCTTGATGAAGCCGTCCGCCAGGGGAAGGGGATCGTCGATCACCGTCACGGTGTTGCGCAGGCGATAGGTGATATCGTCGGTATAGGCTTTGCCGGCGGAGGAAAGCAGATAGCTGGTTTCCGGCACGCTGATCAGCACCTCCATGCTGGCGGCCAGGATGTCCCGGATGATTTCCTCCGCCATGGCGCGGGGGAAGCAGCGGGCCGTTTCCTGCCCGCCCGCCACCACGTAGGCCCCGTTTTCGCACAGGTAGGCGATGTCATCCCGCACGGGGAAAAACAGCCGCCGCAGGTTGCCGTACTGCCGTCCGCTGGCGGCGGCGAAATGCACGCCCCTTTCCTTCAGCAGGCGGATGCGGTCAAAGATGCCGTCGGGCAGGCGGCCCATTTCGTCCAGCAGGGTGCCGTCCAGATCGCTGGCGATCAATCGAATCATGGAAGCGTCCTTTCCGTTATTCCTTGCTGCCCTTGGCCAGCAGCCAGGCGATGATGAAGCCGACCAGGAAGGTGGCCACGCTGACGGCGGCCAGGGCCAGGGAGGTGCCGGCCAGGTGGGTCTGGATCAGCAGGGCGATGGGGGAGGCCACCACCAGGCCCAGCACGCCGCAGTAGGTGGCGGTGGGGTATTTGGCGGTCAGCCATTCGATCAGCTTTGCCACGCCGAAAATGCCCAGCACGATGCCCAGCAGGAAGGGCAGCAGCATCATGACCGGCTGGCCCAGGGTGGAAAATTCAAAATGGGTCAGGCCGTGGGCCACCGTTTTCAGCGCGCCGGTCACGGCTTTGTAATAGCCCAGCAGCATCAGCACCAAACTGCCGGATACGCCGGGAATGATCATCGTGCCGGAGGCGATCATGCCCAGCAGCACCATGATGAACATCTGCCCCACGTTCATCTCGATGGTTTCGGCGTTTTGGATGCTGTCCCGGTTTTGCAGGCCCAGCCAGATGATCAGGGCGAACAGCACCACGAAGGCGATCACCGCCGCGGCGTTGATCTTTTTGCGGTCGATCTTTTTGATCAGGGGGCTCAGGCCGCCCAGGATCAGCCCGATGAATAGGGTGTTGGTGGGCAGTTCGTAATGCTCCAGCCCCCAGCTGATCAGGCTGGCGAAGGCCAGGATGCCGATCAGCATGCCGATCACGTAGGGCAGAAGGGCCTTGATGCTCTTCCAGAATTCCTTGAACAGGTGGGTGATGGAGTGGATCAGGGTGTCATACACGCCCATGCTGACCATCATCGTGCCGCCGGATACGCCGGGGATGATGTTGGCTACGCCGATGACGACGCCCCGCAGAATTTGATTGAGATATGTTTTGATGAAAGCGAGCAATTTCATGGTTCCACGCATTCCTTTCCAATGAAAATCAGCCGGGTTAGTTTACCATAGAATGGCGGTTTCGTCAACGCGCAATACCGCCCGGCGGGCAGGGAGAAAGCACAACTCGGAAAAAAATGGAAAAAAGAGCCGGGCCCTATTGACAGATACCCGGGAAGGGTATATAATGCGGATACCCCTTAAGGGTATGGGAGGGATCGCGATGGGGAATCATGAACACGAAAGCTGCCCCGCCTGCGGAAAAAAGACGATGCGGACCGAGGAGCAGAAAAAGAAGCTGCTGAACCGGCTGAACCGGATCGAGGGCCAGGTGCGGGGCGTGAAAAAAATGGTGGAAAACGACGCTTATTGCAACGACGTGCTGATGCAGTCGGCCGCCATCGCCGCCGCGGTGGACGCCTTCAACAGGGAAATGCTGCGGGCCCACGTGCATTCCTGCGTACTGCGGGATATCCGGGCGGGCAAGGACGAGGTGGCGGACGAGCTGATCGATACCATCGAACGATTGATGAGGTGATTTTATGGAGCAATATAACGTGACCGGCATGAGCTGCGCCGCGTGCAGCGCCCGGGTGGAAAAGGCGGTCAGCGCCGTGCCGGGGGTGGAAAGCTGCTCGGTCAGCCTGCTGACCAATTCCATGGGCGTCACCGGCACCGCCGCGCCGGAGGCCATTATCGCCGCCGTGGAAAACGCGGGGTACGGCGCGTCCCGCAAGGGAGCGGCCGGCCAGGCGGCGGCCCCCTCCATGGCGGAGGCCGAGGAGGCCCTGCGGGACAAGGAAACCCCCAAGCTGAAAAAGCGGCTGATCGCCTCCCTGGTTTTTTTGATCGTGCTGATGTATTTTTCCATGGGCCATATGATGTTGGGTTTCCCTCTGCCGCATTTTTTTGACGGCAACCACGTGGCTATGGGCCTGGTGCAGCTGCTGCTGGCCGGCATCGTGATGGTGATCAACCAGCGGTTCTTCATTTCCGGCTTCAAAAGCCTGTGGCACAGGGCCCCCAACATGGATACGCTGGTGGCCATGGGCTCCGCCGCTTCCTTTTTGTGGAGCGTGTACGCCCTGTTCATGATGACCGCCGCCGTGGTGCGGGGGGATGACGGCGCCGTTATGATGCACATGGAGGAATTCTATTTTGAAACCGCCGCCACGATCCTGACGTTGATCACCGTGGGCAAGATGCTGGAGGCTCGATCGAAGGGCCGCACAACCGACGCCTTGAAGGGCCTGATGAAGCTGGCCCCCAAAACCGCTTCCGTGGTGCGGGATGGCCGGGAGGTCACCGTGCCCATCGAGCAGGTGCGCCTGAACGATACCTTCGTGGTGCGCCCGGGGGAAAACATCCCTGTTGATGGGGTGGTGCTGTCCGGCGAAAGCGCGGTGGATGAATCGGCCCTGACCGGCGAAAGCGTGCCGGTGGATAAGCAGCCGGGGGACGGCGTGTCCGCCGCCACGGTGAACCGCAGCGGCTTTTTGACCTGCCGCGCCACCCGGGTAGGGGAGGATACCACCCTGTCCCAGATCATCAAAATGGTGTCCGACGCGGCGGCTACGAAAGCGCCTATCGCCAAAATTGCCGATAAGGTGTCCGGCGTGTTCGTGCCGGTGGTGATTGCCATCGCTGTGGTCACCACCCTCGTGTGGCTGCTGGTGGGGCGGGAATTTTCCTTCGCCCTGGCCCGGGGCATTTCCGTGCTGGTGATTTCCTGCCCCTGCGCCCTGGGGCTGGCCACGCCGGTGGCCATCATGGTGGGCAACGGCCTGGGAGCCAAAAACGGCATCCTGTTTAAAACCGCCGTGTCGCTGGAGGAAACCGGGAAGGCGCAGATTATCGCCCTGGATAAGACCGGCACCATCACGGAAGGCGCGCCCCAGGTGACCGACCTTGTGCCCGCCGACGGGGTGACCGCCGATGAATTGCTGCGCCTGGCCTATGCGCTGGAGACAAAATCCGAGCATCCCCTGGCCCGGGCCATCGTGGAAAAGGACCGGCAGCAGGGCCTTGAGCCGGAGGTGGTGGAGGGCTTTTCCGCCCTGCCCGGCAATGGGCTGACCGCCACACTGAACGGCCGCGCCCTGGTGGGCGGCAGCGTGAAATACCTATCTTCTATCACGGAGCTGCCGATCAGCCTGCGCCAGCGGGCCGAGGCCCTGGCGGGGGAGGGGAAAACGCCCCTGCTCTTTGCCCGGGATGGGCAATTGCTTGGCATCGTGGCCGTGGCCGACGTGATCAAGCAGGACAGCCCCGAAGCCATCAGCGCCCTGCGCAGGATGGGCGTGCGGGTGGTCATGCTGACGGGGGATAACGAACGCACCGCCCGGGCCATCGGCGCCCAGGCGGGGGTCGACGAGGTGATCGCCGGGGTGCTGCCCGACGGCAAGGAGGGCGTGGTGCGCCGGCTGAAGCAGCTGGGCAAGGTGATCATGGTGGGCGACGGCATCAACGACGCCCCGGCCCTGACCCGGGCCGATATCGGCATCGCTATCGGCGCCGGCACCGACGTGGCCATCGACGCCGCCGACGTGGTGCTGATGAAGAGCCGCCTGACCGACGTGGCTGCCGCCCTGCGCCTGAGCCGCGCCACCCTGCGCAATATCCACGAAAACCTGTTCTGGGCGTTTTTCTACAATGTGATCGGCATCCCGCTGGCCGCTGGCGTGTTCATTCACCTGTTCGGCTGGCAATTGAACCCCATGTTCGGCGCGGCGGCCATGAGCCTGAGCAGCTTCTGCGTGGTCAGTAACGCCCTGCGGCTGAACCTGTTCCGGCTGCACGACGCGGCCAACGACCGGCCGAAGCAAACGGTGGATGAAGCTGCCTTCCGCCAAGCGGTGGCAGATATTCAATATACAATGAGGGAGGACAACAAAATGACCAAGACGATCAAGGTTACCGGCATGATGTGCCAGCACTGCGAGGCCCGGGTGAAGAAGGCCCTGGAGGCCCTGGACGGCGTTGAGAACGCGGTCACGTCCCACGAGCAGGGCACCGCGGTGGTCACCATGAGCCAGCCTGTATCTGACGAAGCCCTGAAAAAGGCCATCGTCGACGCCGGCTACGAAGTAGTGGCCTGAGCCTGTTCACCTGCAAAAAGCCATTGCGTCACTTGACGGCGCAATGGCTTTTTTGATGCAAAACCATGCTGGAAAGATTGAAAACCGCTGTATAATATGGTATAATGCTGCGTGACAGGGAACAAAAGAAAAGCCGTTGCCTTGATGGATATACGGCGCATGAAACAAGCGAGGGGGAAAAGAATATGAAAAAACACGTCGTTGCGCTTGCGCTGTTGCTGCTGCTTTTGGGCTTGACCGCCATTGCGCACGGGGAAACAAAAGCGATTTCTGTGATAATGGACAGCACGATTTACGAGGGGAAGAACTGCCCCTTTCAAGTCAAGTATGGCGACCAGATCATCTTGAACCATCAGCTTCAAATTTCTATGAGTCAAGGAAACGAAGAAAAAAAATTCGTTTTCTTTGAATTTGATGATGGGGAAGGATATATCTACGCTCAATCCTTTTACTGTTACGAGGCGGGAACGATCAAGATCAAATTCCGTGTGTACGATGAGGAAGAAGAGGAATGGGCGGAGAAGGTGATCAGCCGGGCGTACCGCAGAGACGATGCGTTGACAGGCGCGCCTACGATTCTGAACCAGCCGGATGAAAACGGTTTTGCAATTCTGTATTATCCCGGGGCGGACGGGTTCGTTCAAAAAGGGGAGGATTATGGGATTTATGGTTTTGATCCTTGCGACGAGACGCTGCGGGTATGGTACGGCGGAATATATGCGGCTGTGGTGGATGGCAAGCGATCAGATTGGCTCACGGTGACTTTTTCAGAGGAAGACGAAGAGAACCTAAAACAAATGAAGCCCCTTACCGTTACCTGCAAGGAATCTTTCCAGCAGGGGGAACCGTTTACCTTTACGGTGGACGGGGAAGAGGATGCCCACTATGACTTCTGGATTGAGCAGAACGGAGGTCCCAAATATACGCCCGTTTTTGACGGCCCCGGAACCTATACGGTGGATTTGGGCTGGCTGGAAGTAACGAATTATAATCTTGAGAGTTGGTTCAATTACAGCTGCTATGTTCAGGTCACCGTGACAAAACCGGGCTATGAAACCCAGTATGAAAGCGCGGTTTTTTCCATTGTGCCGGGTGAGGAAACGGAGCCGCCCACAGTAGCATATTCGCCCAAAGCAGTGGAATATTATGATCAGCCCATAACTTTTACCATTGAAAAAGAAGGGGCTACGGATTATCTTGCGTTGCTGGAGAACAATGGAGTGTGGTTCCTTGCCCCCGCGTCGAAAGAATATGAATGCTCTTTTTCTGTTTCCTTCACGGGTATCGCTTTTTCCGCGAAGGTCAACGGCCGATGGACGCCCTTCACCGAGATGATGTATTTCATAGATTTAGATTCGTACCCGCAGAACCTGGAGAAGCCGGAATTGGAAGTGCCTTATCATGTGATTGCCGGGGAGAGCATTCCGCTGCGCTGGAACGCCGTGGAAGGCGCGGAGAAATACGATATCAGCGCTTACTCGATGATAACGAATTATGATGAACGTGTGATTGTGGAAGGCACGGATTATTCCCTGCATGCCAGCAATAAGCCGGGCGATGTGATTGAAATACGGATTTATGCTATTGGAAATGGATACGGCGATTCGGAATACACGATAAAATATGCAATGATCCTGCCTGACAATGGCGCGATGACGCTGCCGGCTTCTTTACAAAGCGTCGGGGATATGGCCTTCTGGGGCCTGCCCGTTTCTCGGCTGAATATCCCCGATGGATGTGAGGAATTGGGCTACCTGTCCTTTGCGGATATGAAAAACCTGGTGGTGATGCGCATTCCCGCGTCTGTGAAATCGATTTCCAGCGACGCGTTTATGTACAGCTCGATCCGGGTCATCGAAACGGAAGCGGGCAGCTATGCCGAGCAGTTTGGAAAGAAGCATGGCATTCAGGTCATTCATATCGAATAAATGAGCAAAAGAAACCTCCCGTTTTTCTCGATCAGCGGGAGAAACGGGAGGTTAGACTGTCGAAAAACCCATTTTTGCAGGAAATGGATGGGAGGGAAAACGCGCTGCAAAGCGTGGCTTCCCTCCCGTTTTTATACCGTATTATGGGTCGCACTCGCCGGAGACCACGCCGTCGTAGCCCTCCGTTACCGGGTCGTGGGATCGCTTGCACTGCACGGTGGCGCGGTTTTCCCGCAGGCTCAGCAGCAGATCAAAGCCGCAGGGGGCGTTCCCGATGGCGTGGCAGCGCAGGCGCAATTGGCCGGGGGCCAGCCAGCCGGCGGCTACCTGGGCCGGCACATCGGGCCAGCCGGGGAAGGGGATGGGCACGTTTTGCCCGCACGCGAAGGGCAATTCCACTGGGCCCCGGGCGTTTTCGTAATACAGGCAGCTATCCCGCAGCTGCAGCCATTTCAGCTGCAGGGGATTGCCGTCTGAAAAGGTGAAGCGCGGGGTGCTGCCCATGGCGTATTCCGGGTGATGGGGCACCAATTGGTGGGCGATCTCGAAGCGGGTGGGGGCCATGTCCTCCCGGTCCAGATAAGGATAGAGCTCCTGGAAAAAGGCGTTGTAGATCCGCTGCACGCCGAAGGGGTCCAGCCGGGTGTCGGCAATGGTGCACAGAATGGCCCGCTTGTCGGGGTACAGGATGGCTAACTGCCCGCCCAGGCCGTACATGGCCCAGCCTGCCCTTGTACGCCAGCATTGCCAGCCGTAGCCGTATTGTTCCTCTTCGTTGTCCTGCAGGGGGGTATCGATGTGTTTTTGCCCCATGGCCTCCACATACCAGGTGGGCGCCAGGCCCTCCCCGCCGTTCATCAGGCACTGGGCCACCTTGTGCAGATCCCGCAGGCTCATGCACAGCCCCGTGCCCCCCTGGCAGCAGCCGGAGGGATCCCGAAGCCAGAAGTGCTCGTCCTGGCAGCCCAGGGGGAAGAACAGCCGGTCGTTCAGGAAATCGATGACCTCCTGCCCGCTGAGCCGCTTGACCAGCGCTGCCAGCACCTGGGAGCAGCCGGTATCGTAATAAAACACGGCGCCGGGCTCGTGGGTGGGGGTGGAGGTGAAGAAGGTTTGGGCCCAGTTTTCATCGATGCCCTCCCGGTAGGTGGTTTGCCGGTAGCAGGTGGCCATCCGCAGCATATCCCGAATGGTCAAGCGCAGCAGCCGCCCGTCGGGCTGGGGGGGCAGCCAATCCCGGAAGAAATCGCAGATGGATTGATCCAGCCGCAATTTGCCTTCCTCCGCCAGCATGCCGATGGCCAGGCCCGTCATGGTTTTGCTGACGGAATACATGCGGTGGGGCTGGCCCTCCTGAAAGGGCGGGCAGTAGCCCTTGGCCTTTTCCTGGCCGTTTACCGACAGGAGAAAGCCGTGCAGGTTCACATCCTGTTTTTGCAGGCTGTCCAAAAATCGGGTCACGCGGTGACGCAGGGCGTTTTGTTCGGTCATGGTGCTGTCCTTTCCGCGGGCTGCCATCCGTTCAGCACCCGCTCGATGGTGATGGCCTGTGCCTCCTGGGCCGTCAGGCGTTTTTGCAGGGGATGCCGGGCGCTGAGATCTGATCGGACGCCGGTGGTGCCGTATTCGCCCAGGCGTTCGTTCACGGTGCGGTTTTCATCCCAATCGCAGAAGCCCCAGGGGGCCACGCAGGCATCCATATCGCAGTGCAGGAACACGGTGCGGGCGTATTTGCGCCAGGGCCGGCCCAGGTAGCCCGTGCCCGCCGGGCATTCCCCGGTCAGGCGGCAGCGGTGGAACACGAAGCCATAGGGCTGATCCTGGGGGGTGTTGGCGGCGGTGTACCAGCCGCCCCGGGCGTTCATATACAGGGTGCACCCCTCGAACCAGCAGCGGTAAGGGCCGAAGATGTAGTCGACGTCCCCCCGAATAAAGCAGTTCTCAAAATACTGACGGCTGTGGGTCAGGGGGCTGTCGGGGGAATAAACGGCGCATTCGGCGGTGCTTTCATAGGGGGCCATCTCCGCCAGCACGTTGGCCATCACCGGCCCGCAGAACAGGGTGTCCTGGTGGGCGATCAAATCGCAATTCCGCCACACGCCCCGATCCCCGGCGGCGAATACCGCCACCGCCTGGCCCACGACGCTGCCATCCCCCGCCTCGTTGCGGATGGTCAGGTTTTCCACCGTCACGTCGTCCCCCGTCACCAGAACGGAGAAGGAAAGGAAGGTGCCCTTTTCCTTGCCGTCGGGATACCGATCCTTGGCGCAGGCGGAATGGGTGATCACGGTATTTTTCCGATCCTCCCCCGTCAAGCGCACGCGGCTTTTGTTGAGGATCACCCGTTCCTCATACACCCCGGGCAGGATGTGAATATGGGCGGCCTGGCCCGCCGGCACGGCGTCGACGGCGGCTTGAATGGAGGCAAAATCGCCGCTGCCATCCTTCGCCACAAGATACATGCTGTTTCTCTCCTTCCATGGAAACGTTTATCCTTATTGTAGATGATTTCCCGGGCAAATGCAACAGCAATTCGCAGAAGAAGGGACGTTGGGCGGTCTGCGGCGGCTGTACCGCGCGCTGGATCTGGCGATCCCGCGCGTATTGCAGGGGGCGCCGAAGGGGGGTGCACACCGTGCCCGCCAGCTGGCCCGACACCCCGAAGGGATCGGCCACCCCCTGGTAGAAACCACTGTAGGTGGTGCGGGAATCCTGCCGAGCGGCGCTTACAATAGATACATGTAAACGGCAACGAAATGGAAAAACGTGCCCAGCAGGCAAAACACGTGAAATACGCAGTGCATATATCTTTTCCGGGCCCCCAGGCCGTACAGGATGGAGCCGATGGTGTACATGACCCCGCCCAGGATCAGGGCCGTCACCCCGCCGGGGCCCATGACGGCCAGCAATCGGGGGACCGCGATGAGTACCGCCCAGCCGCCGATCAGGTGGCACGCCACCCCCGCCCCCTTGAAGCGGTCCACGTTCACGGCGGTCAGGGCGATACCGGTGGCATCGGCGGCGAAGATCAGGCCCAGCAGCAGCCACCCCGCCGCGCCGCCCACCCCCAGCAGCGCCACGGGAACGTAGGTGCCCAGCACCAGCAGGAACACATTGCAGTGGTCGATCACCCGCAGCACCTTTTTGCCCTTGACCCGGCGGGACAGGGCGTGGTAAACGCAGGAGATGGTATACAGCGCGATCATGGCCGCGCCGAAAAGGGCCGACGCGACGATGGGCAGCGCCCCACGCGCTTTGATCAGCATCAGGATCAGGGCGGCCACGCTCAGCAGTGCGCCGATCCCGTGGGAAATGGCGTTGAATAATTCCTCCCCCAGGGTGTAGGCGGGAAGGAAAATGGTACGTTTGGGTTTCGTTTCCGTCATGGAATGCCTCCTGATTGAATGTTCAAAACAGAACACATAGTTTTCAATACTATATTATCTTATATTATAAATTCTGTCAAGAGCGTCAAAAAAGCGCCGTACCCGGCAGGGGGAACGGCGCGAGGGGGCGGGAAATGATTGCTTATTGCGGTTCTGCCGTCGGCTGCATCTGCCGGCGCAGGGTGCTCATGATGCGCTGGTAACAGGGGATCAAAAAGACGTCGGCCATGACCCAGGCGGCGGGGTTGGCAAAGCAGGCGCCGGTGAAGCCCAACGCGGGCACCAGCAGCAGCGCCACCGCCGTGCGGGCCACCATTTCGAACATGCCGGCGATCATGGCCACCCGGGTATAGCCCATTCCCTGGATGCACAGACGCACGATGTTGACGAACAGAAGCGGGATGTAGAAAGCGGCGTTGGTGCGCAGGAACTGGATGCCCATATCGGTCACCGCCGGATCGGCCTGCCCGTCGACGAACAGGCCCAGCAGCGGCCGGGCGAACAGCAGCACCGCCCCCAGGGCGATCAGACAATAGATCGTGCCCAGGATGGAAGCGGCCCGCAGCCCCTGGCCCACCCGATCGAGCTTCCGCGCGCCGATATTCTGGCCGGCGAAGGTGGCCATGGTGGAGGATAGGGCGTCGAAAACGCAGGCGAAGAAGGCGCTCAATTTGCCCGCCGCGCTGACGGCCGCCACCGCGTTGACCCCCAGCCCGTTCACCGACCACTGCACCACCACCGACCCGATGGCTGTGATGGAAAACTGCAGCCCCATGGGCAGGCCCACTCCCAGCATTTTCCGGGCCAGGGCCAGCGAAAAGCGGCGGTTTTCCCGGCTCAGGCGCAGGATGGGGAAGCGTTTGATCATCACCGATACGCACCCCAGGCCGGAAATCAGCTGGCTGACGGCGGTGGCGATGGCCGCGCCGGCCACATCCCACTGGCAAACCACGATCAGGAACAGGTCCAGCGCGATGTTCACCAGCGAGGCCAGCACCAGGAAAAACACCGGGGTCTTGCTGTCGCCCAGGGCCCGCAGGATGCCGCTGGCCATGTTGTACAGCACGCAGCAGGGGATGGCGGCGAAAATGATGCTGATGTAGCGGGCGGAGGAATCCAAAATCTCCTCCGGGGTATTCATCAGGCGCAGCATGGGCCGGCACAGCAGCGTGGCGGCCAGGGCGAACACTGCGCTGAACGCCGCGCTGAGCACCGTGGCGTGCCACACGCAGCGGCGAAGCTCCTCCTCGTCCCGGGCGCCGAAGGCCTGGGCGATGGGAATGGAAAAGCCGGAGCAGAAGCCCAGGCACAGGCCGATGACCAGGAAGTTGACCGAGCCGGTGGCGCCTACCGACGCCAGCTTGGCCGCGCCAAGGTATTGCCCCACGATGGCGGTATCCACAAAGCTGTACAGCTGCTGAAACAAAACGCCGAATAAAAGCGGGGCCGCAAAGGAAATGACCAGCTTCATGGGGCTGCCCTGAGTGAGGTCGCGGGTCATGGTGCGAGACATACGTTAGCGTTCCTTCCTTTTCCGCAGATGCTGTCGATCTGCACCGGATGTTATAGCACGTTTCCTTTCGCCGCGCAAGGGGGAAAGGAAAGAAAATTATGGAAATCGCAGGGAAACGCCGGCACAAAAAAACAGCACCGCGTGCCTGACAACCAGGCGTGGATGCTGCTGGGCGCGAAGGGCCGTCAGGCCTTCTGCCATTCCTCGGCCTTGGCGGCGGACATACGCTTGATGTTCTCCTCCGCGTAGGGGGAAGCTTCGCCGCCGTTGACGTACAGGAAGAACTTGCCGTCCGGGGTCTTGTACAGCGATTCTTCGTAGCCGGCGGGATCGCCGAATTCGCCGGTGGTCTTTTTCTGGATCAGGTCGGCCGCTTCGGTATCGTATTCCACTTTGCAAATGATCTTCTTCATGATGCTCATCCTTTCACGCGCGATTCGCGTCCATACAGGTCCTTCGCGCGGGCATTCGCCTGCGCGGCCCCATCATATCACAATCCGGCATTGGATACAATATTTTATAATGGTCAATTCTTTGCCAAATTAGGCAAATTCTGTAAATATCGGGGGTTCCATGCGGAGAAAAATCAAAATATCGTCGGCAATTCAGGCATTTTTTTGTTGCACGGCGGGCGTTTTGATGTATAATAAAACTGGGAATGAATGGGGTGGGATTAAATTGGCCCCGGCCCGGAATCGAACTGAGAAAGGGAGTACATTATGATTTCCTGGAAGAATCTTGATACGGTGGCTGCTTTTGAAAAGCTTTCCGCCCTGAAGAACCATGTGGATCTCAAGCAGGCCCTGGCGGGGGAAAACGGCGCTCAGCGCGTGAAGGATTACAGCGTGCCCATGGCCGCGGGATTGACCTATCATTACGCCGCCAAGCAGGTGGACGGCGAGGTGCTGGACGCCCTGCAGGCCCTGGCGGATGAAACCCAGCTGAAGGCGAAATATGAAGCGCTGTACAATGGCGAAGTGATCAACACCGGTGAAAAGCGCCTGGTGCTGCACCAGCTCACCCGGGGCCAGCTGGGCCAAAAGGTGGTGGCCGACGGGGTGGATAAGCGCGCCTTCTACGAGGCCGAGCAGAAAAAAGCGGCGGAATTTGCCAACAAGGTGCACGCCGGGGAAATCACCAACGCCGCCGGCGAAAAATTCACCACCGTGGTGCAGATCGGTATCGGCGGCAGCGATTTGGGCCCCCGGGCCATGTATCTGGCCCTGGAAAACTGGGCCAAGAAGAACGGCGCCTGCTTCATGGAAGCCAAGTTCATCAGCAACGTGGATCCCGACGACGCCGCCAGCGTGCTCAAGAGCATCGACGTTTCCCGCTCCCTGTTCGTGCTGGTATCCAAATCCGGCACCACGCTGGAAACGCTGACCAACGAATCCTTCGTCAAGGATGCCCTGCGCCAGGCCGGGCTGGACCCCGCCCGGCACATGGTGGCCGTCACCAGCGAAACCTCCCCCCTGGCCAAGAGCAGCGATTACCTGGCCGCCTTCTTTATGGATGATTACATTGGTGGCCGCTATTCCTCCACCTCCTGCGTGGGCGGCGCGGTGCTGTCGCTGGCCTTTGGGCCCGACGTGTTCGCCCGGTTCCTGCAGGGCGCGGCGGAGGAGGACAAGCTGGCCGATAACGCCGACGTGCGGCAGAACCCCGCCATGCTGGACGCCCTGATCGGCGTGTACGAACGCAACGTGCAGGGCTATCCCGCCACCGCCGTGCTGCCCTATTCCCAGGCCCTCAGCCGCTTCCCGGCCCATTTGCAGCAGCTGGATATGGAAAGTAACGGTAAATCCGTCAACCGCTTTGGCGAGCCCGTGGCCTATGTGACCGGCCCGGTGATTTTCGGCGAGCCCGGTACCAATGGCCAGCATTCCTTCTATCAGCTGCTGCACCAGGGCACCGACATCATCCCCCTGCAGTTCGTGGGCTTCCGCAGCAGCCAGGTGGGCATGGACGTGGATATCCAGGGCAGCACCAGCCAGCAGAAGCTGTGCGCCAACGTGGCGGCCCAGATCATGGCCTTCGCCTGCGGCAAGAAGGATGAGAATCCCAACAAGAATTTCGATGGTGGCCGGCCGTCCAGCATCATCATCGGCGACCAGCTGACCCCCGAAGCGCTGGGCGCGCTGCTGGCTCACTTTGAAAACAAGGTGATGTTCCAGGGCTTTGTGTGGAACCTGAACAGCTTCGACCAGGAGGGCGTGCAATTGGGCAAGGTGCTGGCCAAGCGGGTGCTGGCCCATGAAACCGACGGCGCGCTGAAGGCGTTCAGCGATTTGCTGGGGATCTGATGCAATCAGGGAATCTTATATACTGAAAAAAAGAAAGCCGGGTGAAAGCAATCTCTCACCCGGCTTTCCTTTATTATGTATTATGTTGGCGGTTTATTGCCTGCCCACGATGATCTTTTCCGTTTCACCGTCGAACAGGTACACGTTTTCATAGGGGATGGAGAAGGTGATATCCCGGTCGGTTTCGGGGGTATCGTGGCTATCCACCTTCAGGATGGCCTGATCCTGCCCGGCGGTGATATACACGTTGGTATTGTCGCCCAGCATTTCGGTCAGTTCCACGTTGCAGGTGATTTCATAAGCGTTGGGCTGGCTGCCCAGCACGATGCCCTCGGGCCGGAAGCCGAACACCACTTCCTTGCCCTCGAACTTGCCCACGTCGGGCAGCTTTTTATTCAGTTCCAGGGGGATATCGCCGAAATACAGCTTGCCGTCCTTCACCTTCCCCCGCAGGAAATTCATGGGCGGCTCGCCGATGAACCCGGCCACAAACACGTTTTCCGGCTCGAAATACAGCTGGTAGGGGGTGCCGATCTGCTGCACGTAGCCATCCTTCATGACCACGATGCGGTCGGCCAGGGTCATGGCCTCGGTCTGGTCATGGGTGACATAGATGGTGGTGGCGCCGGTTTCCCGGTGGATCTGGGCGATTTCGTAGCGCATTGTGACGCGTTGCTTGGCGTCCAGGTTGCTCAGGGGCTCGTCCATCAGGAACACGCCCACCTTGCGGATGATGGCGCGGCCGATGGCCACGCGCTGCCGCTGGCCGCCGGACAGGGCCCGGGGCAGGCGGTCCAGGTAATCGGTCAGGCCCAGGATGCGGGCAATGTTTT
>JAFUXH010000073.1 GCA_017470945.1 Clostridia bacterium | reverse complement strand
CCTTTATCTTCCGCCTCGCGTTAGCTGTTTGGCGGTAGCTCTGGGAGGGAAAATCGAACAGATTCCGGGGGATTTGGGGCACTTGATCGCTCATTTCAGGCGGTAGTCCGCCTTTTTCTTAGGAGGCGGACCCTCTATCCTACTGAGGTACAGGCGCACGGGGGGGTTGGCTGAAAAGGAGGCCTTTGGCGCAATGGTTTTATTCACGCGCTGGCAAATATTATAGCATATTTCGGGGAAGCGCGCAAGACATGCGGGCGGGATTCTTTCAAATTTGCCGTGGGGAAAGGTTCCGCTGAGGGCATGGGATGGAGAAGCCGAAGCCTTTTGAGGGACCTTCGTTGTTTTTGTTTGCGCGGAAAAGAAAGAAGAACCGCGCCGATGCGGGTGCGGTTCTTCCGGGGAAAGATCGGGACAGGGGATCACACAATTTCCGTCCAGTGATGGGTATCCGCGGCGGTGCCCCACTGGATGCCGGTCAAGGTGTCGTACAGCTTCTGGGACAGCTTGCCGATGCCGCCATCGGCCACCTGATACTTGGCCTGGCCCATGCGCAGTTCGCCGATGGGGGAGATGACGGCGGCGGTGCCGCAGCCCCAGGCTTCCTCCAGGGCGCCATCCTTCAGCGCCTGGGACAGTTCTTCCACCGACAGCAGGCGTTCTTCCACTGTGTAGCCCATTTCTCTGAGCAGCTCGATGCAGCTCTTGCGGGTGATGCCGGGCAGGATGGAGCCGGTCAGCTGGGGCGTGACCACCACGCCGTTGATGAGGAACATCACGTTCATGGCGCCCACTTCTTCGATGTAGCGGCGCTCCACGCCGTCCAGCCACAGCACCTGGGAATAGCCTTCGGCCGCGGCCCGGTCGCCGGCGCGCATGGAAGCGGCATAGTTGCCGCCGCACTTGGCATAGCCCGTGCCGCCGCGCACGGCGCGCACATCCCGGGTTTCGATCATGATCTTCACGGGGTTCAGCCCTTCGGCGTAATACGCGCCCACGGGGGAAGCGATGATGACGAATTTGGCGTTGTGGATGGTGTGCACGCCCAGGGTTTCATCGTTGCCAAACAGGAAGGGGCGCAGATACAGGCTGGTGCCGGGCTGGGAGGGCACCCAATCCTTTTCCATGGCCACGAACTGCTTGAGGGCCTTCAGGGTGAATTCCTCGTCCACCTGGGGCAGGCTCAGCCGCTCGGCGGATTGATTCATGCGCTTGATGTTTTCCTCCGGGCGGAACAATTGCACCTGGCCGTCGGGCCGGCGGTAGGCTTTCAGGCCCTCGAAGATTTCCGCGCCGTAGTGGAACACCGTGGCGGCGGGATGCAGCGACAGGTTGGCGAAGGGTTCGATCCGGGCGTCGGTCCAGCCTTTTTCACTGTTCCAATCCATCACGAACATGTGGTCGGTGAAGATCTTGCCAAAACCCAGGCTGCTTTCATCGGGCTTTGCCTTGGGGGCGGCAGTGGGGATGACCTTGATTTCCATGGTAATGCTTCCTTTCTGTGTGTGATGTGTTTTGCGTCGTCAAGCGCCGTTATCGGCTCAGGATCATCCGGATTTCGGCGACAGGGGTATCCAGCAGGATGCTTTCTTCCCGCCCGTCAAAACGGAATCCGCATTTTTCGTAAAAACGAATGGCTCTTTGGTTCTCTTTCAGCACCCAAACCGCGACTTGGGGATAAGCGATCAGCTGTTTCAGCGCTTCCTGCATCAATCGACATCCCACGCCCTGCCCGTAATACGCCGACAGGACGTAGAGGGAAAATACCTCGCCCGTATTTGGAAGCTCATCGTTTCGGTATTTTCCGTAACCGGCGAATCCGACCACGTTCGATCCGTCCTTGGCCACAAGGATGTTATCCGGCCATTGAACAGCGATGGATTGGCACTTTTCTAAAGTCAATCGATTGAGATAGGACCGGGCCACGATGCCCGGATATGCCTCCTGCCACGATTTCCAATGGACGTATGCTTTTCCCTTGATCTCCGCATCCGTTGCCATTTTTTGAATGATGATAGCCATGTTGCTTCCCTTAGCGCAGCGCGTGGCTTTACGCCGTTTCGATGGCGTTGGCTTTTTGCAGCTTCAATTGCTCGATGGCATTCTCCCGCATCTTGTATTTCAGGATCTTGCCCGCCGCGTTGGTGGGGAATTGATCCACGAAGGATACGTAGCGGGGGGTCTTGTGCCGGGCCATATGATCCCGTACAAACTGTTTTAATTCTTCTTCGGTCATGGATTGTCCTTCTTTCAGGATCACCACGGCCATAATTTCTTCGCCGTATTGGGCGTCCGGCACGCCGATCACCTGCACGTCGCTGACCTTGGGATGGGTGTAAATGAATTCCTCGATCTCCTTGGGATAGATGTTTTCCCCGCCGCGGATGATCATATCCTTCAGGCGGCCGGTGATGCGGTAATTGCCCTCCGGGGTGCGGCAGGCCAGGTCGCCCGTGTGCAGCCAGCCGTCCTTATCGATGGCGGACTGGGTGGCGCGGGGCATTTTGTAATATCCCTTCATGATGTTGTAGCCCCGGGCCACGAATTCGCCGGTCACGTTATCGGGCAATTCCGCGCCTGTTTCGGGGTCGACGATCTTGCATTCGATTTCCGGCATGGCCCGGCCCACGGTGGCCACCCGCACCTCCAGGGGATCGTCGGTGGAGGACATGGTGCACCCCGGGCTGGCCTCCGTTTGCCCGTACACGATGGTGATCTCGGTCATGTGCATTTTATTGACTACGTCCTTCATCACCGAAATGGGGCAGGGGGAGCCGGCCATGATGCCGGTGCGCATATGGGAAAAATCCGTCTTTTCAAAATCGGGGTGCTCCAGGAGCGCGATGAACATGGTGGGCACGCCGTGGAAGGCGGTGATTTTTTCCTGGTGGATACAGGCCAGTGCGGGCTTGGGCGAAAAATAGGGCAGGGGGAACAGGCTGGTGCCGTGGGTCATGGAGGCCGTCATGGCCAGCACCATGCCGAAGCAGTGGAACATGGGCACCTGAATCATCATCCGGTCGGCGGTGGATAAATCCATCCGGTCGCCAATGCACTTGCCGTCGTTGACGATGTTCCGGTGGGTCAGCATCACGCCCTTGGGAAAGCCCGTGGTGCCGGAGGTGTACTGCATATTGCATACGTCGGTGGGCTGCACCGAGG
>JAFUXH010000072.1 GCA_017470945.1 Clostridia bacterium | reverse complement strand
CCTGACGAAGGCCCAGGTGCGGCAGATCGCCAGGGAGGCGGGCCTGCCCGTCAGCGACAAAAAGGATTCCACCGGCGTGTGCTTCATTGGGGAGAGGAATTTCAAATCCTTCCTGAAAAACTTCCTGCCGGCCCAGCCGGGGGATATGGTGACCCCGGAAGGGGAGGTGGTGGGCCGCCACGACGGCTTGATGTACTACACCCTGGGCCAGCGCCGGGGCCTGGGCATCGGCGGCCGGGGGGACGGGCGCAGCTTCTTCGTGGTGGAGAAGGATTTGAAAAACAACCGGCTGATCGTGGTGCAGGGGGAGGATCATCCCCTGCTGTTCAGCCGGGGGTGCGTGGCCTCCCAGGCCACGTTCATCGGCGATCCGCTGCCGGATGGAACGCCCTGCCGGGTCACCGCCAAATTCCGCTATCGCCAGCCCGACCAGCCGGTGACCGTCACCCGCCGGGGGGATCAATTGCATTTTGTCTTTGATCAGCCGGAGCGGGCTGTGACCCCCGGCCAAAGCGCCGTGATCTACGATGGGGAAGCCTGCCTGGGCGGCGGGATCATCGATCAGGTGATCCCCCTGGCCCAGCCGGTGTGACGCCCGGGAAAAATCTGCAGAGGGGAGACCGCGCGGATGGAAAAATACACGCGATCGGCCGCGCTTTTGCCGGGGCCGGGGAAGGATCGATCGGATGGGCCGGCCCCAGAGAAGGGGCGGGCCCAAAGCCCGGGAGCGGGGGATGGCGCTTCCAAACGATATATGCGAAAACCTGCTGTGGCGGATGAGCGCGAGGCTTCGTCTTCCGCAGCTTCTTTTTTTTCGCCCCTGAAGGCCGGCCCGCAGGGGGAAGGGGCCCTCTTTCTTTCGGCGGAGGCCATGAACAGGGAATGCAGGGGCGAGCGTCGGCCCCGGGTAGCGGCCTATATCCGCGTGTCCACCGATTCCGCCGATCAGGAGAATTCATACGAAAACCAGGAGCGGTATTTCCGCGGCCTGCTTTCCGGGCACGCCGATTGGATATCCGCCGGCATTTACAGCGACGCGGGCCTGTCCGGCACCAGCGCCGGCAGACGCGCGGGCTTTCAGCGCCTTTTGCGCCACTGCGGGCAGGGCAGGATCGATCGGATCGTGTGCAAATCCATTTCCCGCTTTGCCCGCAATACCGCTGATTTCCTTTCGGCGCTCAGGATCCTGGAGCAAAGCGGTGTGACCATCCTGTTTGAAAAGGAAGGGCTGGATACGGCGGATCCGACCTCCGGCTTTATCCTGACCGCCCTGGCGGCCATCGCCCAGGAGGAATCCCGCTCACTGTCTGCCAACGTGCTGTGGAGCGTGGAAAAGCGCTTCCCCCAGGGGGACGCCAGGAATTATGTGATCTACGGCTATCGCTATGCCGCGGGCGGCGACGCCTGGGAGGTCACCCCTACCGGCTACCGCCGCCGGCGCGTCGCGGTGGAGGGAAAGGAAGCCGCCGTGGTGCGCCGGGTGTTCGATTTGGCGGAAGCGGGCTGGGGCTTTGCGCAGATCGCCCGCAGGCTGAACAGCGAGGGCGTTCCGGCGCCGGGAAAGCGGCCCGCCGCGCTGCCTGACCCGGGGTGGACGGGGCTTCGCGTTGCCCGCATGGTGCGCAGCGAACGCTATTGCGGCGACGCGCTGCTGCAAAAAACCTTCGTGCCGGATTACCTGACCCACCAATGCCGGAAAAACCGCGGCGAGAAACCCCAATACTACGTGCAGGATCATCACCCGGCGATCATCGGCCGGGATCAGTTTGACCGGGTGCAGCGGGTGCTGGCGGGATCGGCGGGCGGCGGCTCCCCCGGCCGGCGGCGGAAGGCCCTGACCCACAGGCTGTTTTGCCCCCACTGCGGCCGGTATTACCACAGCCGGGGCGGTCCCTACGCCCTGTGGCGCTGCCCCACGGCGGCGCGGCGCAACGGAAAGGCATGCTGCCCGTCGGAGCGCGTGTATGAGGAGCAGATCCTTCGCGTGCTCCGGCGGGCGTTCATCGATCGCTTTGATTGGGCGGAGGACCCGGCTTCCTTCGTGGATCGGCTGACGGCCGGCCTTCGCCGCGCCCAGGATCAGGAACGGCTGGAGCGGGATTTGCGCTTTTTACAGCGGCAAATCGACGCCCTGGAGGAGGAAATCGCCGAATCGGAACGGCGCGCGGGCCGATTGCATGCACGGCTGAACGCCGAAGGGGCATCGGCCCACGCCCACGCCGCGCCGCAAGATGCGCTGGGAACGATCGAGGATCAGCTGCGGGGGGAGGAGCGCTGGCATATCTGTCTGAAGGCCCAGCGGGAGGAGATCGGCGAACGATATGCCTATCTGAAGGCTTATGGGGATCAACTGGAGCGGGATGAGGACGCGCGGGAGGAAGCCCTGCGCCGGATGGAGGCCCTGCCCCCGGGACGGGCGGGCGCTTTTGCTTTCCTCAACGGGCTGACGGTGGAATGCGTGCAGGCGTTTGCCCTGCGCGTGATCATTCACGATCCCCGGCATTGCACGGTGCATTGGTATGACGATACGCGCACGGAGGTGGAAATGAGCACCGACGTGGAGGATCATCGCCTGATCCTGAGCGACGCGGAGCACGACAGGCGTCTGCGCTGCGGGTAGAAAAACGGGCGAGGGAGGAGAAAACATGGAAGCAGTCAGGGCTTTGACGCCGCAGGTCAACGTGATCCCGGCCACCAAACGCGCGGTGGAAAGCGGCGGTCAATTCAAAAAAGGCGGCAATCTGCGGGTGGCGGCGTACTGCCGCGTGTCCACCGGGGATGAAAGCCAGCAGACGTCCTACGCCACGCAAAAGAAATTTTACACCGATTGGATCGCCCATCACGCCGGCTGGACCTTCGCCGGCATTTACGCCGACGAGGCCATTTCCGGCACCAGCCGGGCCCACCGGACAGAATTCAACAAAATGATCGCGGACGCGGCCGCCGGGAAGCTGGATTATATCGTGACGAAATCCATCAGCCGGTTTGCCCGCAACACGGTGGATACCTTGAAATGCGTGCGGGAACTGAGAAATCTGCGGCAGGCGGTGGGCATCTATTTTGAAAAAGAGAACATTGATACCCTGGACGCCACCGGCGAATTGATCCTGACCATCCTATCCGCCCTGGCGCAGGATGAAAGCCGATCCATATCGGATAATATCCGCTGGGCGATCCAGAAAAATTTCCCGCGCGGGAAGCCCATGGTCAATTTGAAGCGCACCCTGGGCTATGAAAAGGGGCCCAATGGGGAATGGGTGATCGTGGAGGAGCAGGCGGAAATCATCCGTTTCATTTTCCGTGCGTTTCTCCAAGGCACGTCCGCCGCGCAGATCGCCCGGGATCTAAACGGAGCGGGAAAGAAAACGGTGCTGGGCAATATATTCCGCTCAGATTCGGTATACCTGATCCTGCGCAACGAAAAATATGTAGGGGACGTGGAAATGCAAAAAACCGTCACCAAGGATTTCCTGACCCACAGGGCTACCCGCAATACGGGGGAGGCGCCGAGGTATTACATCCGGGATCATCACGCGGCCATCGTTGATCGATTGACCTGGAATAGAGCCCAGGCCCTTCTTTCCAGCCGAGGCGCAAGCCGGGCCGTTTGGACGGAGGGGGAAGCAGCGGAGGCTGCCGGCGGCGGCGCGCAGGCTGTCCCCGCCCGGGAGACGGCAGGCCGCCGCGAGCGCCGGGGAAACCCGATCACCGGCATCGTGTACCAGGATGAGGAGGGCCGCCTTCATCCCATGTACCGCACCGGCTACCACGCCCCTGCCCGGGGCTATGCCGATGGCCGGTCGCTGGCCGCCCAGGGCCTGGCCGACGATCCCCACCTTCGGGAGGAATACTGGTTCAATAATCCCCTGTGGAAGCTTCGGGAAAAGGGCGGCAAGATCCGCGCCGTCGGCAGGAGCTATGT
Organism: Clostridia bacterium; assembly: GCA_017470945.1. GTDB lineage: Bacteria > Bacillota > Clostridia > Christensenellales > Aristaeellaceae > RUG563. Next base: position 3,236 of record JAFUXH010000072.1, on the reverse strand, counting down.
GGATGAGGTCGCCATCGAGCAGGCGTTTATGGAAATGCTGTATGCCGTCAAGCGGGATTACGAAGCCAACGGACAGGGCAGCGGGATCGTTCGGCAATTTGACGCGTTCCTGGCCTGGACCGGTGAAAGGAGCGGCAGCCTTCCTTCCGCCCAGCGCTTCGCCGTGATCGATATGCAGATCCGGGAATGGGAGGATGCGCTGCGGGCAGCCCTGTCCGCCCAGGCAGAAAAAAGCGACGAGCAGCGCATCGCCGATATCCGGAAGGAATTGGCGGATAAACGGGCGGAACGGGCGGCGCTGGAGCGGGATCAGAGCAGGGAGGCGGGCCTCAGGCAGAATTTTGAGCTGTTCCTTCATTGCCTGGCCGCGTTGCCGGATCAGGCGGCGGGGGATAAGATCGTGGTCAGCGGCCTGGATACGAGCGGCGCTCCTTGGACGAAGGGTGGAACGGCGGCCCCGCATCTTTTGACCTACGAGCGGGGATTGTACGCTTCCTTTATTCGCGGCGCGAAGCTGAAAAGACGCATGATCGAAGTGCAAAAAGGCGCCATGGCAGAAACGGATGAGCTGATCATCGAATGGGATACGTCCTTCGGGGTGAAGCTCACCGGCCGTAACGTCCAGCGCACTTTGGGCAGCTTCCTGGGCTATCGGCGCGTCAAGGAAAATGGGGAGGTGGAGCGGATCGATCACATCTGGCAGGCGGTGCAGCGAACGATTTGCTATAAACGATATGAAGTGAAATGGAAACGGACGGATCAGATCAAACGGTGATTTTTCCCGGCCCCGCTGGGTGAGAGCATGCGATAGACGGCAGGATGGATACTTCCGCCTTTCGGATGCCCGCCCGGCGGGGCTTTTTTTATTGTCAAAAAGTTCGCGCGAAGCCTTCGATGAACCGCGAATTTGTTGGTTAGATTTTCATTGAGATTTGAAAAGAGAAATGTCTACCCTTCAAAGCAAGTCGATAATTTCTGGCTTAGAGATTGGCGTTCATATCATGCTGCTTGACCCCTGAAAACCTATTATTCAGCGAAATGTTGGGTAAACAGTGATACTGAATGTGAAGCGCATGATTCAGCGAAAGTCGGATGAGATTATCAGACTTCTGATATGTGAAAAACAGAAATAGTCGACTTGATTTCATCGGGTACGATGTCAAGAACATTCCTGCGTTCTTGACAAGAATCGGCTTAAATACTGGGTTTTCTCATGATTCAGCGAAATGTTGGGTACATGAGTTTAGATATGTTGATTGGAAAATAGTCAAGAATGTGAAGCTAGCCCAGTTGTGAGTGCACCCTATGTTCAGCTGGATATTACGGATAGAGAAGCGGTTCAGAGAACCATTGAAGAATTGAAGCCGGACGCCATCATCCACTGTGCTGCATGGACCAATGTGGATGGCGCGGAAGATCCCGAGAGAAAGGATATCGTTCACAGGATCAATGCCGAAGGAACCCAGAACATTGCTGATGCTGCGAAAGCTGTGGATGCTAAGATGCTATACCTTTCCACCGATTATGTTTTCGATGGACAGGGTGAGCGTCCCTGGGAGCCGGACGATAAGTGCTACGCTCCGTTGAACGTCTATGGTCAAAGCAAGCTGGATGGAGAGTTGGCGGTTGCTAATACTCTGTCCAAATACTTCATCGTCCGTATCGCTTGGGTGTTTGGCCTCAACGGAAAGAACTTCATCAAAACCATGATCAACGTCGGCAAGACCCACGACACAGTACGGGTGGTCAACGATCAGATCGGGACGCCGACATAAAGATACGTTTAAGTTTTGAGGAGGTAGGAGATGAAAGGTATTGTATTGGCTGGCGGAAGCGGCACCAGATTGTATCCTTTAACTAAAGTTACTTCCAAGCAGCTCCTCCCTATATATGATAAACCCATGATCTACTACCCGCTGAGCACGCTGATGCTTGCTGGGATTAAGGATATCCTGATTATCAGTACTCCGGATGACACACCTCGGTTTGAGGCGTTGCTCGGTGATGGATCTCAGTTTGGGATCAGTCTGAGCTATAAGGTTCAGCCATCACCGGATGGTCTCGCACAAGCCTTCATCCTCGGAGAAGAGTTTTTAGCGGGAGAGGCCGGTGCCATGGTCCTAGGGGACAACATCTTCTACGGAAATGGCTTCCGGACACTGCTGAAGGCCGCCGTGAAAGATGCTGAAGAGAATGGAAGAGCGACTGTATTCGGATATTACGTTCCCGATCCGGAGCGGTTCGGCGTAGTCGAGTTCGATGAGAACGGAAAAGCGTTATCCATCGAGGAGAAGCCGAAAGAACCGAAGAGCAACTATGCCGTGACGGGATTATACTTCTACCCGGCAGGGGTGGCAGAGCGGGCAAATATGGTTCAGCCGAGTGCTAGAGGCGAGCTGGAGATCACAACACTGAACGAGATGTATCTAAAAGACGGCTTGCTGGACGTTCAGCTCCTCGGTCGTGGTTTTGCTTGGCTTGATACCGGGACAATGAGCAGCCTGCTGCAGGCAGCAAACTTTGTGGAGATGATCCAATCTCGCCAAGGTATCACGATTTCTGCTCCTGAAGAGATTGCGTACATAAACGGTTTCATCGATAAGGATGAGCTGATGATCTCTGCGAAGGCTTATGGCAAGAGCCCCTACGGTGAGCACTTGAAAGCCGTAGCGGAAGGAAAGGTGAGGTACTGATCCGATCTTATCCTATATCATCTTTAACTGTTGATCCACAATACTGGAAGGCGGTGACATGCAATGACCGATATAATTCGTTTGCCAGACTTGGATCTGAATGAGAAGAATACATTTATCATGACGTTAACGCCGGAAGAGATGAGGAAGATCAATTTAGACAAATCTCAACAGTATCTGACTTTCGGTGGACGGATGAATTGGATTCGATATCTGAACAGTCTGCCAGCGAACAAGACCGCAGAGCTGATTGGTGTTGCACCATCGACGCTTCGATCCTATGAGGAAGACAAGACAGTTCCGTTGCCTGAGACGATAGGGAGATTTTGTAAAGTGTTTCAAGTGAAAGATGAATGGTTGATGAGCGGCAACGGAGATGTGTTTCGCATTTGAGATTGTGGCGGCTCTCCAAGAAACATTGGTGTTAACACCTCGAAAATCTTTATAAAATAAGGGAAATCACCATTTTTATACAAAATTCCTTAAAAAAGAGTACAGCAAACAAAAGCTGCAAGAGATATGCGAAAAAAGAGAGGCGGATTT
>JAFUXH010000071.1 GCA_017470945.1 Clostridia bacterium | reverse complement strand
GGGCGGCTGCATCAGCAATTGATGCAGGTTTTGGGAAAACACCCGAATGGCGGCCTCGTTGGCCCGGTCGGTCAATTCGTTCTGCTTCAGGTCGTGCTGGTACTGGCCCACGCCGGTGGCCTTGGGGTCGATCTTCACCAGCTCGGCCAAGGGGTCCTGCATCCGCCGGGCGATGGAAACGGCGCTGCGCTGGGTGACGTCGAAATCCGGGAATTCGAGGGCCGCCTGCTTGCTGGCGGAATAGACCGACGCCCCCGCCTCGCTGACGATCACATAGGCCACCCCCGGCAATTCAGGCAGGAGGGAGGCGATGAATTGCTCGCTTTCCCGGGAGGCGGTGCCGTTGCCGATGGCGATGGCGGTTACGCCGTGCTGCTTCACCATGCGCTTGATCAGCCGGGCGGATTGGGCTTTTGCGGCTTCCTGGCCCGGCAGGGTGAAATGGCCCACGCCGGTTTCCAGCACCTTGCCGTTTTCATCCACCACCGCCAGCTTGCACCCGGTGCGGAAGCCGGGGTCGACGCCCAGGGTCACCTTGCCCTTGATGGGCGGCTGCATCAGCAATTGATGCAGGTTTTGGGAAAACACCCGAATGGCGGCCTCGTTGGCCCGGTCGGTCAATTCGCCGCGGATCTCCCGCTCCAGGGAGGGGAACAGCAGCCGTTCCCAGGCGTCGTCGCAGGCCAGGGCCACCTGCTCGGCGGCCTTCCCGCCGGGGCGCACGAAGGAGGCGTGGATCTCCCGCAGGGCGTTTTCGTCGGGGGCCTTCAAGGCGACCTTCAAAAACTCTTCCCGCTCGCCCCGGTTCACCGCCAGCACGCGGTGGGGGGCCATTTTCGCCACCGGCTCGCTGTAATCGTAGTACATGCTGTACACGCTGTCCTCATCCTTGGCGGCTTTGGTTTCGATCACGCCCTGGCGCAGCAAAAGGGAGCGCAGGGCCTTGCGCAGCGCCGCGTCGTCGCTGACCGATTCGGCGATGATATCCCGGGCCCCGGCCAGGGCGGCGTCGACGTCGGGCACGTCCTTTTCCTCGCTGACGTACTTGCCCGCTTCCACCTCCGGATCGCCCTTGGGCAATTGCAGCAGCAGCCACAGGGCCAGGGGCTCCAGCCCCCGCTCCTTCGCGATGGTGGCCCGGGTGCGGCGCTTGGGCCGGAAGGGACGATACAGGTCCTCCAGCTCCGCCAGGGTTTTGGCGTCGGCCAGCTTCTGGCTCAGTTCCTCCGTCAGCACGCCCTGCTCTGTCAGGGCTTTTTCGATTTCCTGCCGGCGTTTGTCCAGATTGCGCAGGTATTCCAGCCGCTCCGCCAATTCCCGCAGCACCTGATCATCCAAGGAGCCGGTGGCTTCCTTGCGGTAGCGGGCGATGAAGGGAATGGTGTTGCCGGCGTCCAGCAGGTCGATGACCGCTTGCACCTGCTGGGGGCGAAGCTGAAATTCCCGGGCCAGGATGGTGATGAAATCCATGGTTTATTCCTCCGTTTGCGTGAGTAATCGGTTGATTTTCCGGTAATAGGTGATCATCAGCAGCAATTCGGCCCCCAGCCAGGCGGCGGGCTCGGCCAGGAACACCCCGGTGTAGCCCAGGAACGAGGGCAGGATCAGGGCGGAGCCCACCCGCATGATCAGTTCGGCCACGCCGCTGAGCATGGGGGTCACCGTGTCGCCCATGCCCTGCAGGGCGGAACGGTAAACGTAAAGCAGATAGAGGACGAACAGGGCGGCCAGCATCACGAACAGATATTGCTGGGCGATATCGAGCACCTGCTCCCGCATGGCCGCCTGGGGATCGACGAACAGGGAAAGCACCCAGCGCCCCGTGACCAGCAGGACCGCCCCGATGGCCAGCGCCGTGCCTGCCGCCATCAGCGCCCCGGAGCGGATGCCACGCTGGATGCGGCGGAACAAGCGGGCCCCGGCGTTTTGCCCGGCGTAGGCGGCGATGGCCCCGCCGTAGGACACGGCGGCCATTTCCATCAGGCCGTACAATTTGTTGGTGGCGGTAAAGCCGGCGATGAACACGCTGCCAAAGCCGTTGATCACCCGCTGCAGCGCCAGGCCGCCCACGCCGATCACCACATTCTGGGCGGCGGTGGGCGTGCCCAGACGAATCAGATCCCGAATCAATTCCCGGCAGGGCTTCCAATCGGCCCGGGCGGGCAGATAATCGCGCAGCTTTTTCAGGATGGAAAAGCAATAGATGGCGGAGGCCCCCTGGGCGATCACCGTGGCGGCGGCGGCCCCGGCCACGCCCCAGTGCAGCACGATCACAAACAGGGCGTCCAGGGCAATGTTGGTCAGGCTGGCCAGCGTCATGGCGGCCAAGGGCGTTTTGGCGTCGCCCATCGCCCGCAGGATGGCCGCCTGGGCGTTGTAGGCCGCCATGACGGGCATGGCGCCGAACAGGATGCGCAGGTACAGCGCGGCCTTGGGGCGGATATCATCGGGGGTGCCCAGCAGCGACAGGACGGGGGAGACCACCGCCTGGCTGACGACGGTCAGCAGCCCGGTGATCAGCGCCGTCAGCATCAGGCTTTGCCCGATGGACCGCCGAAGCCCTGACAGATCGCCCGCGCCGAACCGCTGGGAAATCAGAATGGAAAAGCCCTGGGTGTAGCCCCATACGACGCCGAACACCATCCAGGAAAACCAATCGGCCGCGCCGACCGCCGCCAGGGAATCGATGCCGGCGAAGCGGCCCACGAAGGCGGCGTCCACAATGGTATATAATTGTTGAAAGATATTGCCCGCCATCATGGGGAGGGCAAAGCTCAGCAGCAGCCGCGCGGGGCTGCCCCGGGTCATATCGGTGGTGCGCATAAGGGGCCTCCATTCCAGTGTGCGCGCGAAAAAGCGCAATGAGCATTATACGGGATTTCCGGCGGAAACGCAAGAAAAACCGGCCGCCAAAGAGAGTTTTGTTTTTATTTTGTATTTGTGAAGCTATTGTAATAATTGATAACCAATTATAAAAAAATTGTAACCTTCTGCGCTGGAAAAAACCGATGAAAGGGGTAGACATCTTCCGTAAAATGTGGTATACTTTCGCTTGAGGTGTAATGACCGAGGGGTGATCTATGCCTCATCCCATCGGATGGAAGGGCGGAAGCCGTCCTTCTGGCGATCGTGGATCGCGATGGGAAAAAAGTGGTCAGGCGCGGGCCGCGCGCTGCGGGATCCATCGCCTGGCCGGGGTTCGAACTGATCGAGAAGGGAAAAAGCAATGCCCTCACATCATCCCAGGCAGCATGACAGCCGAACCAACACCCTGCGCATCCTGGCGATCGGCGCGGCGGTGGTGGCCGTGCTGGTGGGGATCTATCTGGTGGCCCTCCGCCTGGAGGAGAGCCAGAAAAAGCCCGATCCCACCGGCGATTACAATGATCGCCACGCCTACGATGTCACCGTTGAAAAGAATGGGCACACCTACCGCCAGAAGAGTAATCTGACCACCATTTTGCTGATGGGCATCGATGATTACTATGAAAGCGGCCAGGCGGTCAACAACCGCAACGGCGGTCAGGCGGACTTTCTGCGGCTGGTCGTGATCGACAAGAACACCAAAAAGGTGTCTCAGCTGGCGATCGACCGCGACACCATGACCCCCATCACCACCCTGGGCGTGCTGGGCAACCGATCCGGTACCCGCACGGCGCAGATCTGCCTGTCCCACAGCTTCGGCAACGGGCGGGCGCAAAGCTGCGATCTGACAAGGGAAGCGGTATCGAACTTGCTGTATGGCTGCAGGATCGATTACTATGTGGCGGTCAACCTGGACGCCGTGGAGCCCCTGAACGAGGCTTTGGGCGGCGTGACGGTGACGTTGGAAGATGATTTCACCGTGGTGGATCCGGACATGACCCAGGGCAAGACCCTGACGCTGCACGGCAAGCAGGCCGAAACCTTCGTGCGTACCCGTATCGTCATCGGTGACGGGACCAACGAAAGCCGTATGCGCCGCCAGCAGCAGTACATTTCCCAAGCCGCATCCCAGTTCATCGATCTGCTGAACCAGGATGAAAACTTTGTGGGCCGCCTGTTCGACGAGCTGTCGCCCTACATGGTTAACAACATCGGCAAGAGCCGCCTGATCCTGGAGGCGTATGACGCCAAGGATTACGAACGGCCCGCCATCTACCAGATCACCGGGGTGCACGAGGTCAGCGACAGCGGCTTCATGCAGTTCTTCCCCGACGACGAAAGCGTTGAGAACATGGCCCTCACCCTGTTCTATGACCAGCTGAATTAAAGCCGAAAGGCTTTAAGATAAAAACGGAGCCCAAATCAATTTCCCAAATTGGAAAGGAGTAACCAACCATGAAAAAGTTCCTCGCACTGCTCGTAGCTCTGACCATGATGCTGACCGCTGTGAGCGCCCTCGCCACCAGCAGCATCGACGTGACCGACCTGACCGAAGAAGAAACCGAATTCACCACCATCCTGGACGATGAAGAGTCCATCGCGCTGGTGAACGACGAGCTGACCAAGCTGACTGAAGCGGAAGATCCCAACGACTACTTCAAGAAGGGCGACGAAATCGCCGCTATCATCGGCGAAGGCCCCTACAACGTGTTCGAAATGGTCGCTTTCACCATCAGCGACGCCGAAGCTCTGGCTGGCCGCGATCTGGAATGGTCCTTTGCCACTTCTTATGAAGAAGGCACCGTGGTTGCCGTTCTGATCGGTATCGTGGGCGAAGCCGACGAAGAAATCGAATGGAATGTGTACGAAGGCACCGTCGACGAACTGGGCCACGTGCATGTCACCCTGGATGCTGAAATCCTGGAGCAGATCGAAGATGGCACCGCTCTGATTGCTATCGCCAGCAAGTAAGAAGCGGATTGGCCGCAAGAAAAATGCGGTACACGACGGGGAATCGCCGTGTACCGCACTTTTCGCTTCTTTCCCGTACACTAACGCTATTGAACGGAGAGACACAGCCATGGCAGAACATGACCTCAGCATCATGCAGCCGCAGCAAGCGCAATTGGCCCATGCCGTGCCCGCGGGGGCGCAGATGGCGGGCGATCAGGAAACCCAGATCGACCTGCTGGAGCTGCTGTACCGCATCCTGGCCAGCTGGAAAATGATCGCCTGCATCGTGATCGTGTGCATGATTGCCGCCGCATTTTATTCCACCAGCTATGTAACGCCGCTGTATCAGGCGACCTCCTCCATCTACGTGATCGGAAGAGACTCCGCCATCAACCTGTCGGACCTGCAGCTGGGCAGTAACATGATGAGCGACTACCTGAAGGTATTCGAAATGTGGGAGGTTCACGATGAAGTCATCAAGAACCTGAAGCTGGATTATTCCTACGCTGAGATCGAAAAGCATATCAGCGTCAGCAATTCGACCGGCACCCATATTCTGGATATCACCTTCTCATCTCCTGATCCTCAGGAAGCGTCAGCTGCGGCCAATGAATATGCCAATGTGGTAAGCAACTACATCGCCGACACCATGCGGATGGACAAGCCCAGCGTCATGAGCGTGGCGCTGACGCCCACCAATCCTTACAACATCAGCCGCACGCGCAGTATCGCTTTGGGCTTCGTGCTGGGCCTTGTGATCGGCTGCGGGATCGTGGTTATCCGCTTCATCATGGACGACAAGGTGAAGACGGTGGAGGACGTGCGCAAATACACTGGCCTTGTGAACCTGGCCATCGTGCCGGTGGAAGAATCCGTGAAAGCCACGGCACACAGCAATAATAATAAGAAGAAGGGGAGGAAATAAGCGATGCCTACCATGAATATCACCAATTTTCCTCCTCTCAGCTACGCGGGCACCGAAGCCATCAATACGCTGTGCACCAACCTGACCTTTTCCGGCGATAACATCAAGCGGATCATGATCACCAGCTGCCATGCTTCCGAAGGGAAGAGCATGATCAGCATGAACGTGATGCGCACCATGGCATCCCTGGGGAAAAAGGTGGTGCTGGTGGATGGCGACCTGCGGCGAAGCATGATCGTTCAGCATTACGGCATCAAGTTTGACAGCGAAAACGCCATGGGCTTGACCCATCTGCTGGCGGGCATGGCCAGGGAAGAGGAAGTGCTGTATGCCACCAACATTCCTGGCGCAAGCATGGTGCCGGTGGCAAAAACGGTAAGCAGCTCCCTGTCTCTGCTCAACTCCAATAAGCTGGAGAATATGCTGAACCTGCTGGCTCAGTATTTCGACTATGTGATCGTGGACGCGCCGCCCATCGGCGCGCTGATCGACGCGGCGCAGATCGCCCGGTACTGCGACGGCACGCTGATTGTCGTCAGCTACAACATGATCCGCAAGCAGGAATTGGTGGATGCCCAGCATCAGCTGGAAGCCACCGGCTGCCCCATCCTGGGCACGGTGATCAACCAGGCCCAGTTCGATTCCTACATGAGCCGCAAGTATTATTATAAATCGTATTATTCTCATTATGATACGTATTATAATAAGAGCGATTCTTCTTCCTCCTCCAAGCATGGAAGCAAGCGGGGGAAGGCATCCGGTAAGGACGAATAATAAGAATGATAGGGTTTACCGATATTCATACCCACTGCGTTTACGGCGTGGATGACGGCGCCAAGACCAGCCAGGATATGAAGGACATGCTGGATCTATCCTATCAGCAGGGCGTCAGAAAAATCTACTGTACCTCCCATGCGGAGCCGGGGATGCGCCCGTTTGATCTGGATACTTACCAGGAACATTTGAATGAAGGCAGGGAATACTGCTGGCAGCAGGGGTATAACCTGGAATTGGTGCCAGGGGCGGAATTGCTGTACACCCCCGCCATGGATGCCTTCATCCAACAGCAAAAGCTGATCACCCTGGGGGACAGCCGCCGCGTGCTGGTGGAATTCGTGCCCGATGTGGCCCCCCACGAAATCGAGCTGATGCTGGATCTGATGGAAACAAACGGTTATTTGCCGATCCTGGCGCATATCGAACGGTACGACTGCATGAAGGGGAAATTTCCCTTTCAGCTGAAGGACAATTATGACGTGCAGTTTCAGGTGAATTGCCGAACGGTGATTGAATCGACCGGGTTCATCCGCAGGAAGCGGATCGAAAAATGGTTCAAGTCCGGGTTGATCGACTATGTGGCCACCGATATGCACAATTGCGATTCCAGGCCGCCGGTCATGAACAAGGGCTATGAAGCGCTGCGGAAGCAGTATGGTCGAAGCGATGCGGAAAGGCTCACGAAAGCGACGGCTTTCGATGAGTAGCATCGAAGTGAGAAACATGTAAGGTTGTGAATTCCATGCTTGCAAAGCGAGGGGCATCGGCGTTCGCTCCGGAAAGCGGGAGCTGCTGGCAAAAGAACCAACGGGGGAAAGGCTGTGCCTGTCCACCGTGCGGGCTTTTGATCGGCGGTGTTTCCTGCGCTGCCGGCGCCGAGATGCTTCGCGGGCTGTTCATGCAGAATATGTAGTCAGCAAAACAGCGTGTTGCCGCGATCAACGGCCGCACGCTGTTTTTCTTGCTGGGGTTTTCAGGCGAAAGCCCCCGATACAGATGAAATGCGGCGGTGCGCCGCAGCGTTGGACCGGTCTTTCCTGATGGAGGTTGAAATACTGTGTATAAGCGAACGGCTCAGGGCTGGATGAAACATTTTGATTTCATTTTCCTGGACGAAGTTTGCCTTCAAATTGCGTTTGTGCTGGCCTATGCGATCCGGATGGGGGACGGATTGCCGTATCCCCACGCCACTTATCGTACCATGGCCATTCTGCTGGTGCTGTGCGATTTCCTGGTGGCGGTGCTGTTCAACACGATGCACAACGTGCTGAAACGCGGGCTGTATTTGGAAGGCGTGCAAACGCTGAAGCAATGCCTGTTTGTGTTTTTCATCATTCTGTTCTGGCTGTTCAGCATTCACCGGGTGAACGATTATTCCCGGACGATCGTGATGCTGACGCTGGGCTTCCACCTGGTGCTGGGGTATATCGGCAGGCTGCTGCTGAAAAGAAGGCTGCTTAAGCACGGCGGCATCGAAAGCCACAAGCAAAAGCTGCTGGCGGTGCTGGATAACGATACCGCCGAATCGATCATGGAGCGGCTGACGCATTACCCCACCGACACCTACCAGGTGGTGGGCGTGGTGCTGGCGGATGCCGGCGACAAAAAAGAGATCCTGGGCGTGCCGGTGGTGTGCTCCATGGAGGAAGCCGCCGCTTACATCTGCCGGGAGTGGATCGACGGCATTTACATTTCCAGCGTCACCCATGAAAGGCAGATCCGGGATTTGATGGACGCCTGCAAGCAGATGGCCGTCACGGTGCATTATCACGTGCCCAGCATGACCGGGGATGACTTGAAGCAATTCGCCGAAAAGATTGGCAATACCACCGTGCTGACCACATCGGTCAACTACGCCACGCCCCTGCAATTGTTCCTCAAGCGTGCCATCGACATCGTGGGCGGCCTGGCGGGCAGCCTGGCGGCGCTGCTGATCATCGCCTTTGTGGGCCCCAGGATCAAGAAGGCCTCCCCGGGGCCGATCCTGTACCGGCAGGAGCGCATCGGCCAGAACGGCCGGCGGTTCAAGATCATCAAGATCCGTTCCATGTATATGGATGCCGACGCCCGGAAAAAGGAACTGATGGAGCAGAACCGGGTGAAGGACGGCATGATGTTCAAGCTGGAATTCGACCCCCGGATCATTGGCAACGAGATCCTGCCCGACGGCACCAAGAAAACCGGCATCGGCGAATTCATCCGGCGGACAAGCCTGGATGAGTTCCCCCAGTTCTGGAACGTGCTGAAGGGGGAAATGAGCCTGGTGGGCACCCGCCCCCCCACGGTGGACGAATGGGAAAAATATGAATTCCATCACCGCGCCCGCCTGGCCTGCAAGCCCGGTATCACCGGCATGTGGCAGGTATCCGGCCGGAGCGAGATCACCGATTTTGAAGAGGTGGTTCGGCTGGATACGGAGTATATTTCGAAGTGGTCCATCGGCCTGGACCTGAAGATCCTGATCAAAACGGTGGGCGCCGTGTTTGCCCATAAGGGCGCGATGTAAAGGTCTGACACTGCTCTCTCAGACGCACCGGGTTATTCCCGGTGCGATTTTTTGCGTCTTTGCGGCATGAGCCCCTTGATCTTTTGGCGCGGATGCACTACAATCAAAACGGATCACACCGTACGAAAGGATGCGCGCCATGGAACGAGTGGATTATTACGGCCGCCCCGCCGATATCAACGGGAAAAAGCTGTGGCTGTTGGATATGGATGGCACCATTTATCAGGAGGACCGACTGTTTGACGGCACGTTGGATTTTTTGCGCGCCGTGCGGGCGCAGGGCGGGCGGTACGTGTTCATCACCAACAATTCCTCCAAATCCGCGGTGGATTATGTGAAAAAGGTGACGGCTATGGACATTCCCGCCGGATTGGAGGATTTTTTCACCTCCGCCCAGGCCACCATCCTGTATTTGCGCAAGCACGCCCCGGGGAAGAAGGTATATTGCCAGGGAACGCGGAGCCTGATCGAGGAATTGCAAAACGCGGGCATCGACGTGACGGAGCGCGTGGAGCCCGTAGACGTGGTGCTGACGGGCTTTGACACCGAGCTGACCTCCCAGAAGCTGCGCAACACCTGCGAGATCCTGACCACCCAGGAGGTCCAGTACATCGCCACCAACCCCGACCTGGTGTGCCCGGTATCCTTTGGGTATGTGCCGGATTGCGGCTCGGTCAGCATCATGATCAAAAACGCCACCGGCAAGGAGCCCATTTTTATCGGCAAGCCGGAGCCCACCATGGTGAATATCGTGATGGAAAAATTCGGTTACAGCCCCGACGACACCGTGGTGGTGGGGGATAGGATCTATACCGATATCGCCAGCGGCGTCAACGCCGGGGTGACCACCATCTGCGTGCTGTCGGGGGAGGTGACGCTGCAGGATATCCAGCGCAGCGCCATCCAGCCCACCTACGTGTTCCAAAGCGTGAAGGAAATTTGCGCGGCGTATCGGCGATAAAATAGCCCTCAAGGGAATAAGAACGAAAAAATAAAAACGCTTATGCCATCCCAAATGAAGCGGAACCAGAGAAAAAGCGGGATCGGAGGGATCTGAAAGCTGGGTTGATCAGCTGAGTCAGATCCCTCCACGCCATTTCGCCTCTGGCTTCCTTTCGGTCGGGATGACAGCGTTTGTTATTTTTTGCGATTTTGAAATGCGTTCAATAACAGCCGTAACATATGCCAAAGGGCATTTTCCCGGCCCTTTCGGTTTGTCAATAATGCTTGATTTCCAATTGCTCCCGGAACGTATCCGCCGACCAGGCGGCAAGCGGGCCTTCTTTCTTGGTATACACCGTGACCTTCTGGTCGCCGTGCAGATCGAACCAATTGTCGCTGAACACGCAATCCACCGCCCGCAGGGACAGGCAAACGCTCTTGGCAAAGCCGTCGGCCCGCAGGGTGAGGGAAAACGCATCGTCCGATTCCGTCATCTCCGCGTCGATGCGCACGGGCAGGAATTCGAACGCTTTGGGCCGCACGAACAGGGTGGTTCCGGCGCTGACGGCGGTACCGCCCTGAAGCAGGGCGTATTCCAGATACCGGGTGCGCTTTTCCCGCGCCGTGCTGATTTGCTGCTCGACGTCCAGCGCCAGGCAGGGCTGGGAGGATAAGGCGGCGCTGCGCGCGTCGATTCGCCATTCCCGCAGGATGGTCGCCCGATGATCCCGCAGGCGGCACACGATTTTGACGTCCTGCGCCGTGGGCGTATCGTTGGTCACGTGCAGCACGGGGCGCAGGGGGTCGGTATCATCGCAGGACAAAAGGAGGGGGGCGTAGAACCGCCGGGCGGCGTAATGCAGCCCCTTCCAGCGGCCAAAATAATCGATGCTGCTCCAGGAAATGACGGGGTTGGAATCGTTGACCTGCCAATAGGCGCTGCCCATGCAGCGGCCCCGGGCCCGGCGCATATGCTCCACGTTGGAACGGATGCAGTCGGCCTGCACCAACTGGGAGCAGTAGATCAGCCGCTCAAAATCGTAGGGATAATTGACCATCTGGGCCAGGTAAAACATCACCTTTTCATTGCCCTGGGTGCATTTTTGATGGGCCTCCATCACGTTGCTGCACAGATCAAGGTCCTTTTCCTCCGCGAAGGCGCGGATGGTTTTAACGTTCGGCAGGCTTTCAAAGCCGTATTCGGAGCAGAAGCGGTAATAATACTGCCGAAACGCCTCGATGGGCTTGAAATTGTGCCACACAGCCCAATAGTGCATATCCCCCGCCTGATTGGAGGAGGTATCCCGGATGCCGCCGCCGGAGGAGGGAGAGGAGGGCCAGTAGAAGGTGTCCGGATCGTACTGGGAAAGCAGATCGGGAATGATGCCCTCAAACAGCGCCAGATAATCGGCCTTGGCCTGGGGATCCTCCGGCAGGCCCCAGCCCTCCCAGGCGGATTCGATTTCGTTGTTGCCGCACCACAGGCCCAGGGAAGGGTGATTGCGCAGGCGGATCACGTTATCGATGATTTCCTGCCGCACGGTGGCTTCAAATGCCGGCGTCAGCAGATAGGCCGAGCAGGCGAACATGAAATCCTGCCAGACGATGAAGCCGTTCTCGTCGCACCAATCATAAAAATCCGTGCCGGGATAAACGCCGCCGCCCCATACGCGAATGAAGTTGTAGTTGGCTGCCTTGCAGTCCTCCAGCAGCCGCCGGGTGCGCGCATTCGTGCAGCGGGGCAGCAGCTGATCCTCCGGGATATAATTGGCCCCCATGGCGAACACCTTGACCCCGTTATTGATGAAGCAGAATTCCTTGCCCCATTCATCCTCCGCCTGGGAAATGGTCAGGGTGCGCAGCCCGATGCGCCGCTCGTGATGATCGACGGTTTTTCCGTTTTGCCGCAATTCCACCCGGCAGCGGTACAGGGGCTGATCCCCCAGATTGCGCACCCACCAAAGCTGGGGTGTATCGATCTGAATGATCGCCTTCCCCGCCTGGATCGGCGCGGTGAATGTTCTGCCGTCCGGCGCGGTCACGGTGCAAACGGCATCACAGCCCTCCGCCCAGGCGTCGATATGGGCCTGGCACGTCAGCGTGACGGCGCCTTGCTGATGGCGCTGGGTGTAATATACGTCCCGGATCCGGCCGCCAACGCAGCCCCGGATCGTAACATCCCGCCAAATGCCCAGATCGGGCAGCACGGGGCCCCAATCCCAGCCGAACATGCAGTGGGCCTTCCGCAGGTAGGGGTACCCCGCCATGGTGGAATCGACGCCCCACAGCGGGCGCTTCTGATATAGCTCCGTCACATACCGGCTGGGGGAGTGGATATCAAGGCGCAGCACGTTTCCCGCCGCCCGGGCGTATTGTCGGTTTTGCCCAGCAGGCAGCCGTTCAGGTATACGTCCGCCAGGGTGTCCACGCCTTCCAGGGTCAATATCACCCGATCGGCGGAAAGCAGGTGATTTGGCAGGTCGAAGCGCTTTTCAAACGAAAAATCCCGATCGCTGACCGCCGTGGAAATGCATTCGTTCTCTCCCCAGTAAGGATCGGGAATCGCCCCCGCCTGCAGCAGGGTGTGGTAGGCCGAGCAGGGAACGGCGCAGGGATAGCTTTTCTCCCCGTCCCGCATGACCCACGCGTCATTCAAGGAAACGATCATGCTTCTTCCTCCTTCTTTTGCCCATCCACCGTCTGCTGGATCACCAGCCCGCTGGACAGATTCAGGATGTGGGCCGCGTCGTTGAACAGTTCGATCCGCGGGTGAACGTATTCGCCCGGCCGCACCGGGAATTCCAGAATGATGACGGAGGTGAATTCGTAGGGCAGCACCGTGGCCACGTAGGGGAAGGGCAGCGCCAGCAGATGGGACAGCACGCAGGCGCCGGAACCGCCGTGGCTGAAAACGGCGATGGTCTTCGGTTTGTCCGCCGTGCAGAAAAAGCGGCTGCCCTCGTGGCGGTAGCCCTGGGTGAGCAGCAGCGCGTCATATTTCGCGCTGATTTCATCCAAATACCGGACCGATGCGTTGCCGGCGAAGTAGGGGTGCTGCCGCCAATCCTGGGTATAGAAATCAAAATCTTCCCGGCTGATCATCCAATCGCCCAGGGTCCAGGGATGGCCGTTTTCTGGAATGCCCGGCCCGCCCCAGGAAATTTCGTGCATATAATGTAGCGTCGTGATGGGAAGCCCCAGCCGCTCCGCCGTGTACCTGGCCGTTTCCATGGCCCGCCCCAGGGGTGAAGCGTAAATTTCCGCGATGCCCTCCCGCTCCAGCCGCCGGGCGGCCGCCGCGGCTTGCAGCTTTCCCCTCTCCGTCAGGCAGTCCAATTCGTAGTTGGGTTCACCGTGCCGTACAAAAATGATGCGCATTTGTATTCATCATCCGCTTTCTTTGCCGGGGCAGGCGGGATCGCCGCCCACGCCTTTCCTTTGTTCCCGCATCAAATTGTATCGTATCGGGCCGCGTCTTGTCAATTCCACTTCCCGGCGTTTCGCTGCTCCGCGCAAGGATCATTTTTCTGTGCGGCATGACCGGGCATCGGCAGGACGAAGATATTTCAAACTTTTTTTCATCGAAGGAAGAAAAACGGCAGTTTATACGTTATTTACCAGGAGACAATAGCAGCCTGATCATAGAGGAGGGAATACAATGCGGCATAACAAGTGTTTCATTCTGGGGATTGTCATTCTGGCCCTGACGCTCGTCATTGGGACCGCGCTGGCGGAAAGCACGCTCGTAAGCTTGTGGGATTCCGGCATGGATTTTCTGTTTCATACCGATAACGTGACCGTTACCGGCGACGCCGTCTTTACCCTGGACGGCCAACGCTTCAAAACGGCCCAGCTCAACTACGTACAGGACGGGTTCAGCTCCTACTACGGCCTGAAGCTCCTGACGCCCGGGAAGGACGGCGACGAGCGCGAAAGCGGATGGATCATTCTGGCGGATGCCAATGGAAAAATCGCCGTGATGGAGGTGTATGAGCCCGGCACGTACAAGCAAGGTTACGGCACCGCGCAGAATACGCTGCTGCGCCGTTCGGTGCAGCTGGACGCCCTGGCCGAGCTTGGCGGCCTGATCGTGGGGCAGGTGGACGCGATGATGCCCGAAGGCGCCGTCACTGTGGCGGAGCGCGAAGGCGGGAAGAGCGTGCATATCCGGCTGAACGCCGACCAAATCCCCAAAGTGGCGGTCAGCGCGCTGAACGTCGCCGCGGGGTATTTGTCTGACCGTTGGTTTTCCTACAGCCATGATCGGGATCTGAAAAATAATGGGGAGATGGATTTTGACACCTACGTTACAGTGACGGAAGCGCTGACGGACGGCACCGTGACGTGGACGCTGCGGGACGCGGACGTGGAAGCATCCCTGGATGCGCAGGGCCGCTTGTCCGCCGTCAGCGGCACTGTCAACGCGGCGTCGACATTCTGGGATGGCTCGGTCCGCGTGGTGGGGGTTCAGTTCCATTTGACGATGCAGGATTATGGAACGAGCCGCGTAAAGCCCTTCGATCCCGCCGATTATCAGGTGACGCTTCAGAAAAATATCATGTGGGTAGAATAAATGCGAGCGACGCTTGGATAATTGATTAAAGCGCCAGAGAGGACGCTGATCACCGAAATCATCATAGAAAAAAGCCCGGATTCGCAATGAATTCGGGCTTTTTCTGGAGCTGATACCCAGATTCGAACTGGGGACCTCATCCTTACCAATTATAATAGACCGTTTTGTGGTGTATTTTTTCTTGCCGTAATTTGTTGTATTTTTTGCAGGCATATATAGGAAATAAAATTTTACCCCATCTGTAACTTGTTGTAACTTGTTATAGCTTTATGTGTGGGTTTTTATCATGGCGGTGTGGGTATGGTGTGGGTACGGAAAGCGCCTGACCTCATCCCTTATTGACCTTCAATGCGTCCCTGACAACCTGGCCCGCCCGCCTGATACTTTCCTCATTAGCATGGGCGTACATCCGCAGCGTGACCGCCGTATCTGAATGCCCTAACCGTTGGCTGACAGAAACCACGTCCGCGCCGTTGGTGATGGCAACGGAGGCGCTTGTGTGCCTCAATAAATGCGGGTGGAAATTCGGGATGCCGCAGCGATCCCCCAGCTTGGAAAAATACCGGGTGGGCGATTGCGGATTCATCGGTTCAGGGCTTCCGTTCTGCGTAAACACATACTTGGACAGGCAAGTGCTGGCCTGTTCTTTTTTAAGTTGATTCAGTAAATCAAGCGTTTCCTGCCCTATATCCACTTTGCGTGCCTTACCGTTCTTCGGTGACGTTTCGTAGATGCCCTTATCTGGGGAGTATTGCAGATTCCACTTGACTGTCACGGCCCTGGATTGCTTGTCAATATCAGACCAATACAGCCCGCACAATTCGCCCCGCCTCATCCCGGTATCAGCGGCAAGGGAAACGAATACCCGCCATTTCAGCGGTTCATGCTCCATATATTCCAGCAGAGAATTAAGCTGTTCTACCGTCAATGCCTTTTCGGATTCATCTATGGCCTGTTCATTTTTTCCCTGGACGGGCCTTTTTACTTTGAGCATCGGATTCATGGGAACACTGTCATCCATGAACGCCATTTCAAAGATACCATTCAGGATGTTATACAGCTTGACCGCCGAAGCGTGAGCATAGCCTTCCTTCTGATAGTCCAATATCCTCTTGGTGAGTATCGCCGGGGTAACGTCCACCAACAGCACACTCCCGATATGGGGGAGGATATGCTTGTCCAGGAACATCTTATAATTGGAAATCCCGTTTTCAGACATGGTAGTTTCTTTTGTTGGCATGAATACACCTTCGGCATATTGCTTGACGGTTTTCAGCTTTGCCGCCTCCGCAGCCTCCAGCGCGTCAATCTCTTTTTGTTCAGCACGGGACACAACCTCCCCAGCCTTTACTTTCCGTTCAAATTCACTTGCTACTTTGGTCAGTTCTCTTTGAATGACCTTTTCAGACCACCCATCCGGCACATACCAGTTTTCGGACAGCGCAGGCGATCCACGCCCCCGGCGAACGCGAATTTCAAAATAACGTTTTCCATCTTTCGTGAATCTTTCTCTTGTAGATGCCATTTTTTACATCCCCCTTCAAGAAAAATACATTGTTTCTACCTATTAAATATTGTACCACAACAAACAAAGTTTTTCAACCATTTTTTGCATTAAACTATTGACAACGGCGCTCAACCGTGCTATGCTTTATACGAATCGGAGATTGTTTTTCCGATGGCTGCCAGCATTTTTGCTGTCAGCGTTGTATGACGCAGTATTGCGGAAACCTGGAAAAGGTTTTGCAATGCTGCGTTTTTTTATTTCACAAACGAAAGGAGAATCAGGATGAACAGACAAAGGAAACCAGACTTCACCGACAATCCCGCCGCAATTACAATGAAACAGTTTTCGCGGCTCTATCAAATCGATATCAGCAGCGCCTATAAATTGGCAAAACAACCGGGATTCCCCGCCGTGAGGGTATCAAAGCAAAAAATACTGATTCCTGTTAAAGAATTGGAAAAGTGGCTTGCGGATCACAAAAACGCTTGAAAGGAAGGAAAAGCATGGCCGACAATAAGTCCTCCATAAGGCTCTATGGCCCGCCCTTCCAGGACATTGAGGACACCGTAAAAACCACGGGGTTATCATCCTATTATCTTCGACGTGGTATCAGGGATGGTTCTATCCCGCATATCAAATCAGGGACAAAGTACTTAGTGAACGTTGTCCGGCTTCTTGAAAATCTGGATGCTTTACCATCTGACCGGGGGTGATAGCTTGGCAACTGAACTAAAGGTTTTTACCGCCGAAGAATTACAAGCGGCTGACCCGCAGCCTCCACAATTCGTGATTGACCAAATTTTGCCAGCTGGATTTGTTATCTTGGCAGCACCTCCCAAAACAGGAAAAAGCTGGTTATGCCTTGCCCTTGCTGACGCCATAGCAGAAGGAAGTACATTCTGGGGATTCCAGACCGTAAAGGGAAGCGCGCTGTACTTGGCGCTGGAGGATTCGGGGTATCGCCTCAACAGCCGCCTAAAGGCTATCGGAAGCAGGATGCCCCCAAACCTTCACCTTGCAATCCGTGGGGCCGAAACCATCGGCGGCGGGCTGATTGAGCAGATCGGGAAATGGGCTGATTCTGTCCCAGACGGTAAACTGATTGTCATTGATACGCTGGGCCGTGTAAAAAGCGCAGGAAGGCCAGGGATGAACGCATACGAAGCAGATACACAAATGTTCGCCCCCCTCCAGCAATTCGCCGTCAAGCGTGGAATTTGCCTCATCGGTGTATCACATTTCAGCAAAGCCAAAGGCTTAGCGTTGGATGATCCTTATGAGAGGATAACTGGGAGCATGGGGGCCTTTGGCGTCGCTGACGCCGCTTGGATTCTTTGCGGCAAGCGTGGCGAGGATCAAACACTTCGGATTACCGGGCGGGACATAACCGACGCAGAATACAAGCTCCATTTTAAGGGGGCAACGTGGCACATGCTTGGAAATAGCGAAGCCCTGGAGAAGCAGGCCGCGATTGATGCCTATAAGCAAGCGGCAATTATTCGAACGATCAGGGCGCTTGTAAAAGAACAGGGCTTTTGGGAAGGCAGCGCGACCATCCTCCTCAATGAGATTTGGAGCCGGGAACACGATTGCTCTGCAGCGAACGCCCGCGAACTTGGGCGGCAGATTCACCAGTACCGCGATATGCTTCTGGAAATCGACGGCATAGCATATTCCCAGCGCAACGGCGGCAAGGCTGGGAGAAGTTACCGATTCGCAACAGCCGCAGCGACGCTTATATGATCCCCTTGTTCACTTTGTTCACTTTGTTCACCATAAGCAAAAAGGTGAACAAGAAACCGCTGACCGATATAAGTACAGGAACGGGAAAACGTTGAAATATAAGGCGGGAACAAGGTGAACAAGAAAAAAACGTGAACAACAAATAACAAAGTGAACAAGTATTTTTCTACCATATAGGGGTGAACAACGGGTGAACAAGAAAATTCTTTTCACCGTGTGAAGCAACTTCGCGTATTTACTAAAACAGCCTGTACATGAAAGGAGAAAACCATGGAAAACAAATTGACTTTTCACTACACCGAGGAACTTGTCGAGGCCCTATTGTCAAAGCAGGATGTTGATACCGCCGCTAAACAGATTATGGGGCGAAAGAAGGACGAATGCAACGCCTATTGTCGGGGGATTCAAGAGGAACAAGATACGCTTGGATTGCTTATCAAGTCCCTGGAGATGCCGACCGGATCAGCAGGGAAAATTCTGGCGGATGCTATAGTGGAGCAGTTGCGGAAAGACTATCCCGATGCGGCACGGAAAGCAGATGAATGCTTGGCAAAGAAAATCCGTCTTGGAGCCGAAGAAATCGAACGCATATGTCGTCACTGACCGTCGCAGGGTGAAAGGGGGTGATTGAATAGCGAAGCCGGAATTTGTGCAACGCTGGCAACATTCGGAAGGACTGGCCCGGCATGTATGGCGGTTTTACCTGACCCACCGGGATATTACCATAGACAGAATGAGCCGCTCCTCCTATCTTGCCTGGATTGCCTGTAATACGGTATGGGACAGGTTACGCCCATCCGAACAGGATGTTATTCTGTTCTACCATGTTTCACGGGATGTGCCTGGTTCATTGGAAGAATACGCCGATGAGCATGGACTAACGCCAGATTATTGCTGGAAAACAATTAAAAATGTATGGCGATTATGGGCCATAGAAAGGGGAATTGCGGATGAATGAAGGGGATGCTGACAACATGACGGAAAACGGCACCAGAGCGCCGGAATTGCCGGAAAAGCGGCGGTGTTATAGTCCACGGGAAACCGCCGATATACGATCAGAAGCGATTACGGCTATGCTCAATTCACAACTTGAATTATCACGGAAGGCGACAGAACGGACAGACCTTCACGACCTGGCAGCAGTACAGACAACGGTTGAGCGATATGTTGCAGCTTGTGCGGGCGCATCGGTTTTACCGAATATTGAGGGCATGGCGGCGTCGCTGGGCGTTTCCAGACGGCGCATATACCAGATATGGGATGAACGCCCAGACGATCCCGTGGCCCTGTATCTTGACCGCAAGCGGCTTGAATGGGCTTCTGCCCGGATTGCCCTTGCCGAGAGAGGTATGCTTGACAGCACAATGAGCATTTTTATCACTTTGAACAGCGGCTTGGGATATAGCAATCGGCACGATGTAACCGTAGAAATGCCGTTGCAAAACCCGCTTGAACGGTTCTCCCACGATGATGAAGAATTGGCCCGAAAATATATTGCCGGCGCAGTCAAGACAGAAGATGGCATGAACGAATGAAAGGAGCGATACCATGAGCCACGCCAGGAACCGAAGCCGATGCCGCGAAACCTTGATGAATTTAACGCCCTATCATTACAGCAGCGTCAATGGCTGTATGACAAGAAACATTCACTTTATGAGAAATTCCAGAAACAAAACAGAAAGGAATGGTAATAAGTGGACGAAATAAAGGATGCTATTGCAGAACTGGAAAATAACGTATTCATTCACCAAACCGCTCAAAAATTGCGTCCTATTGCCAAAGAATACGCGCATGATATTGCCGTTGGTTTAGTTGGTGCAGACGACCCGGACAAGGTTATCAGCGAAACAAAAAAACTGGTGGAGATCGTGAAGAAACGGACAAGAAAGGAACTGGACGAAGAAGCCCGGAAAAAGAAGCCGGTCACGAAAGCGGAAATCATGTCCATCAAGGACTACCGGGAGCGGCAAAGGTTGATAGCTGAAAACATCCAGCTTTTCCAGCAGAAATGACCCGTATCTGTAAATTTTGCAAGGGTCCGGAGTGCAAAGCCGCCGCCGCGATGCTTCGCCGGATCAAGGCAGCAGACACACAGGCAGGAAGTGAGGAAAAACGATGCTGACGATTGAAAGCAGATACAGCGGCAGCTATGAGATCATCGGTGAGAATCGAATCATGCTATGCCGTGTAGGAACCCTGGAAACGGCGGTTCTTGTCCGTTCCTATCTATCAGGCGAGGACATGACCGAGGACGATAAGCAGACCGCCAGAGCCGCAATCCGCGCCCATGATGAAGATATGCAGGCCCTACATGAAGCGCCTGGAGCGTGAAGCAGCCCGCAAAAAGGCCAAAGCGGCGGCGGCGGTTGCCAATGCCGAATGAGGAAATCAAAAGAACGCTGGCCTCCCTTCATCTTGACTGGCAGGAAGTTGCTACCCGTGCCGATATAAAATTCCCGAAATTTCAGCGGGAAATGCGTAAACGGGAACTGTCAAAGGGCAGCAAGAAAAAAGTGTGGAAAGCGATTGAATCACTCATCCGAACCGAGGAACTATAACCACCAACATAACAAGAGCGACCTCATCAATGGGGCCGCTTTTTGTGTGCTATATTCGCTTGAAATAACGGCATTTCCAGCTGTTTTGACGGGCTTTTCCCGAACCCTACCAACCCTATCACAAAAGCCCGTACAGCGCAAATTTGAGCCGTTTTTGACGTGTATTCTGTGTGCCTGACGGCAAAAAAGCGCCCCGCATGGAGGCGCAATTGATTACTGTACGGGTGTACCAAATTCATAGATTGCATCGCTTGGCAAGTCTATTTCATCATTCCAGAACACGCACGTCCGGCTTCGGTCAAGCTGAACCTGCTGAAACAGCCCTTCCACTTCCCGTAGCAAGGAATATCCGGGCAGGCCCATGTCATCCTTCACATCATATAGAACCTTCCTTCCATCATCGAAGGAAACGGAAAGAACATAATCCGGCAAAGCCTTGATGCTGCATATACGCTGAATCATACCGACACCCCTTATCAAAGCGGAGGCAGTTTTCCAATCTGCTGACGATCCCACATAGACTGTAATTCGTCCTGGTGCATGGAAAGCCATTCCTTCACCAATTCCTGCGCTTTCTTCGGTAAATCTCCCTGTATCATTTCCATCGTGCGAATGTTGAACTCTCCCAGGTATTCACCATACAGCGCATGGATATGGCTTGGTTCATGTTCCTTTGGCTTGAAAAACATCTTGATTACGATACCATAGAACCGCGCTATCTCTGGCATACGATCACCCTCTCATTATTCTTATTCGACGCAGCAGGAACTCTTCCTGCCGCAAGTGGTCAAAATGACGCCTTGAAAAGTTATTGAAAATTGTTTCAAATTTTGTCGGTATTTGGGGGCATTACTCTTTTCTAACAGCACCGTCATTTATCCCCTCGGGGTGCGTCTGGATCACGGGCCAATCCTCCAGCCCCATCCGATCCAGGATAGCACGCTGAACATATCCATTGACGGATTCACCAGCAGCAGCGGCGGCAGCGTCTAACATGGCCTTACGCCCGGCAGGGAGAACTAATTGCACACGGTCATATCGTTCCTTCATGTGCGCATCATTCCACTTCTTATTAGCGCGTTTCTTTGCTTCACTAATAGGCATACAATACACCTCCTTCCCAACATATATTATAATATGAAATCTGCACTTGTGCAAGTGCAGATAATGCACAAATGCACTTGTGTAATATTGTACAAATTTCCGATATTGAAATACACTTGTGTAAGTGTTATACTATCCTTGCAAGGAGGGAAGGCAAGGTTGACCAGGTTGAACGGCCTGGACGTAAAACCACCCTGACCAGAGAAAAGCCGTCATGGCGACGTAAGCGCTCCGGCACGCTGGGACACCTGCCAACCCTCCAGCAATCAAAACCCGCCTAACAGTCCCGGAACACTATGGACGGCAAACGCGCCAGATGATAGCAAAGCCAGTACGGGCGGCGGGGAACAGCAAGGAGGCACACACCATGAGCATCACGGAAATGGAAGCCAAGGCCCACGAACTGCAAGAACTGAAACGGATGCGGGAGGAACTGGAGGCAGAAATCGAAGCCGCCCAGGATGCTATCAAGGCCGCTATGGGCGATTGCGAGAGCGTCACGGCAGGTGCTTATAAGATCACCTGGAAGCCCGTTGAAAGCGTTAGACTGGACGCTAAAGCCCTGAAAGCGGTCCTCCCGGATGTGGCGGCGCAATTCACCGTCAAGACCACCGTTCGCCGCTTCACAGTAATCTAAAAGGCCGTACCCCTACCACAGCGCACGGCCTGAACCACCCCAAGCAACACAGCCGGAGGGCCAAAGCTATTATAAGCCCAGGCCCCCGGCATAGTCAAGGAGGATGTACCAATGTTTCACTTATTCAAGCGTCACCCTACCGCTTATAAGACGCCTGCGGGCAAGTTTTACGGCCTATTCCGCGACATGGCAGAACGGCCCCATCTGCTTATTGCAGGGGCTACCGGCAGCGGCAAAAGCGTTCTAATCAATGGGATTATGACGACCCTTCTCTATCAATCGCCTGCCTGCGCTCGGTTTATCCTGATAGACCCGAAACGGGTTGAATTGGCGAAGTATAAGAGCCTGCCGCACACTATCCTTCATGCTGGCCCGGATGATATGGCTCACGCATTGCGGGAGGCCGTTCGCTTGATGGATGAACGATTCCAGAGCATGGAAAAACGCGGCCTAACCATGTACGACGGCCCCGCCCTCTATGTAATCGTGGATGAACTGGCCGACCTGCTCCTGACCGACAAAAAGACGTTTCTGCCCCTGATCCAGCGTTTGACGCAGCTTGGACGGGCGGCCCGCGTCCATGTCATAGCGGCGACGCAGAATCCAACGGCAGACGTAATTCCGGCCCCTATCCGCGTAAATTTTGATAGCAAAGTGGGGCTCCGTACTTCCAGCCGACAGGACAGCCGCAACATCCTGCAAATGTCAGGCTGTGAACTGCTCCCTGATCCATCAGAGGAACACCGGGCACAGGGCTATTACAAGCACGGATGCCGGATTGACCTTTGCGATATTCCTATGTACCACGCCGCCGAAGGAAAGCGGCTGATCGAATACTGGAGCAATCCCAAGAACTACCTGGCATGAAAGAGAGGAAAAACAAATGCTGAGAATTGAAAAAGGAAACGCCAATAACTATTTGATCATTGATGAATCCGGGCACACGGTCGCCAGCTTTTCCACCTTGTTCCTTGCGTCCGTCGTCAAGCGTTACTTGGATGGTGACCAGATGCAATCGCCCGGTGATACCGTCATCGCCCGTGAAGCCATCCGCGAATATGACCAGCGCCAGCACCACGAAGCGGAACAGCGCCAGCAGGAGAAACAGCGCAGGAGCGAAGCCACCAAGGCAAGGAGAGCCGTGAAACAGACCGCACATTGAAGCACAATCTGAAAAGGCTGTAAAGGAGGGAACACGGATGCGGAACGCAGAACAGAAACAGGCTATAATAGACCTTCGATTTTCAAATAAAGCTAAAGAATACAGGCTAAACGCAATAGCCAAAATAATATCCAGTGATACCGATGGAGAAATCATCCTGTTCACAACCCCGCATAATAGCGCAGACCGCTATGAAGAATTGTCCGAAGGAGATAAATTACAAGTTGATTGTTGGTGCTTGGCAAGCGTGATTAAAAGATTGGCAAAAGACGGAGGAATCGAAAGAGGAAGAAAAATCATCCGTGAACTGTATGCAGAAGCACATAGTCAGGAGAAAAAATCTGGAAAGATAATGGTTGGGTATAATTACCAACCCAGCAAAGCCGCAATGAAAGGGGGTGATACCCGATAGAATATAATCACCACAAAGGAGGCGATCACCGACACCATGACCCAGGCTGCGAGAAATCGCAGCTTAATTTTTTGAAACCGTCGTTCTGCGACTTTTCAGAAAATTGGTTTTCTGCGATCATTTTTGTGGCCCCGTGTGGGTATAGGTGTGGGGTTTGGCGAAATCCTCCAGCAAGAAATGAAGCAAAAAAGACAAAGTAAAAACCCCTCCAGCCCTTATAAATCAAGGCTTTCGGGGTTTGGAGCTGATACCCAGATTCGAACTGGGGACCTCATCCTTACCAAGGATGCGCTCTACCGGCTGAGCTATATCAGCAGGGGCAACGGTGATATAATACACGAAATGAAGAAAAAAATCAAGGGGTTCAGTCAAATTTTTTGAAAAAAATTTTCTTAACTTTGAAATGAACCCAGTTGGCGGCGGGTTAAAGCCTTCGGACACAAGCACGCGCCGCTGCGGGTGCGCTATCATGGCGACGTGGGCCACGCCTGGATCCGGCTGAATGGCAAGGCCGTGTTTGAGGATAACCGCGCCGCCAAGGAAATGTGCATCGCCAACCCCATCGCAAAGGGCCGGCACCCGACCGCCGACAACCCCATTTTCGAGGGGTTCTATCTGGACGATCCCCACGGCGGCATCGCCGATTTCTCCAGCAACCCGCCTTACACCTTTGGATTCCTGCAAAGCATTCGTTTTCAGGCCGGGGTGAAGCGCGGGCACAGCATGGACCTGATTTGCTCCTCTCGTGCGGCAGAGGAGAAACGGCGTGGGGAAAGTTTCTTTCCGGCATCGGCCCATTCCCTTGTATAGCCTATCCCGATGTGGTATAATCAGGATGCAAAGATGGGGGAAACGTCATACGGTGTTATAGGTGCCGTTGACGAATTTCATGTAATCGCCGGCACACTGATCATAAATGGAGCCCAGGTCGTACAGCATACCATTGTCGACCAGCTGACGATACAGCAGATACGCGCTTTCAGGCATGTAGAACATATCGGGCAGCGTGCCGGTGGTGAATTCGAGGGCCAGCTTGTTGGCATATTCGTCGGATTCCCACAGCACCTGCACGTCAATGTTCAGCCGGTCCTTGATCAAGCGGGTCATGGAATTGTTTTCCTGGGTGTCATTCGGATCGAGGAAACCCAGGCTGGATACGGCCGGCTTGCTAATCGTTACGACCACCGTATCGTCGTAGGCGCCATAGGGGGTCAGGTCACTTTCGGCAGCGTAAGCGAAGCCGCACACGGTGCTTAGCATGACGATGCCAATGACCAGAGACAGGAAACGAGACCAGGTTTTCATGGATACTCCTCCTTTTTGTTTTGTTTCAACAGGCTTTCCCGCCTGCGACAACCCGAGAATGAACACCATCTATTCCAGTGAAAAATGCTTGTGGATTTTGAACGTGCTTGCCCTTTTTTCTGTACTATAGCATCCGATTTTTGCGAAAGTCAACACGAATAACCCAATATATCATTTTTTCAAAACGTTTGATCAATATTTGAATAATGAGCGCGGAAAAAAGCCACTTTAACATCAGTTTTTGGTAAATATGCAGGATTTGAAAAGCGTCGTTCATCAGCCAAAGACTTCCCATGGAATCAGGGGTCAAAAAAGGCTGGCACGGAAAATTGTGAAAAGGCTTGGCTTTGAGCAGAGCTTTGAACAAGGCCCAAAGCCGAGGGACGATCTGATAGAATTCATGGGGGAGAGGGGATCCCTTTCCGCGATACGCCGCAGAAAAAATGCGCCAGCTGAAGGACGCGGAGGTGACGTCGCTTTTGAAGCAGATGGCCGAACATCCGGACGGATTTTTCCTCTGCCTGGCTTTGCCGATGTTGAATTGATCCCGGAGGGCAATTTGAAAACATACAAGGATCCGGAAGAGAGAAAAAGAACAGCGCCTTCCGCTCGAATGCTTGATCGGGTGGAAGGCGCTGTTTGATCGTTTTCGTCGAATGGCAAGAAAGAGGAAGGCAGCCTTTCTGCCTGTCGCAAGGATAAAACTTGCGGGATGGGCAGGTAAAATCAATTACTTCTTGACCAGATATTTCCGCATATCCAGCGAGCAAGCAGCAAGAATAATGGCGCCCTTGATGATATATTGAAGATTGGGGTTGATCCCCAGCATATTCAGCGCCACAAAAATGATGCGCAGCACGAATACGCCCAACACGATGCCGCCGATATTGCCGGTGCCGCCCACGAACGATACGCCGCCGATGACGCAGGCCGCAATGGCGTCGCATTCGTTATTCAGGCCGGTGGCCGCTGTAACGGAGCCCAGGCGCGCCGCTTCCACAAAGCCGGAAAAGCCATACAGCGCACCGGCGAGGGTATGCACCAGCACCGTGGTCAAAAATACGTTTACGCCGGATACCTTGGCCGCCTCCGTATTGGAGCCGACAGCGAACATGTTTTTACCAAACCGGGTTTTATTCCACACGAACCACATGATGATCACAAGCGCGACGGCAAATATGGCATACCAGGGGATGGATACGTTCCAGGCTTCAATGCGGAAAGCCGGGCCGGAAACGGCGCTTTTGAATTCCTTCGCCACATTGCTGATGGGCCCGCCGCCATTGCCGTTGATTTGGAAGAACATGAGGATGATGCCATAGGTGATCAGCTGAGTAGCCAGCGTGACGATGAAGGGATGCAAGCTGAATTTGGCCACGAAGAAACCGTTGACCAGGCCGATGACAGCGCCCACGGCCATCACCATCAGCATGACCAGGATGATCCAGGGGCCGGTTGTGTCTGGCAAACTGTTGAAGATCAGTTTAGACGCGGCGCGATTCTGCAAAAAAGCGGCGGACATGCCTGCTGCCAAGCCGAAGATACGGCCGGCGGAAAGATCGGTGCCGGTCAGCACGATGCAGCCGCCGATGCCCAGGGCCATGGGCAGGGAAACGGCAGCCAGCGTGATGATATTTACAATGGAGCTGGGCCCCAGGAAATTCTTGTTGACGACAGCCGTGAAAATGATGAAGATCGCCATCAGGATATACAGTGCATTATTGAGAAGACTGTCCGTCCAGAACCGACGGCGGGAACGGCTGTCAAGCGCCTGATACTCCTGTTTTTTCGCAGCAAAATAATTCATTGCTCTTCCTCCTCAAACGTATTTCGCGGCCAGGGTCATGATTTCTTCCTGGCTGGTGGAGCGAGCCTCCACCTCACCGGCCAGACGCCCCCCGGACATCACCAGAATCCGATCGCAAATCCCAAGCAGCTCCGGCATTTCGGATGAAACGACCAGGACGGTCTTTCCGCGGTTCGCCAAATCCAGGATCAGCTGATAAATCTCATATTTCGCGCCTACGTCAATGCCCCTGGTGGGTTCATCCAGCAGCAGCACCTCCGGTTCTGTCAGCAGCCAGCGGCCGATGATGACCTTCTGCTGGTTGCCTCCCGAAAGCGAACGGATCTTGGTTTCCTGCGACGGCGTTTTCGTGCGCATGGCGTCAATGGACCACTTGGTATCCGCTTTCATGCTCTTGCTGCTGAGCAGGCCGAACCGCAAATGCTTTTTCAGGCTGGAGATCACCGTATTATCCCGCACGCTTTCGATGGCAAAGATGCCGGTTGCCCGGCGCTCCTCCGTCAGCAGGGAAAAGCCATTTTTAATGGATTCCCGCGGATTCCGGTTTTTGCATTCCTTCCCCTTGAAGCGGATCCTGCCCGACTTGCGGGTGGCGCTGCCAAAGATGCATTCCAGGGTTTCGGTGCGTCCGCTGCCGTCCAATCCGGCCAGGCCCAGCACCTCGCCCGCCCGGGCCTGGAAATGGACGTCCTTGAGCAGGCTGTATTGGCCGCTCAGTTCCTCCACCTCCAGCGTCACCTCCCCAGGCGTATTGGTTTTGGGCGGGAATTGGTTGGTCAGTTCGCGGCCCACCATGTAACGGATGATGTCCGATACCTCCAATTCCGACGCGGGTTTGGTGACCACGTGGGTCCCGTCGCGCATGACGGTAATATAATCGGAAATGCGTTTGATTTCCGCCATTTTGTGGGAAATATAGATGATCCCGACCCCTCGATCCCTCAGCATGTTGATGATGCGAAACAGATGCTCCACCTCTTCTTCGGTCAGGGAGGAGGTTGGTTCGTCAAAAACAATGACCTTGGATTGATAGGAAACCGCTTTGGCGATTTCCACCATCTGGCGCTGGGAAACGGGCATGGTGCTCATGATGCGCTTTGGATCCACATGGACCCCAAGCTCGTCAAATATGGCTTTCGTATCATTGTACATCTTCTTTTCATTCACAATGATTCCGCCCATCGTGGGATAACGGCCCAGCCAGATATTATCCATCACGGAACGCTTGAGCGCCTGGTTCAATTCCTGGTGCACCATCGCTACGCCGTTCAGCAGCGCTTCTTTGGAATTTTTGAAATTGACTTCTTTCCCTTCCAGGTAAATGTGCCCGCTGTCCTTGCCGTAAATGCCGAACAGACATTTCATCAGTGTGGATTTGCCTGCACCGTTTTCACCCATCAGCGCATGGACCGTTCCTTTTTCCAGATCCAGGGATACGTTATCCAGTGCCTTTACGCCGGGAAATGATTTGGTGATATCCGTCATTCGCAGGAGGATATTATTTGCCATGTCGTTGCCTCCCAACCAATCATCCTGAGGAATTTCAAGGAAAGGGCAGCCGCCTTTTCGACAGCTGCCCCATCATGCAGTTTGTTGAATTATTCAGCAGCGCCGGTGAAGGGGGCATAGGCCACGAACACCTTGTTGGTGAAGCCCTCGGCGATGGAGAAAATGTCGTTGGATTCAGCCACGGTCGCAACCGCGTCGGCGATTTCGGCGCCGCCGGCAACAGCGGCTACCGTAGCGCAGATGGCGTAGGCCATACCTTCGGCATCCTGCTTCACGGTACCGGTCATGGTGTCATCGGCGATGGCATCCTGCGCGGGCTGAGTCGCGTCCACACCGAATACGGGGATCTTCTTGCTTTCGCCGTCGCCCAGGTTGTAGCCGGCGCTCTGCAGCGCGGAAATGGAGCCGATGGCCATATCGTCGTTGTTGGCGATGATGAGCTCGATCATGTTGCCGTTGGCCTCGCTGTAGCCAGCCAGGTTAACGCTCATGAAGTCGAAAGCGGCGGCAGAGGACCAAGCGCCGTTGGGATCCAGCTGATACTTATCGGAGTTGTTGGCGTCGAAGTAAACCAGCTCGGGCTTGCCATTAGCGGTCAGGATGGCGTTGGCGTCTTCCACGCCGTACTGGGTGCGGTAGATGGCTTCCACGTTGGCGGCGTCGCCCATGAACATGGCGTAGGAAATCTGGCCGTCGCCATTGAGGTCAATGGCGTCATAGTTCGCCACCAGGAAATCGCCGATCATTTTGCCCTGCATATGGCCGGCTTCGGGAGCATCGGTGCCGATGAAGGCAATGTTGGCATTGGCGCCCAGCACGGTGTTCTCTTCGCCGTCACCCTCGATGGCGCGGTTGAAGAAGATAACGGGCAGGCCGTTGGCGGCTTCGATGATCTGCTCGGCGGCGTCAGCGGAGCCGGAGGTGACCAGGTTCACAACCAGCACGGTGAAGCCGTTGGTGACAGCGGTCTGCACCTGCTCCAGCTGGGTGCCCTGATTGTTGTTGGCGTCAAAGTTCTGGAATTCGATGCCGGCTTGCTGCAGATCGGCGTCCAGCGCGGCGCGCACGGTGGAAAGATAAGCATCGCTGAAAGCATACCAGAATACGGCGATCTTTGCAGCGGCGGGTTCGG
Organism: Clostridia bacterium; assembly: GCA_017470945.1. GTDB lineage: Bacteria > Bacillota > Clostridia > Christensenellales > Aristaeellaceae > RUG563. The sequence continues at coordinate 42,142 of JAFUXH010000071.1, read as the reverse complement.
CATAGGCATTCACACCCAGCGCCAGAACCATTGCCAGAGTGAGCATCAGAGCAAGGATCTTTTTCATAGTGTGTTCCTCCGTTTTGAATATTCTCGGGCATAAGATGCCCGGCTTTATCATTAGCTTAAACGGAGGAAGGGAAAAAAGCCATGCGTATACTTACGAAAAAAGGTTAAAAAACTTACGCGAATGATATGCGATTCCAAAAAATATAAGAAAAAATTGTGCAAATCAATCAAAAGAAAAGAGGGCGCGCTGGCTTTCGGGGGTGAACATATTTTCCCGCGAGACGATTGTCGTCGCAGTATCCAGCCATGTATTCGGATCAACTGTTTCCCCTTCCAGCAGCTTCCAGGCATATTCCACGCCCAAATATCCCATTGCATAGGGATTCTGCGTGATCAGCGCGGAAATGGTGCCGCCGCGCATCATATCGACACATTCCACATTGGTGTCAAAACCGATCACGCGCATGCGCCCCGAACGGCCCAGGGCGTTTGCCGCTCGCCCGACGCCCACGGCTAACGGCTCATTGAGGCCCACCAGCACATTGATCTCCGGATGCCGCGCCAGAAGCGTCATTGATCCGGCCTGCGCATCCTCCGGCGTGGCGGCCACGTTGATGGTGTATATTTGAGAAACGCGGCCATCCTGCTCCAGCACCTGCCGCAGGCCTTGTTCCCGCTCTTGGCCATTGCGGCTGCTCAAATCAAAATTGACGATGCCGACGCATAGCGCGTCCTCATCGGTATCCAGCACTGCCATACCCGTCATGCGGCCGGCCTGGATATTGTCCGTGCCAATCCGCGCGTGCACCCTGCGTGAATCCACGTCGCTGTCAATGATCACGATTTTGATGCCGGCTTCGGCGGCCGCCTGGATCGCATCGGCATTATCTGTGTAGCTGATTGCCGAAAAAATGATGGCGTCCGCCCGTTCAGCGATCGCCTGCTCGATACAGGCGTTCTGTTGGGCGTAATCCTCTTCTGTTTCAGGGCCGACCACAGTCAATTCCACGTTGTATTCCGCCTTGGCGGCATTGGCCCCGCCGATCGCAGAACGCCAGAACTGCGTATCAACGGATTTGACCACAAAATAAATTTTCCGCTGGGAAGCAATGGAGGCATTCCGCGGCGCGCAGCCATTGAGAAAAAAGAGGGCGGCCAGGAGCGCCAAACCGATCTTAATTCTTTTCATACTCTTCCTCTTCTCTGACCTTGGGCATCCGAATGATCACCCGGGTGCCTTCATCGGGCACGCTGTTGATTTCCAGGCCGTAATTCGACCCGAAGTATATTTTCAGGCGGTCATTCACATTTTTGATGCCGATGCCGGCCTGATCGCTGCGTTCCTTGCTCATGATGGCGTCAATTTGTTCCTGGCGCATGCCGCTGCCGTTGTCGCTCACCGTGAACACCACGTCGTCCCCTTCGCTCGTTACGCTCACCCTGATTTCCCCGTCATCCACCAGGCCGTTGATGCCATGGTAGATAGCGTTTTCCAAAATGGGCTGCAAGGTGATCTTGTTGCACAGATAATCTAAGCAGTTTTCGTCTACGTCGAAGGAATAATGAAATTGATTTTTGTACCGGTACGATTGGATCTGGAGGTAGCTTTCCGCATGCTTCAGTTCACTGCGGATAGGGATCAATTCATGCCCCCGGCTGATGCTGATTCTGAACAGCCTGGCCAGGGCGTTTACCATCTGCACGGCCTCTTGATTCCGGCCCTGTTCGCACATCCAGGAAATAGAATCCAGCGTATTATATAAAAAATGAGGATTGATCTGCGCCTGCAGCGCGCGAAGCTCCGTTTTCCGCAGGTTGATCTGCTCGTTTCGCACCGTTGCCATCAAGCTTTGCAGCCGAACGACCATGTGTTCAAAAGAAGAGGACAGGGTGCGCAGTTCCTGCACGCCGCCGGACGGCAGGTAGGTGAAAGCCTCCGCGTTCTCTTCAAATTGTTTCATGGATTCGGTGAACCCCCGCAGCGGACGCGACAGCACCCGGGAAAGCAAAGCGCTGATGATCAGCATGGCCGCAAGGATCACCAGGGCGGAAAGCAACAGGATGCGCCCCAGCTCCGTTAGGCTGTCGGTGATCAGCTCCTGAACAAAGCTCACGCCCACCACCCGCCAGCGGCCGTTATTCAGATTTTGAATGGTGTAGATGACGTTGCCATCTATGAAGCTGCCATCGGGCAGGGTGGAGATCAATGCCGTATTCTCGGATTTTAAGGCGGAATAAATCAGCTGCTGCTGCGGATGATACACGATATTGCCGTCTGTATCCATTAAAAAGCAATAACCCCGCTGGCCGATCCCCACGCCATTGATATATTCGGAAATGTTGTTGCATCTGATATCCAGGGCCACCCATGCTTCCTCATCCTCGATATCCAGCGAAGAAACCATGGTGATCACCCAGGGATACGCGCCTTGAAAAAAAGAAACCACGTGCGGCGCCGACACAAATCCATCCGTATATTGAGCAAGCATGGAGCTGGGAAAAGACAGGTTCTCATCCAATTCAGGCTGCGCGTTCCCCAGCAAGCTGTAACAATGAAGCAGCGTTCCATCCGCGCGATACGTGGAAACAGCCACTAAGTCCGGATACATGCGCAAAAACACATCAAAGAAGGCTTGCCGGTCCATCGAGGCTTCTTCCAGAAAAGCGTCCAGCGTAACCATGAGCCTGTCCGTATCCTCCAAATACTCATTCATGGTGTTGGCTGCCTGGGCCACGGTGCGCTGGCTGTTGATTTCCGCATTCCGGATCAGGGAACGCTGATAGGTTTGATAGAACAGCAAAACCGCGGTGATCAGAACCAGCAGCACTGCCCCGGACAGGCTGAGCAGCAGCACCACATACATGGAGATCCCTTTTTTTCTCAAGCCTGCTCCTCCTCTCCGCGGCGCATTTTTGCCGGTGATATCCCGTAGTACTTTTTGAAGCAGAAGCTGAAATAATGCTGATCGCTGTATCCGCATTTTTCCGCGATTTCCCCGATTTTCATATTCTTGGCTTGGATCAGGATTTTTGCGGTCTCCATGCGCTTTTTGATCAAAAGGTTGATAAACGTGTCTCCCGCGTACTTTTTCATATTAGCGCTGAGGTAATTGGGGCTTACGTGTAGCTCCTCGCTGACAGAGTTTAAAGACAATTCCTCATCCATATATCGCTGCTCGATGATGTGCAGCGTGCGATCCACCAGCTGGCCCATCCCGCCTCGATTGCTTTGCGCCAGCTGAAACTGCCCTTCCAGGCACAGCTCAATGATGCGGCGGTGAAAATCCTCAGCGTGCAGGCCGGCGCTGAGCGGATCCAACAGTCCAAAGCGCCGGAGCAGAAGCATAAGCGCATCTTCGCCCAACGCAGATCGCAAAACCCCTTGGCAGACCACCAGGATCTGCATGGAGGTGATTTCGCTGATTTGCGGGCCCAGGCAACTGCTCAGAAAGGCCTCCAGGCCGGCACGATCACCGCTGAAGAACAGCCGGTCAAACTGCACCGCCGTCTGCTGTTCGCTTTGCATTTGTTCCTCTGCCCGGGCCTGCAGGCCGCTGATATACCGAACCCCCGTGTCGTCGGAAAGTCTGGCGGCGTCTACAGCTTCCCGGCACGCGGCGCTGCACCGCTCCAATCTGTCGAAACGGCGGCTGACGCCCAGGGTGCAGTCCGTCCCTAAAATGCGTTTCAGCAAATAGTACAATTCATCCAGCGCTTTATTCAGCCGGGCAAACCCATCTTCCGATATCAGCAAACTGAAAATCCGTCGGCCGGAAACAAAGCTGGCGCAGCTATATGACTGCCGCAGCGCTTTATCCACAATCTGCGCCGCGTTCTGGGGCAGCTCCCCGCCTTCTGGAACCGAGACCAACACCATGAACTCGTTTGGCTCCGTAAATGTCATGCCGCAATCCCGCAGCATGCGGCGCCTTTCTCCCTCTGTGATCTGTCCCGGAAAATCATCCAGCAGCAGCGAAGAAATCACGAGGGACCGATCGGTGTCCTGTTCTTCGGGCAGGAAGGCATGGAATCTTTCTTCCATCTTCGCGTGGATGCTTTGCAGATTTTCCGTCAGTTCGGCCATACTGATGGGTTTCAGCCAATAGGCGATCACCTGATTGTCGATCGCGCTGCGCGCGTACTCAAAGTCATCGTATCCCGAAAGGAAGGCGACCTGAATCAAGGGCTGCAATTCCCGCACCTGCCGGGCCAGGCTGGTGCCGGTTATAAAAGGCATTTGAATATCCGTCAAAAGCAGATCAGGCTGCAGCTGCTCCACCATCTGCAGTGCGTCAAGCCCGTTTCCCGCGCTGCCAAGAAGCCGAAAACCAATGGATTCCCAATCGATCAGCCGGCACATGGCCTCGCGCAGTTCGTCCTCGTCGTCCGCCACAACAATGGTAAAAATTGGCTTTTCCATGATGCACGCCTTCCTTCCGGGTGTTCTTTGCTTTTTTCCTTGCTGCCCCTCGAATTTTTTAAAACAATGCAAGATTGAAGGCATTATATAATGAATTGATCTGAATGTAAAGCACCCTCTTTTCTTTTCTTACAGTTTGTCATATAATAACCAAAAAGCAGGAGGGCGAATCGAATGGATTTAGCTGAGCTGATATTTACTTCCCGGGAGTACCTTGCGCATTTTACCTATGCGGAATACCCGGATCACTTCGCTGCTTTTTCGCAGAACGTCCAGCCGTATTTTGATGATCTGTCAGGCGCGGATCTTCAGGAACAAACCAAACGGTTGATCGAAGTCATCGATCAACGGCTGGCCGGAATGCCGCGCCGGGAGAAAAAAGAAAGCACGATCCAGATCAAGCAAGTGATGGCATTATTTTTGGGCCCATCAGCGCTGCGATACGGCCAGAATGCCGTCGCGTTTGCGCAGTGCCTTTGCCAAAGTTGGAATGAGAAGTACCCTCGGAATGCTTTTTATTTGGGTGATTTTGACACGCTGATGAAAGGGTTTGACGCCAATTTTCTGGGCATCACCCTGAGAAAGTATAAATAATTACTTTGCGATAGCACTATGACAAAGATGCGATCGACAGCTATTAACGTATCAAATTAATAAAAGGAAAACCCTCGAAAACGCGGGAATATCGTTCCAATATTATACCCGGCTTCTGCTTTCCGGCAGGCTGTATGACGATTTGAATGCAACGGATGCGGTCACCAGACGCCTTCCGGAAACGACGATCCTGGTCATGGCAAATGCAGCAGGCATCACAGAAACGCTGAAAGCCATCGATCCCATAAAATGGGCCGGGATGATGAATACCGTCAAAAACCAAGTGGAAAAAATCATATGGAATGAACTGATCTGTGCGTAACAAGACAAGCCGAGCCGCTTCTTCGGAAGCGGCTTTTTTGATGATTATGGACACCAAATCAGCAGGCAGGGTGATCCCTTACAGCAGCGGATGAAGCCCAAAGTAAGCAATCACTGTGCTTCTTTTTCAAGCATTTTTTTCCGGAAAGCGGAAGGTGTGATGCCGTACACCTTTTGAAAAACGCGGATAAAGGATTCAGGGTTTTCATAACCGACAACATTGCTGATTTCTGAAATGGCGGTCTTCGTATTCAGCAGCAACGCCACCGCATGATTCATTTTGATCCGGCGCACAAAAGAGACGAAGCCAACACCGGTTTCATCACGGATCAGTTTGGAGCAATGCGGCACGGAATAATTGAAATGCTCCGCCAGGTCTTCCAGCGTCACTGTTTTATAATGGTTATTAATATAGCTCAGGATGCGCAGTTTCACATTGTCTGCTTTTTGCACGGAAGCACCGGTGAATACAGCTTGGTCAGAATAATACCGAAGCAGCTTGGCAAATAGCTGTGGCACCATCGTATTCAGCAAGCGCCAGCTATAGGCATCATCCAATTCAACCTCATGGTACATTTCAAGGATTGTATCCCGTATTTCTTCATCGCCGCCTGTATGAAACAAAATCCCCTGAGCGGGCTCTTTGCTGTAAAGGCTGCTCATAAAGAAATCGGAAAGGATATTGTTGTAGCGGAGTGTGTTGAAAAACACATCGTCAAAGGTGTCCTTACGGATATGAAGATTCAGAATCACGCTTTCATCGTCAAATACTTCAATGGTCTGCTTCACATACGGCGGAAGGAAGAAAACGTCTCCCCGCTCCAGCGGCATATCCAAATCGCCGGCTTTATGTCCACATCGTCCCATCATAACGTACAGCACAGTAAAGAAGGAATGGCTGTGCCAGAATACCGGCGTATACCGCAAATGCCGCACCACGTTCACGTTGGACCCACGGGAGATCGCTAAATGAGCATATAAATCCTTTTCTGTCAGCAGCTCAGGATGGGTTACAAATGGATACTCAAAAATCAGCAGGCGATTCTGCCGAACGTAATCCTCCATTTCTTTCATATAAGCTTTATATGCGTCAGGGTCTTTCCGAAGCTCATAAAACCTTTTATATACTTGTTCTTCCTCAGTCAGCGGCAAAAGGCTTTGAAGCTCTTTTTCCTTCTCTCTCATGAAATCTTCTCCCATGTTTGCAAGACGATTTAGCGTTGTATTGAACATCATTTTTTGACGTATAAAGCATAGCACAGATATTAAAAATAGTCAATTATAGTTGCTCGATTAGCACATTGAAGAGAATGCGCTTCCTTTTTATAATGATAGTGAAATTGGGAAGAGTATTCCCAATGCAGACAGCATTACGATCGACCTTCAATGAAAAAGCAACATCAACAGAACGGAGGGCAGCATGGTGCAGGATGTAATTGTTGAAGTAAAAAATATGGTCAAGAACTTCGGACCGACGAAGGCTCTCCGGGGCGTTGATGTAAACTTCTATCGCGGTCAAATCAGAGGCCTGGTGGGCGAGAACGGCAGTGGAAAATCCACCATTACTTCCATCATTTCTGGCATGCAGAAGGCAACCAGCGGTGAAATGTTTTATAAAGGGAAGCCCTGGAATCCATCCACGATGGTTGAAGCCCAGAAAGCTGGCATCAGCATGGTGCTTCAGGAAGCAAATACCGTACCGAACTGTACTGTGGCAGAAAATATTTTTGCAGGACGATTTGACGAGTTTTCCAGGTATGGTATCGTCAACGTGAAGCAAATCAATGCGGCGGCCCAGAAGATGCTGGATTCCTTTGGCATTACGCACATCAAAGCAGAAGATAACATGAATCGATATGGCTTTGAGGATCGAAAGCTGATCGAAATCGTCCGCTGCGTATCGGATGAGACAGAAGTGTTCGTTGTGGACGAAACCACGACCGCGCTTTCCCATGAAGGCCGCCGGCTGCTGTACAAGCTGATCCATCAGCTGAAGGACCAGGGAAAATCCGTGGTGTTCATCTCACATGATATGGATGAGATTCTGGAGCAATGCACGGACCTGACTGTGCTCCGGGACGGCGAAATCATCGGCCATCTGAATCGGGAGGAGATGGATGCGCCGGACGCCGAAAAGAAAATTCGGTTTATGATGGTGGGTCGGGAAATCGGCGACGCCTATTACCGGGAAGATTACGATACCTCTCACCGGGAAAAGGTGGCGCTGGAGATGGATCATGTTACCTTCGGCTCCATCAAGGATTTTTGCTTAAAGCTCCACGAAGGGGAAATAATCGGGTTTGGCGGACTAAGCGGCTGCGGCATGCATGAAATCGGCCGCGCGGCTTTCGGGTTGGAAAAGCTACAAAGCGGAAAGCTGATTTGTGAGGGAAAGGAGATTTCCTCCTGCTTTGAAGCAATCCAGGCAGGCGTCGGCTATATCTCCAAGAACAGAGATAATGAGGCCCTGATCCTGGAAGGCGCAATTGGAGATAATATCGTTCTTCCTTCTCTGCCGGCGCTGAGCCATGCCACCTTCATCAATCCGGCGAGCGAAAAGAAAATGGCGCGCCGGGGCATAGAAAGCTTTCGCATTAAGTGTAACAACGAAAAGCAATGGGTCAACACCCTTTCCGGCGGCAACAAACAAAAGGTTTCCTTTACCAAGTGGACAGAGAAGGGGTCCAATGTCATCATCATGGATTGTCCCACCCGCGGTGTGGATATTGGTGTAAAGCAGTTCATGTACAGTGTGATTGCGGAAATGAAGAAGCAGGGAAAGGCCGTGCTGCTCATTAGCGAGGAACTGGCTGAGCTGATCGGCATGGCGGATCGCATCCTGATCATGAAGGATTTTGAGGTTGCGAAAGAATTTGAACGCAATCCCAGCCTTTCAGAAGCGGACATCATTGAGTACATGATTTAAGGAGGTGAAGAAGATGACAGTGAACAATACCGTTGCTGAGAGCAAAACCGGTGGCGTCAAAGCCTTTCTGAAAGCGCATATCTATGATATTACCGCTTATATCGGCCTGATCGCCGTGCTGATCCTGTTCTTCATCTACAACCCCAATCCCAAGCGGCTGGCATATAACATCTCCGCCGTGCTTCAGGCAGCGGCAACCTATTCCATCATTTCCCTTGGCGCAGTTTTCGTATACTCCATGGGTTTTATGGATGTGAGCATTGGCCAGCAGGTCGGGGTCTATTGCATCTTGATGATCATGATCAGCAATGCGATTGGCGGCATTCCGGGCATCATCATCGGGTTTCTGGCGGTACTTGCCCTGGCCTTGCTTTGCGGTGCTTTCAATGGATTCGTGGCCGTATGGCTTGGCCTTCCGTCCATTGTCACTTCCCTGTTTCTGATGTTCTTCTTCACCGGTGCGCAAATGCTGCTGATGGAGAGTACAGGGCTTAACTCCATTTCCCTGTCGCAGTCCATTCGCCCGGCGGACCGGGATACCTACAGCTTGGTGCTGATCATTCTGATTGCGGCGGTGCTGCTGATTGTCACATACTTCTTCAAGTTTACGAAGCTGGGAAAATACACCCGGGGGATCGGCGCCAATGAAACCACGGTAAAACAAAGCGGCGTGAACACCACCAAATGGAAGGTCCTGGCCTACATGGCTATGGGTGCCTGCGTAGCAATCGGCAGTTTGGTTGTTCTCAGCCGTACCGGCAGCGCCGGCAAAGGCACGGGTTCCGGCTATGCGATGGATGTAATGATCTGCTTGATTCTGGGCGGTATGCCCCTGTCCGGCGGCATGAAATCCAAGGTTTCCAGCGCACTGATCGGTACGTTCACGTATGTGTTGCTTTCCAACGTTCTCACGGCGATGGGCGTTGGTTTGGAACTGGTCAATCTGGTTAAGGCCGTCATTTTCATCGCCATCATCATGGTTACTTGCCGCAAAAGAGGCGGCGTGCTTCCGCGGTAACACAATAAAAAATGGAGGAGAAAGCAATGAAAAACATGCTCAAGAAGATCCTGGTTCTGGTTCTTGCCCTGACGCTCGCCCTGACAGCCCTGGTTGGCACCGCCAGCGCTGATGGGAACTTCAAACCGGCCACCATCGGCGTAGCGCTCTACTTCGATACCGGTTACTATCCCGAGAACGTGAAAAGCTATCTGTCCGCCCTGGGCGAAGCCATGAATGTGAAATTCGTTTATACCGTTCTGACCCAAACCGACGAGTCCGCCAACCTGACCAAGATTCAGGAGCTGATCGGCTCCGGCGTAGACGGCATCATTCTTACGCTGGATATGGGTACCCAGGCGATCCTGAATGAGTGTCGTGATGCTGACGTGTATGTTGCCGGCTTCCTGTGCGACTTCAACACCTCTTATACCACCAATTATGACGCGGTTTTCAAGAACGAATACTTCCTGGGCACTGTATCCGACGGCCCCTGCGGCGATGATCTGCGTGCGGGCTACGACTACTTTGACAGCCTGATGGAATACAATGAGCGCCATCCTGAAGCACCCATCACTCATGTTTCCATGACCACCTTCCCCGCTTGGGCGTTCCCGGTGCAGCAGCTGTTCGTGCAGCAGTTCACCGAAAAGGTGGAAGCGTATAACCAGACGGCTGCCACGCCCATTACCGTTGATCCTCTGGATGAAGCTACCGACGTGCTGATGTTCCAGCCTCTGGACAGCACGTACTTCTCCAAGCATCCTGGGATTGACGCCATCATGAGCTTCTGCGACGGCTCCACCTTCGTGTATCCCACCATGGTCAGCGCCGGTATGGAAAAGACGATCAAGCTGTTCAGCGCCGGTTATGGCGAAGGCGATAGCGCCAACTTTGGCTCTCGCGGCACCGGCACCTTCCAGCAGCAGACCGTCAGCGCCATAGAAGCGGTTGCTTATCCCATCGTTCTGCTGGTCAATAAGATCAATGGCGTTGAATTCCCTGATATGCCTGAGAACGCCGAGCGTGTCAGCTGCTTCTCCATCATCATCAACAGTGACGAGGATATGGTTGCTTTCGAGCACTGCCTGTACCTGACCGGCAAACTGGAAGATGCGCTTTACTCCGCGGAAGATGTGGCCAATATGACTGCTGTCGCCAATCCGGATGCGACCTATGCGGGATTGGTTTCCATCATGGATAAGATGACCGTCGAATATATCTCCAAGTAATCCGTACAGGCAGGAAAGATTTCACATCAAGCTATGGCACGGGAGATACGGCTACCGTATCTCCCGGCCAGATCAGCAGAAGGAGTCACTATGAAGTATGTAAAGAAAACGATATTGACACTGCTGTTTCCGGTGTTGATGTTCCTGGTGATGCTGGCCATCACCGCCAGCGATTCCAGATGCTATGTTGATGGAAACTTTATATTCCTCGGCGAAGATCTGGTGCGCTATATCATTATGAATTCCTGCATGACGATCTGCGTGGCGCTGGCCATTTGGCTTCAGTTGAAAAACGGACGGTTCGATTTTTCCGGCGGTGCTTCCATGCTGCTGGCGGCAATCATTGCGGGCAATATAGGCTATAATGCCGGCAGCCCGCTGCTTGCGATGATCGTTGCCGTGGGCGTGGGCATTGTGCTCAGCTGTGTGACCGGCGGTGTATATGTGCTGGGGCGTATGCCCATCATCATTACCACCATCGGCATGACGCTGCTGTATGAATCCCTGACATACCTGGTATTCGGCGGCAAAGGAATGATCGCATTCTACCTGAGTGCCGAAACCTCAATGTTTGGCCGTGTGCCCTGGGTGTTCGTGCCTACCTTGATCGCCATCATCGTTTTCCTTGTGTTTGATCACCTGACTGCCGCCGGGCGAAAGGGTAAAATTCTGGCGAATAACCAGAGCGCGGGCGTCAATATCGGTATCAACGAAAAGAAAAATGTACTGGTTTCCTATGTGTTTACAGGGATCATCATCGGTATGGCTGCGACGGTTTACGTATCACAGAATTCTACCGTTCCCCAGTCGGGTCTTTCTACTTCCGGCATTTTGTTCTCCTATATCGTTCCCGTGTTCATGGGCATGTTCATTGGACAGGCCAGCAATGACGTGATCGGCATCTGCGTTTCAGCAGTTGGCCTTTCCATTATGAATTACGGCCTGAATTGTCTGAATCTGGGCGCCGGCGGATGGCAGCAGATCATTATGGGCGCATTCGTGCTTGGCTTCTATGCCTTTGAGGCAAAGCTGCCGGCGTTCATGCAGATCTTTGAAAAAATGAGAAAGAGAACCCGTGCGGCGACCTGATTCTTGCTGCATCGGCAAGAACGGCCCTTCCGGCCGTTCTTCTCATATACAGGCAGAAAAAAGAGGTTCAAAATGGCTTTCACATACGAAGAACTGAAATCGGGCATGAAAGAATTGGCCGTTTTGCAAAACCGCCAATTCTGGGAGCAGAAAATTCATGGAGAAAGGCATCTCCTTCCATTAAGCGGAAGAGAAATGCCAGTGATCATCTATGCGGGAGATCCGACTGCACCTGTACTGTTCTGCTGCTATGGCGGCGGATTCATCATGGGCAGCGCTGCAAATGATGATGCTTGCTGGACAGAGCTGCAAAAAAAGCTGCAAGTCAATCTGATATCCATCAATTATCGGAAAGCACCCGAATCTCCCTTTCCCTGCGCGCTGTATGACGTATACGACAGTATTGCCTATTTGGAACGCCACCGTGCGGAATACGGGATTCTGTCTGAAGATTGGTCAGTATTTGGCTTCAGCGCAGGCGGAAATCTTGCAGCAGCCGTATGTCTGCTGGATGCACAGCGCGGGAATCAGCTAAAGCTCCGGCGACAGATCTTGAATTATCCATACCTGGATCTGTCTTCCAGCCCCAAAGCAAAAGGACACCCGGAAAGCGAACGTATGATGTATTCCCTGTTCCCGGAATCCTATTGCGGCGCATATGATCCAACGGACATGCTGATATCCCCGGTCTTTGCGCCGGAAGAAGCCTTGAAGCATGTTCCAAGGGCAATTATTTCCTTGGGTGAAAGCGATCCCCTGCATGCGGAAGGCGCCCGTTATCTGTGTAAGCTGCGTGCAGCCGGCATACAGGCGGACTGTATGACCGGCGTCGATATGCCGCATGGCTATATTGAAATCGCCTACCAGGAGCCAGGCCCCTATCTCAGCCCGAAGGCAACCGATCAGCTTTTGGACGGACGAATTGAAAAAGAAAAGAACAGAACCATTGATTTCATCAAAGCACACTTTTAAGGAGAAAATCAAAATGGTAAATCGAAAAGCAAATCCTTTCTTCCTTTCGGATGCGGATGTGAAATGGATAGAAGATACAGCATGATGACCTTCCCAAAACATTTTCTGTGAGGAGAAGAGAACCTATGAGATTCCAAGCAATCATTTTCGACCTGGACGGCGTGATCTGCTCAACAGACGAATATCATTTTCAGGCATGGAAGAAAATTGCGGACGAATTGGATATTCCCTTTGACCGGACGATCAACAATCGGCTGCGGGGCGTATCCAGAATGCAAAGTCTGGAAATCATATTGGAAAATAATCCCGGCGATCCCTTTACAGATACGGAAAAGCAATCACTGGCAGCAGACAAAAATGAAATATATAAAGATCTTTTATCTCAAATGTCAGAGAAGGATCTTTCGGACGAGGTCAGAAATACGCTGAACGGCTTGCGTGATATGGGGCTCAGGCTGGCGATCGGTTCGTCCTCGAAAAATACGCCGCTGATCCTTTCCCGCATTGGCTTGAACGGTTTTTTTGACGCCGTTTCTGACGGCAACAATATCACCCATTCCAAACCGCATCCTGAAGTATTCCTGAAAGCGGCGGAGATGCTTGACCTCTTTCCGCAAAACTGTCTGGTGGTTGAAGACGCTGTATCGGGTGCGGAAGCAGGCCATGCCGCCGGCATGAAAGTGGCCTGTGTGGGTGACGCAGCACAGCAGGGCGCCGGCGACTGGAACCTGACGGCATTCAGTGAATTGGTCAGTATCGTTGAGGGGTGAAGCATATGTCTTTCATGAGCGACTGGGTACGGGAAAACTTTGGAAAAGGCGACGCCTTGCGGGATCAGGGACTGACTGCGCCGCAGGATGTGATACGCTTCGATGACATCTGCTATGGAGAGGATCCGATATGGCAGACACTGGATGTATACAAGCCTGCGGCAAGAGAAAAGGATGTGCTGCCGGTGATCGTCAGCGTGCATGGCGGCGGCTGGGTCTATGGGGCCAAGGAGGGTTATCAATTCTACTGCATGGATTTAGCAAGGCGCGGCTTTGCCGTGGTCAATTTCAGCTATCGGCTTGCTCCGGAAGTGAAATTCCCGGCAAGCCTGGAAGATACCAATCGGGTATTTGCCTGGGTGCTGAGCCATGCGGGAGAGTTTGGCTTTGACACAAATCATGTTTTTGCTGTTGGGGATTCGGCAGGCGGGCACAACCTGGCGATGTTCAGCCTGCTTTGCACCAATCCGGAATACGCAAAGGCCTTTCCATTTGCTGCGCCGCAGGGCTTTGTCCCTCGTGCGATTGCACTGAACTGTGCGGCGCTTCTGCTGGTCATGTCTGATCGGGAAGAAGATGTATTCTTCACAAGCTTGATGAAAGATTATCTTCCCGAACAGGGGACCGAACAAGAACAGGCGCTGATCCATACCTTGCCGCATATTACCGAGTCTTTCCCACCGGTATTCCTGATGACAGCGGAAGCAGATATGCTCAAAGCAGACGCCGCTGCGCTGTCGCAAAAATTGATGCAGAAAAATATCCCTTTCATTTTCCGCTATTACCGGGATAGGGAAGAAAAGCTGGGACATGTATTTCATTTGAATATTCGTTCCAAGGCTGCAGCGCTCTGCAATGACGAGGAATGCCGTTTTTTCCGGGATATGATGTGAACCGTATATCGATACAAACATTGAAAAAAGCTGTTTTTGCCTTGACACGGTTTTGAAAGCTGCTGTCTGTATCATTGCGGATAAAACCTGCGTATAGAAAGAATCCATAACGAAAGAAGAAGGACTGTGATTGATACTCGCAGTCCTTCTTTAAATACGGGCATATTGCTCTTGCTTTTGTTATCGGGTTGAATCCCGCTTAATCAGGCTGACGGGCGTAATGGTCAAGGCCGGCACGGTCTCTCCCCGCAGCAGGGACAGCAAATGCGCACAGGCACTTTCAGCCAGTTCCTGCGGCCGACGATCCAGGGCGGTAATAGCAGGGGATGCCATCGTGGAATAAGGAGAATTATCAAAGCTGATCAGCTTCACATCTTCCGGTACGTAAAGGCCCACCTCATGCAGCACTGTCATAACGCCGAAAGCGGCACGGTCACTGCTGGTGATAATCGCGTCTACAGGAAGCCCCTGGGCAAGAATGGCGCGCACCAGTTCGCCAGTCTCCGTTTCGGAAGGCTTCTGGCCGGCACGATTAAGGATATAGGCAGGGGTGGGCGTGATGCCATGCTTTTTCAGCGCTTCTTCATAGCCTACTACCCGGGGACTTGTACGCATTTCAGCCAGATAACCCGGTAAAAGCAGAATGTTATGGCATCCCTTTTGGATCAGGTATTCTGTTGCTTCCGCCATAGCGGCACGATCATCGTTGGCCACACAGGGGATTTCCCGCTGGGACTGGGGCTGTCGATCCACCCATACCAGCGGCAGATCCTCCGGCAGCAGATTCTCCGGCAGGGCGCTCAGGCCGCTGACACACAGGATACCAGCCACCCCAGCAGCGTACAGAGACCGCAAATGCTCTTTTTCTTTTTCGGCGTTATTGGCGCTGCTCAGGATCAGCGCCGTGTATCCTTTTTCGTACAGGTATCTTTCAGCATGGTCTGCGAGGCTGGAGAAGAAGGCGTTATCCACCGTGGGGACCACGATCCCAACAAGCGGCCGGGCGTCAGAAAGCGTTTTCATGCTTCTTCTCCTTTCCGCAAATCACGGATGACATCAGCGTAGCTTCGCCCCTTGCGGAAAAGCGCGCTGGTCCCCAGAATGAAGCCATCTGCGCCGACGGAAGATAAGTCTTCAATCACATCCGGGCTGCAATGGCCATCGATCATCAGCTTATAGCCGAATTGCGTTTTCAGTTCCGCCAAACTGCATACCTTTTTCCGGGTAAAATCAATGAAGCCCTGTCCGGCAAAGCCCGGGTTCACTGTCATAACCATTACATAGTCGCACAGATTCAGGATTTCAGATATACTGGCCACGCTGGTATCAGGGTTGACGGCAATGCCGGCGGCAGCGCCCATTTCCTTGATATGCGCCAGCGTCTTGACCACATAACGTTCGGATTCCGGATGAATATAGATGATATTGGCTCCCGCCTTGATGAACCAGTCCACTTTGTTGCCGGGGTTTTCGATCATCAGATGGCAATCCACCGGCTTATCCGTATAGCGTCGGATGGTCTGTACATCCATGACGCCCATGGTAAAATTGGGCACGAAGCTGCCATCCATGATGTCACAATGGAAAATATCCACCCCGGCATCGTCCAGCGCACGCACCTCGGCAGCTAGATGCCCATAATTGGCACACATCATGCTGGGACACAGGAGCCGTTTCATTGCGCATCCTCCTCTGCCGCCCGAAGGTGCTGGGTCTCTTCAATCTCACGGATCATGTCCACACGGGTTTGGTGACGCCCACCCTCATATGTGGCGTTCAGCCATTCATCCACGATCATCTTCGCGGTTTCAATACCAATCACCCGTGCGCCGAAGGCAATGATATTGGTATCGTTATGCTGCTTGGACAGCTTGGCCGTATAGGGGTCGCTGCATACGCAGGCGCGGATGCCGCGCACCTTATTGGCAGCCAGACTGATTCCCACACCCGTCCCGCAGATCAGTACGCCGCAGTCTGCCTTGCCGTCCGCTACCAGCCGGGCCACCTTATATCCGCTGATGGGATAATTGAAGCGCTCCGGGGAATCTGTGCCCACATCCAGCATCTCGATGCCCTTTGATTCCAGATATGCACGGATTTCTTTCTTCATTTCGATGGCTACATGGTCATTTCCAATGGCGATCCTCATGGCTGCAAGTCTCCTTCTTTTGCTTGGCGGTTCAGCATACCGATCATTTCTTCAAACAGGTCAACGGCATATTGGGGAACGAAACTTCTTGGCAGTGTCATTTTGATTTCCGCAATGGTCTTATTGCCCACAAATGTGCGGATAAAACCGCTGCCTGCCAATTCCGGCGCTTTTTGCTGGAAGTACGCATTGGCTTCTGGCTGGGCCAGCAGCGAATTCAACGTGGAGTCTTCGGAATAAGGCTCCGCGTCAAAGAACAGATCGGTTTCATAATCAAATTGATAAATTCCGGAGCCCATTTCTTCTGTTGCCCGTCCAGGGAGAGAAACGACTGCCGTGGTGTTCTCCGGGATACGGAGCGTTGCTTGCATGCGGCTGCTTTCACATTTCAATTCGCAGGATAAAAGGCCATAAGGCGTTTCATAAAATTGTTATGAAACACATTAAGGATAGTTTTTTACTGTCAAACCAAATCACTTGTAAAATGCATAAAAATAAAAGGAAAAGAGTTGACAAATTATGTTTGAAATTTATAATGAACATGACGGGAGTTATCCCGTCGAGAACCTTGATAACGGAATAAATCCAGCAGAAACCAAGCTTACCATAACCGTTGAAGAATTGGCACAGCAATTGAATGTGTCCAGAGCCACGGCCTATAACCTGGCACGGAGAAAAGATTTCTACCCTGCGTTCCGCATCGGACACAGGCTGATCATCTCCCGTCAGGCGCTGAGCCGATGGCTCGACGATCAGACGGAGGTAAGCTGATGAAAAAGAAAAGAATCAATGGTGAAGGAAACATCCGGAAACGGTCTGAACATTCTTGGGAGGCAAGCATTGCTGTTGATGGCGATAAGAGAGTTTATCTTTACGGTGCTTCTCAAAAGGAAGTAAAAGATAAGTTACAAGGTATCCAAGCAGAAATTGCGAATGGTACCTACATAGCCGAAAATGAAATGACTGTGGGTGAATGGATGGATGAATGGTACGAATGCTTTACCACAGGCGTAAAAGCATCGTCCAGGGAACGATATGAACAGGATATCAGGATCCACATCAAGCCTGGCATCGGTCACATCAACCTACAGGATCTAAAGCTCCTGCATGTCCAGCGTTTTCTGAATCAATGCAAAAATCAAAAGAATCTGGCACAGAAAACTGTGAAAAACATTTACTTGGTTTTGAATAAAGCCTTGAAAAAGGCCCAAAGCCAAGGGCTGATCCGGCAGAATCCATGCGGGGAAGCTGAAATCCCCTCCTACGATACGCCGCAAAAAGAAATGCGTCCGTTGAAGGACGCAGAGGTTGCCCAATTTTTGAAGCAGATTGCCGGGCATCCGGACGAATTCTTCCTCTACATGGCTTTGTTTACAGGGATGCGTGAGAGCGAGTTGATCGGCCTCACATGGGACTGCATCGACTGGGACACGAGCAATATTCACCTGTATCGGCAGTTAAAGCCGGTGAAAGGCAGAAAAGCCACCTGGGCATTCACCACGCTTAAAAACAAACAGTCCAGGGATTTCATTGCTCCGCCCAGCGTGATCCGCATCCTGAAAAAGCAAAAGCTGAGGCAGGCAGAATGGAAACTGCAATATGGAGAAGCATATGACAACGATCTGAACCTGGTCTTTACCAATCCCCTTGGCAAGCATCTGACCAGTGTGACGATCTACAACCATTTCAAAGCCATCGTTACGCAGATGGGACTCCCCGAGGTACGCTTCCATGACCTGCGCCATACTTACGCGACCCTGGCCCTGCAAAACGGTGTGGATGTGAAGACGGTATCCAACAATCTGGGTCATGCAACGGTGGCATTCACAATGGATAAATATGTGCATATTTCTATGACTATGCAACAAGACTGCGTATCAAAGATGGAATCGTATATCGCATCACTTTGAGCTGGTTGTGGCATAATTGTGGCATAAAAACAAAGAAACCCTTGATTCACAAGGGTTTCAATGGCGGAGAAGGAGAGATTTGAACTCTCGCTACGATTCACTCGTACTACTCCCTTAGCAGGGGAGCCCCTTCGGCCACTTGGGTACTTCTCCATGAGCCGGTGAACGCTTGACAGGAAAATGGCGGAGAGAGAGGGATTCGAACCCCCGGTGCTTTTACGCATCACTGGTTTTCAAGACCAGCGCCATCAACCCCTCGGCCATCTCTCCGCGTGGGCGACTGACGGCCTTTCGCCAAAGCGCTTAAATAATATATCATTTTTCCGGCCCGTTGTCAATCCCCTTCTGGATGAAAAATTGCCAGGCACGCAGATTTTTTGATTCCTGTTTGGAAAACCAGGGGGAGCGGCCTGAAAAGATCCCGGGGGAGGGAGGAGGGCGATGGCGCGGCCCTTCCTCCTGCACGGGATCAATTTCTTTAGGAAAAACAAACTGCAACGGTTGCTTCCGCTCGGTGAACGGAAGATGGAAACGATTTTTACAGCAGGGGCAGCAGCTCGTCCCGCACACCGTCCATCCGGGGGTCGGACAGGCCGAAATCCATTTGTTTGTAGCTCCAGGCGCAGCGGGAGATGCCGTGCTTTTCCAGCGTCCGGTGGATGTGGCGGAACCACTTCACCGCGTCCTCGGGCCGGGCCTGGTCGATCACGCCGTATTCCCCGCAGTACAATTCCGTTCCGTTGGCCTTTGCCGCTTCGATGGCCGGGGCGAATTCCTTTTCGAAGTAATCCTCGGGGATTTGGGCCTGCTCGTAGGTCAGGCGCACGCTTCGATCCAATCGGTCCACCCAGTAGGCTCCCTGGTGTGTGAATTCAATGGGGCTGTAGCAATGGAAATTGTAGATCACCTTGTCGTCCGCCGGGGCGCTCAGGGCGGGCACGGCGTGGGCGCTGTTGTTGTGATAGCTGCCCACTAAGATCAGATGATCGGGCGCAATGGCGCGGACGCGGCGGATGCATTCCGCTGCGATGCGGTTCCAGGCGGCGATGTAGCTTTCGTCGGTCACTTCATTGAGCAATTCAAAAGCCACGTGGCGGCTGTCGCCCGGGCAGCGGGAGGCAATCTGCTCCCACAGGCGGTAGAACCGCTCCTGGTACGCCGCGCTGTCGAAAAAGCCCGCTTCCTGTTCGCCTTGATCGAAGGAAAAACCCGCCGTTTTGTGCAGGTCGATCACCGTGTTCAGCCCATATTTCCGGCACCAGCCGATGGCGCGGTTGATGCGGTCGAACCCGGCGTCGATATAACCGCCATCGTCGTTTTCCAGCACGTTATAATCCACCGGGATGCGCACGTGGTCCAGCCCCCAGGATGCAATGCGCTGGATGTCCTTCTCCTCGATAAAATGCTCCAGCCGGTCCTGAGAATAATCGCACTGGCTCATCCAGCCGCCCAGATTCACGCCCCGATAAAACCCGTATTCCTTCAGCATGCGCCTTTTCTCCCTTCCCATTCGTATCGGTTGGATTTCAGTATACCATAAGCGGCGGGCCCGCGCAATCGTTTCCAGGGCTGCTTACACCGCGGTTTCCGTTAGCAGGCACACGCTGTAGCGCCCCCGCAGCGCGTTCCAGGCGTCCTGGGCGGCAGCGGCGGTTTCGAACGCCCCGAACACCACCGAGCCGGAGCCCGTCATTTGTGCAAAGGCCGCGCCGTGCCGGCGCAAAACGTCCTTCGCCTCCTGAATGGCGGGACGCAAGGGGATCGACGCACTTTCCAGCGCGTTGCCGGCGCACCGGCCCATGGCGGCCAGATCGCCCGCCGCCAAGGCGGCGATGGCCCCCGCCGTATCCGGGGCGGCGATGCGGGCCTGGTGATAGGCGGCGAACACATCCTTGGTGGCCAGGGCCTCGCAGGGCTGGATCAGCACCAGGGGAAAGGTGCGGCCGCAGGAAAGCGGGGTCAGCACCTCGCCGATGCCCTGGGCCCGGCATGGTGCATCCGTCAGGCAGAAGGGCACATCGGCCCCCAAGGCGACGCCAATCGACAGCAGCTCAGCGTCGGTAAAATTCAGGCCCCAAAAGGCGTTCAGCCCCTTCAGGGCCGCCGCGCAGTCGGCGCTGCCGCCGCCCAGGCCCGCCCCCATGGGGATGCGTTTTTGCAATGTGATCTGCGCGCCGTCGGTGACGCGCGCCGCGCTCAGCAGCGCCCGGGCGGCTTTCAGGATCAAATTGTCCGCCCCGGGGGAGAGGCCCGGCGCGCCGTCGATCGTCAGGGACAGCGCTTCGGCCGGGCGGATGATCAGCGTGTCGTGCAGGGCGATGGGCTGCATCACCCCGTCCAGCAGGTGATAGCCGTCCCACCGCTTGCCCACCACGCTGAGGGACCAGTTAATTTTCGCCCGGGCCTGGATTTGCATAGGCTGAAGCATGGGGTTTTCCTTTCGCCAATGTGATTTCGAATTCCGCGCCGTGATCGCCGCTGATCAGGCGGATGCTCTGGCCGTGCTTTTCCATGATGCGATGGCAGATGGCCAGGCCCAGGCCCGTGCCCTTGCCCACGGTGTGGGCCTTATCGGCCTTATAGAAGCGATCAAAGATATGGGGCGCGTCCTGGGGCAGGATGCCCACGCCGGTATCCTTCACCCGCAGGTACGCCGTATCGCCCTCCGTGCGGGTGGTCAGGGTGATCGTGCCGCCCTTGGGGGTGAATTTGATGGCGTTATCCAGCAAATTGATGATCACCTGCTGGATCTGATCGGCGTCGGCGTGTACATAGCAGGGATCGTCGCCCAAATCGGCCTCGATTTCCAATTGCTTTTCGTCGATCTGGGTCAGCCGGGAAATCAGCACCCGGCGGGTCAATTCATTGACGTCAAAATCGGTGTAGGCCAGGCTGGTTTCTTCATTTTCCATGCGGGATAGGTTCAGCAGCCCGTTGATCAGCTTGGACAGCCGGTGGGTCTCATCCACCACCACCTGCAAATACTGGGGGTGCTCCTCCTGGGGGATGGTGCCGTCCAGCATGCCCTGGGCGAAGCCCTGGATGGAGGTAATGGGGGAGCGCAATTCGTGGGATACGTTGGCCACGAAATCCCGGCGGGATTGCTCCAGATCGGCCAGCTGCGCGGCCATTTGATTAAAGGATTGGGACAGGGCCACGATTTCCCGGCTACCCTCCTCCGGCGCCCGGGCGTTGAAATCCCCCCGGGCCATGCGGCCGGCGGCCTGGGCCATGGCGGTGAGGGGCCGGGTCAATTGCCGGGTGATGAAAAACAGCAGCCCGGCGGCCAGCAGGAAAATGATCAGGGCGGCGATCACCGTTTGCCAGATCAGGCCGCTGTAGGAGGCGTGCACCGTTTGGGCGGCGGTTTGGATCAGCACAAAGCCCATCACGGTGCGCGTGTTGGTATAGCTGTTATCCTGCACCCAGGGCACCAGCACAGTGAACAGGGGGCCGGCGGCGCTTTGGGTCTGCCGCACCACCTCCTCGCCCTTCAGGGCCAGATCCATGAAGGTGGAAATGCTGTCGGCATCGGGCATGGCCTGGATGCTTTCATCCTGCAGGGTGGATTCGTTGTAATACAGCGACACCTTGCCGCTGCGGTCCACCACCATGATATAGGCGTTGTATTCCGAATAAATGCGGTTGGATTTCCAACGCATGTAGGCCTCGGTGGTGCTGTTTTTGCCAAAGGCCCGGGCCACGCTGTCGCTGGACAGGCGGCTGGATAGGTAGGCCATATCCCGGGCCTGGGTTTTCAGGGCGTTCATCCGGCTTTGGATGGCGGTTTCCCGGAGATATACGTAGGATAATACCGACAATACCCCCACGCAAATCAGGATCACCGCCAGCGACACCGTCAGCAGCCGGGTAAACAGGGTGTGCCTGCGCATCATTTCACCTCAAATTTGTACCCGACGCCCCATACCGTGCGGATCTGCCAGCCCAGGGCCTCGCTGCCCTGCAGCTTTTCCCGCAGGCGCTTGATGTGCACATCCACCGTGCGGCTGTCGCCGAAGAAATCAAAGCCCCACACCTGCTCCAGCAATTGCTCCCGGGTAAACACCCGGTTTTGATGGGCGGCCAGGAAGTAGAGCACTTCCAATTCCTTGGGGGGCATTTCGACGGGCTTGCCCTGGAAATGTACCTCGTATTTTTCCAGGCTGATGGTCAGCCCGGGGAAGGACAGGGTGTCCTTTTCCGGCTCGGCAGGGGCGGCGCGGCGCAGCACCGCCTTCACCCGGGCCACCAATTCCTTTCCTTCGAAGGGCTTGGTCACGTAATCGTCGGCGCCCAGCTCCAGGCCCAGCACCTTGTCGAAGGTTTCATACTTGGCCGACAGCATGATGATGGGGATGTTGCTGATCTGCCGGATGGCCCGGCACACCTGCCAGCCGTCCATGCCGGGTATCATGATATCCAGCAGCAGCAGGCTGGGCGGGTTTTTCTGGAAAGCGGTCAGGGCGTCGTCGCCCCGGATTTCCACCGTGACCTCATAGCCTTCTTTTTCCAAATACAATTTGACCAGCTTGGCGATATTAGGGTCGTCATCCACGACCATGATGGTTTGCTTGTTGGCCATTGCTCGGCACCTCCTGAAACGACCGGACTGCCGGAGCCGGTCGATCGCTTACTTTAATTCCACGATGGTAACGCCTTCCTCGCCCTCGCCGTATTTTCCCTGGCGGAAGGATTTCACGTGGCGGTAGGATTTCAAATGCTTCTGGATGCCCTCCCGCAGGATGCCCGTGCCCTTGCCGTGCACGATGGTCACCTCGTTCAGGCCGGCCAGCACCGCCTGATCCAGATATTCCTCCACCTCCTGCAGCGCTTCATCCAGCGCCATGCCCCGCACGTCGCAGCGCATCTGCACGGTGCGGTCCATGGCCCCGGTGTTGACCTGCACGGAGGACGCTTTTTTCTTGGGCTTTTCGCCGCTGACCAGCCGCAATTGGCTCAAATGGGCCTTCAATTTCATGATGCCCGCCTGCAATTGCACCTCGCCCTTGGCGTCGGGCAGCGACAGCACCGTGCCCTTGGTGTTCAGATGGGTGATTTCCACGACGTCGCCCACCTTCACGGTCTTGGGCGGCTCGGCGAAATTGCCGGTGGGGGTGCGCAGGCCCTCGGCTAGGCTGTCCAGCCCCTCCTCCATGCGTTTTTTCAGGGCGTTGACCTCGTGATCGGGGGCGGCCCCGGCTTTCTTCATCTTTTTCAGGTCGTACAGGATGCTTTCCGATTCCCGCCTTGCCTTTTCCATGATGCGGCGGGCTTCCTCTTTGGCCTTGCGGGCGGCGGTTTCCTTTTGTTCCTCCATGCGCTTGTACAAAAGCTCCGCCTCGTTGCGCAGCTTCACGGTTTCCTGCCGGGCCTCCTCGGCCAGCTCCCGCTCCTTTTCCGCCACCTGCCGGTGGTATTCGGCGTTGGCGATCACATCCTCAAAGCGGATGGTATCGGAGGACAGAAGATCCTTGGCCTGTTCGATCAAATATTCCGGCAGGCCCAGCCGCCGGGAAATCTCAAAGGCGTTGGATTTGCCCGGCACGCCGATGGACAATCGGTAGGTGGGCCGCAAGGTGGCCACGTCAAATTCCACGCTGGCGTTTTCCACCCCCTGGGTGGAGAGGGCGTAGGCCTTCAATTCGCTGTAGTGGGTGGTGGCGGCGGTGCGCACGCGGATCTTCAGCAGCGCGTCCAGGATCACCCGGGCCAGGGCCGCGCCTTCGGTGGGGTCGGTGCCGGCGCCCAATTCGTCAAACAGCGCCAGATCCCGGGGGGTGACGGCGTTCATGATGGATACGATGTTGGTCATGTGGGAGGAGAAGGTCGACAGGCTCTGCTCGATGGATTGCTCGTCGCCGATATCGGCGTATACCTCCTCAAACGTGCTCAGCTCCGTGCCCATGGCCCCGGGCACGTGCATGCCGCTCTGGGCCATCAGGGTCATGAGCCCCAGGGTTTTTAGCGTCACGGTTTTGCCGCCGGTGTTGGGGCCGGTGATGATCAGGGAGGTGAATTCCTTTCCCAGCCACAGGTTGCAGGGCACCACCGTATCCCGGGAAATCAGGGGATGGCGCACCCGCACCAGGTTGATCACGCCCTGATCGTTCATCTTGGGGCGCACGCATTCCATTTCCCGGCTCAGCATGCCCTTGGCGAAAATGAAATCCAGCCGGGCCAGGATGGCCAGGTTCTGGGCGATCAGGGCGGCGTTATCCGCCACCTGGGAGGACAGGGCGGCCAGGATGCGGTCGATCTCATCCCGCTCCTTCATGCTCCATTCCTTCAATTCGTTGCCCATTTCCACCACCGCCAGGGGCTCGATGAACAGGGTGGCCCCGGTGGAGGATTGATCGTGCACCAGGCCGGGCACGTTCTGCCTGTATTCCTGCTTCACCGGCAGCACGTACCGCCCGCCCCGCACGGTCACGATGGCTTCCATCAGGTATTTCGAATAGGCCGCCCCGTGGGCCATGGCGTTCAATTTTTCCCGGATGCGGTCGTTCACCCCCCGGATGTGCCGCCGGATGTCGAACAGAGCGGGGGAGGCGTGGTCGGAAATCTCTTCCTCGCTGAGGATGGCCTCGGTGATATCGTTTTCCAGGCTGCGCAAGGGCTGCAGGTTGGAGGCCATCGACGTGATGTGGGGGGTGTTTTCCCGCTCGGTCACCAACGCGCCCCGGGCGGCCCGGGCGGCCCGCAGCGTTTCCGCCACGGACAGAAGGGCCTTCTGGCTCAGGGTGGAGCCCTTTTCCGCCAGCGTCAAATATTCCCCCACGTCACTGAAGGTGATCAGGGGATTGCCGCCCAGGTAGGTCAGGGTAGTCACGGCCTCTTCGGTTTCATCCAGGGCTTTGTTGACCTCGCCAAAATCCGACAGGGGGGTCAGGGTCCGGCACAATTCCTTGCCCGCGTCCGACAGCGCGTAAGCGGCCAGCATGTCCCGTATTTTGGTGAATTCCAGTACGCGCAGTGCCCTTTCGTTCATTTCAATCCCCTCCAGGTGAAAGTATACATCGAAAAAACAGGAACGCAACGATCCGGGCGCAAAATTCAAAAACTGTTTACACCCTTTTCTTGATCCGTTAAAGAACGCCGTCGATGAAACGGCCCAGGGTGCCGTCCACGGTCACGGCCGGGGGCGCGTCGCCCCGCAGCAGGGCGGCGTAGTGGCGGGTGATTGCCAGCCTGTCCGCCGCCGCTTCGTCGGTGAAGGCGACCAGCCAGGAAAGGGGCGGCATATTTTTCAGGCGCGGGGACAGGTGCAGGGGCTTGCCCTGGGCCAATTCGATCACGCAGCCCTCCGGCAGCCGCAGGGGGAACAGGGGATAGGCAGCGCCCATCCGGTCGGTCAGGGCGGAGCCGCGGGCGCCCCTTCCCTCGTCGCACAGCCGGCACACTTCCCGCCCCGTTTTTAGGCCCAGGGCGGTGCGGGCCGGGCAGTGGTTCAGCAGCATCAGCCGGGCGCGGCCGTATACCGGCAGGATCAGTTCGATTACATCCCGCGGCAGGTCCAGGATGTCCGCCCGGGATAACTCCCGGCTCAGCGTCGCGCTGACGCAGCCCAGGTGGGCCAGCATGCGGATGGCTTCGCCGTTCATCACCGGCACGCCCTCCCCGGCCATGGCGGCCAGGGCAGCCTGCCCGGGGGAGGCGGCGCACAGGGGGACGCGATGGATTCGCGCCTGCTCCGTCAGCATATCCAGCGTTTCCTGGCTGCATTGGGTGGGCAGCGCCAGCCGCGTTTGGGCTGGGAAGGCGGCCAAAAGGGGCAGCAGGCGGTCCAAACGGTAATCCCGGGGCTGCAGGAGGATTTCATCGGCTCCCGCCGCGATCAGATCGGGGATCTCGCGTTCATCCCCCGTTTTCACGATCAGCCGGGGCGCGGGGATGGGCCAGGGCGGGGCCGTAAAGCGGGCGGGCGGGGTGTTCGCCCGGGGATGGGCGGCGATGCGCCGTTCGGTCAATTGCTCCAGGGCTTCCCGCCGCAGGGCGTTCAGGGCGGCGGCGGGGGCGAAGGCACTGGCGGTGCGCACCGTGGCTTTGCGCAGCACGAAGGGGGTGCCGCCGGTTTTTTCCAGCGCCCGGCAGGCGGCGGCCTCGTCCAGCGCCTTGTGCTGGGCCGCCTGGCAGACGGGGCCGGTCACAATGGCTTCGCTTTCCCCGTCGGTCACCCGCAAACGGAGGGCCTGATCGGGCCAGGCGGTCAATTCCGCGTCGAAGGGAATGGGCAGGGCCCGGTTCAGCCCCTCGCCCTCGTAGGTCAGCCGGGCGGCGGCCAATTGGCTTTCATCCTCGGTGCGGCGCACCGCGTCGCCGGGCCGGGCCCGATCCCGCAGCCGCAGGGCGGCTACCGCGCCGGCGGGGACCTCGGGTCCGGAATAGATCAGGCCCTGATCGCCGATTTCAACGCCGTCCCCGGGGTGCAGGGCCTTGAGCGTTCTCACGTCGGCCAGCAGAGCCCCGCCCTTCGTATACACCCTGTCTACACGGCCCAGGGGCACCCCGATGGGGGTCACCCGGGTGGGGTCGATGATGGCGGCGTCCCGCTGCGTTCCCAAATAGCCCTTGGTAAAGCCGCCCCGGGAAAAGATTTGGGTCAGCCGCTCCGTTTCCTGCGGCTCCGCCGGAGAAAACCGGTTTTCCAGCACGGCGTCCAGGGCGTCGCGATACGCCCGGGTGACCACGGCCACGTATTCCGGCCGCTTCAATCGGCCCTCGATCTTGAAGGAATACACCCCGGCGTCGGCCATTTTTTTCAATTCGTCCCGGGCGCACAGATCCCGGGGGGACAGCAGCGCACCCGTTTGACCCCGGTAGGCATAGGGCAGCCGGCAGGGCTGGGCGCACCGGCCCCGGTCGCCGCTGCGGCCCCCGATCATGGCGGAAAACAGGCATTGCCCGGAGCAGGAAACGCACATGGCCCCGTGGCAGAACGCTTCGATTTCCATGCCGGTGGCGGCGGCCTGGCGCAGGGCGTTCAGATCGCACTCCCGGGCCATCACCGCCCGGGCTGCCCCCAGATTTTTCAGCAGCAGCGCGCCTTCCGCGTTGTGCACGGCCATTTGGGTGCTGGCGTGCACCGGCAGATCGGGGTATTCCTCCCGGCAGATCTTCATGACCCCCAGATCCTGCACCAGTACCGCGTCCGCCCCCCAATGCGACAACAAGGAAAGGGAAGCGCGCACATCGGCCATCTCCCTTTCCTTGATCAGGATGTTCACGGTGACATATATTTTTTTTCGGCGCAGATGGGCGATGCGCAGCGCTTCTTTCAGCTGCGCATCGTCAAAGCCCGCGCTGGCCCGCGCCCCGAAGGCCGCCGCCCCCAGGTACGCCGCGTCGGCCCCGTTGGCAAAGGCGGCTTTCAGCGCGTCGATGCTGCCCGCGGGGGACAGCAATTCCAGTTGCTTATTTCGTGCCATGCTTGAATTCGTTCAGCTCCTGCCGCGCCTGCATCAATTCCCGGCGCAGGCGGGTATTGTCGTCCTGGGCGGTCAGCAGCTCGTCCGCCACCGTCAGCCCGGCGATCACCGCCGCCGATTCCCGGTTCACAAAGCCGCTGGCCCCGGTTTCGGCGATCTTTCGGTCCATATACACCGCCACCCGGCGCACCCGCTCCGGCGCGTCGGCGCTGGTGATGGTGTAATCCCGCCCGGCGATGCGCAGGGTGTAGCTTTTTTCACCTTTTCGGGTAATCATAGCTGATTGAAGGGGTAGTTCTGCCCCTTGGTGTCCACCCGGATGGAGGCGATGCGCTGATCCTGCAGCGGCTTATCGCGGAAATCCCGGGGAACGGAGACGATCTGATCGGCGTATTCGATGCCCTCCGTCACCTTGCCGAAGGCGGCGTAGGCCCCGTCCAGATGGGGGGAATTGCTGGTCATGATGAAGAACTGGCTGCCGGCGGAATCGGGATGCATGGCCCGGGCCAGGCTGAGCACGCCGTAGGTGTGCTTCAGGGGGTTGCTGACCCCATTCTGGGCGAATTCGCCCTTGATGGAATAGCCGGGGCCGCCGGTGCCGGTGCCCTTGGGGCAGCCGCCCTGGATCATGAAGCCGGGGATCACCCGGTGGAAGATCAGGCCGTCATAAAAACCGCTGTTGGCCAAGGCCGCAAAATTGCCCACAGACTGGGGGGCGTATTCGGGGTACAATTCACCCTTCATGACGCCGCCGTTTTCCAGGGTGATCACAAAGGTGGGATGGATGATTTCGCTCATACGCTTCAATGCCTCCAAATACTCGCAGGGGAAATAGGTTTTTCTCCCCTGCATCATACCGCCTTTTTCCGGATTTGTCAAATTTATGCCGCCCGCGGCCCCTTCCGCCCCCGCCGCCGTGTTGCATTCGGGCGAAAACTGGAGTATAATATACGATGTATTTTTCTGGAATGACGGGAAAGGAGCGGCTGAACCGATATGGAGAAAAGACGACGGCCCGCGGTCGGCCTGGCTGCCTGGCGGGGGCTGTGCGCCCATCCGGGGGAAGCGGCGGGGCTGGCGGCGGTGCAGGTGCTTTTGCGTTTGCTGTCGTTTGGGCCCATCCTGGGCCGATCCCTGATCGACCGGCAGGGCGCGCTGCCCGCCTGGCCGTTCTATGCCGCGTCTATTTGCTTTCATATATTGCTCGTTATCCCCGGCCGGTTCTGGGCGGGGGAAAGGCTCAGGTATTTTTCCGCCCCCAACCTGGACAGGCCCGGGGCCGATATCCCCTACGGCCGTTGGCTGCTGACGGGGCTTTCCCGGTACGGGCTGGGCTGCCTGTGGGGGCTGCCGTTTTTGCTCTGCATGGGATACTTCGCGTACGGCTGGTCCAACGTGCCCTTTACCACCCTGTGGAGCCCGGTGGTGGCCCTGGGGCTGCCGGCGGCGGGGGCGCTGATGCTCATTTTCCTGCTGCTGTTCGTTTACGGCTGGTGGCGGGGCATGCCGGTGGAATACATCCCCGCCCGCTATCTGGGCGTGAAGAAAACCTGGTTTTTCTGCCGGCGGGCCAGGCGGCAGGGGCGGAATAAGCTGCTGCAAAACGCGCTGGTTAACGCTTGCTTGTCGCTGCCGGCGGCGGTGGGCTTCGGGGCGGCGCTGATCCCATATGTCAAAAGCAGCCTGCCCGCCACGGCGAACGCGCAGCTGATCATCAGCGGTTTGCTTCGCCTGCTGCGCGCGCCTCTGCCCCGGGAACACGCGGCGCGGCTGCTGGCGGTGTACCTGATCCTGTACCTGCCCGTGTGCCTGCTGCGCAAAATGCGCAACGCCGTCACGGTGCGGCGCTTGACCCGGGAATGCAACGATTTGGGAGGCGGCCATGCGGCTGGATAAATTGCTGACCGATCTGAGCGTCGCCGGGTCCCGATCGCAGTGCAGGGATTTATTGAAGAGCGGCCGGGTGACGGTGAACGGCGCGCCGGTGAAGGACGGGGCTTTTTCCGTGCCGGCGGGGGCCCGCGTGGCCCTGAACGGCCAGGCGCTGGACACCCGGCTGACCCGCCACGTGATGCTGCACAAGCCCGCCGGGGTGCTGACCGCGGCGGAGGACCGGAAACAAAAAACGGTGATGGATCTTTTGCCGCCGGTGTACGCCTCCCTGGGCTGCATGCCGGTGGGGCGGCTGGACAAGGATACCACAGGCATCCTGCTGCTGACCACCGACGGGGAATTGGCCCACCGGCTGATCGCCCCCGCCCGCCACGTCGACAAGGTGTACCGCGCCCGGGTGGACGGAACGCTGGATCAGGAGGACGCGGCCGCCTTTGCCGCCGGGATCCCTTTGAAGGATTTTACCGCCCTGCCCGCCCGCCTGGAGGTCGTTGCGCCCGATACCGCCCTCGTCACCGTGCAGGAGGGGAAATACCACCAGGTGAAACGCATGTTCGCCGCCCGGGGCAAGCAGGTGACAGCGCTGCACAGGCTGCGCTTTGGGCCCCTGACCCTGGATGAAGCGCTGCTGCCCGGCCAGTACCGGGAACTGAACGAGGAGGAAACCGCCGCCCTGTACGCGGCGGCCGGCATGACGAATGAGTGATCATTATTATTCCGCCCAGCCGCAAAGCGATCACCGCTACGCCCCCTGCGCCTATGCCTATCGGGGGATCGAAGCGCGGTTCGTCACCGACGCCGGGGTGTTTTCCCGGGGGGAAGTGGATCGGGGCACCGACGCGCTGCTCAACGCCCTGCCGGCGGATTTGGCGGGCCGGGTGCTGGATGTGGGCTGCGGCTGGGGGGCCATCGGCGTGACGGTGGGAAAGCGATACCCCGCCTGCGCCGTCACCATGTGCGATATCAACCAGCGGGCCGTCGAACTGGCCCGGCAAAACGCCCGGGCCAACGGGGTCGACGCTCAGGTGATCGCCAGCGACGGGCTGGCGCAGGTGGAAGGGACCTTCGACGTCATCCTGACCAATCCCCCCATCCGGGCGGGCAAGCAGGTGATCTACGGCATCTTCGCCGCCGCCCGACGGCAATTGAGCCCCGGCGGGGCGCTGTATCTGGTGATCCGCAAGCAGCAGGGGGCGGATTCGGCGGTCAAATACCTGAAAACCTTGTTTTCCAACGTTGAAACCATCGAAAGGAGCGGCGGGTTCCATGTGATCCGCTGCCGGGAGGAACAAAACGATGCAATTTGACCAGGCGTATTTTGACGCGGGGATCGACCGGCGGAACACCCGGTGCGAAAAGTGGGACGACCGGGGCGTGATGGGGCCGGACGGCATTCCCCTGTGGGTGGCGGATATGGATTTTCCCTGCGCCCCTGCCATCGTGGAGGCGATCCGGGAGCGGGCGCAGCACCCCTGCTTCGGCTATTCCTGCGATGATCCGGCGGACGAAGAGGCCCTGCGGGGCTACTGGCTGCGCCGGCACCAGCTGCACATCGCGCCGGGGCAAACGGTGATGCTGCCCTGCGTGATCACCGGCCTGAAGGCCGCCGTGCGCACCTTCACAAAGGAAGGGGAGGGCGTGGCCATCTTCACCCCGGTGTACGGCCCCTTTTACGAGGCCGTGCGGGCCAACGGGCGGCAGGTCGTCCGGGTGCCGCTGCAGGCCGATGAAAACGGCCGTTACCCCATGAACCTAAAGGGCATGGAAGCGGCGCTGAAGGCCGGGGCCCGGCTGATCATGCTGTGCAGCCCCCACAACCCGGTATCCCGCCTGTGGAGCCAGGAGGAACTGACCGCCCTTGCGGAACTGGCCGAGCGCTACGACGTCAACATCGTGTGCGACGAGATCCACGCCGATTTCGTTTACAGCCCCGGGGCGTTCACGCCGCTTTTGTCGCTAAAGAAGGCCCGGGATCGGGCAGTATCCCTGTGTTCTGCCAGCAAAACCTTCAACGTGGCGGGCTTGCAGCAGGCGGCGGCCGTCGTGTTCAGCGACGCCATGCGCGACGCGTTGAAGCGCAGCCTGACGGCGGCGGGGGCCGCCTGCGGCAACACCTTCGCCCTGGCGGCCACCCGGGCGGCTTATACCGACGGCGACGCCTGGCTGGACGGGCTGATCGCCTACCTGGACCGTAACCGGCGGTCCCTGGCGGATTTTGTGCGGGAGCAGCTGCCCAAGGCCCGCCTGACGCCGATCGAGGCCACCTACCTGGCCTGGCTGGATTTGCGGGCCTACGGCCTTTCCTGCAGGGAGCTGACGGAAAAATGCAGGCGCCACGGCGTGGCCTTTACCGCCGGCACCTTCTTTGGCCCGGAGGGAGAGGGCTATCTGCGGGTCAATTTCGGCTGCCCTCACCAACAGTTGATCGCGGGCATGGCGCGTTTGCGCGACGCCCTGAAGGAGGAAAATTAAACCATGGATCGGATCGATGAAATTCTGACAGCCTATCGGGAAGAAATGATGGAAACGGTGCAAAAGTGGGTGCGCATCCCCAGCGTGAAGGGCGAAGCCGCCCCCAACGCGCCCTTTGGGGCGGAGGCCCGCCGGGCGCTGGATACCGCCATGGCCGATTGCGAAGCCTTCGGCCTGAAAACGGAAATTTTTGACGGCTATGCCGGCCACGCCGATCTGGGCGAGGGCAGCACCCGGGACGCCCTGGCCATTCTGGCCCACCTGGACGTGGTGCCGGTGGGGGATGGCTGGAGCCGGGATCCCTTCGGGGCCCAGCGCATCGACGGCAAGATCTACGGCCGGGGCACCAGCGACGATAAGGGCCCGGCGGTGGCCGCCCTGTACGCCATGCGGGCGGTGAAGGAGGCGGGCATCCCCCTGCGCCGCAAGGTGCGGCTGATCCTGGGGTGCGACGAGGAATGCGGCTCCTCCGACCTGCGGTATTACAAGCAGGTGACGGAAATGCCCCGCTCCGGCTTTAGCCCCGACGCCGATTACCCGGTGATCAACATTGAAAAGGGCGGGGCCCATGTGCAGTTCAAGGGGGAAAACAGCCATGAGGGGCTGCACGTCCTATCCATGCAGGTGGGGGAGCGGGCCAACGTGATCCCCGGCTTCGCCTCCGCCCTGGTGGAGGGCGACGAGGCCTTGGCCGCCCGGGCCGAGGAAGCGGGCAGGAAGCTGGGCTTCCCGGTGAAAACCATGATGGGCAACGGCGCGGTGATCATTGAAACCACCGGCGTGACCGGCCACGCCGCCTTCCCCTCCCACGGCAGCAACGCCATCGGGCAGATGCTGCTGATCTTCAAGGAATTGGGGGCCACCGGCGCGCTGCTGCAATTGGCCGACGCCGTGGGCATGACCTACAACGGCGAAAACCTGGGCATCGCCATGAGCGACGCCATTTCCGGCGAACTGACCGGCAGCCTGGATATCATCAAGGTGGATGAGGATACAGTGGAAGCGCTGATGGATATCCGCTACCCGGTGCTGCTGAACCAGGACGCCATGATCGAAATGATCAAAATGCGCCTGCCCGGCATCGAAATTACCGTGCCCTCCAGCCACAAGCCCCATTACGTCAGCGAGCACACCGAATTGGTGCAGGAGCTGCTGGAGGCCTATCATGAGGTCACCGGCGCGGAAAAGCGTACCATCGCCATCGGCGGCGGCACCTACGCCCAGAGCATGGAGGAGGGCGTGGCCTTCGGCGCGCTGTTCCCCGGCGAAACCGAAATGGCCCATCAGGCCGATGAATTCATGACGGAGGAATCCATTTTCCAGAATGCCCGCATCTTTGCCCGGGCCATCATCCGTCTGGCGGGCGACGCCAGCGTGGAAAGCGAGGAATGATTATGGCGACCACGGAAATGATTACCTGTATCAACTGCCCCGTAGGCTGCCGCATGGAAGTGACCCACGAGGGGGAAGAAGTGCTGTCCGTGAAGGGCAACACCTGCAGGCGGGGCGACGCTTACGCCCGCCAGGAGTGCGTGGCCCCCATGCGCATGGTCACCGCCGTGGCCCCGGTGCAGGATCGGGATATGCCCGTCAGCCTGAAAACCCGCACGCCCATCCCCAAGAAGCTGATTGACGATTGCATGCGCGCCGTGATGGAAACGCCCTTCACCGCGCCCATCGCCGCCGGCCAGGTGCTGATCGAAAACGTGTGCGGCAGTGGGGTGGACGTGATCGCCACCAAGGCTGTATCGTGAGGCTGAGCCAGGATTTTTTCCGGCAGGATGTGCTGACCGTCGCCCCCGCGCTGGTGGGCGCGGTGATCTTCCGCCGCCTGCCGGATGGTAGCGTGATCCATGGCCGGATCGCCGAAACGGAGGCCTACCGGGGATCGGAGGATCTGGCCTGCCATGCCAGCCGGGGCAGGACCCGCCGCACCGAAACCCTGTATCGGGCGGGCGGCTGCAGCTACGTGTATCTGGTATACGGGCTGCACTGGCTGTTCAACGTGGTCACCGGGCCGGAGGATGCGCCCCAGGGCGTGCTGATCCGCGCCATGGACAAGCCCTTCGACGGCCCCGCCAAATGGACGAAGGCGTTTCAAATCACCGGGGAGCACAACGGGCTGTACCTGCCTGAATCCGACGTGCTGTGGATCGAGGAGGGGGATCGCCCGCCCTTGCGTACCGCGCCCCGGGTGGGCATCGATTACGCCGCCGAGCCTTGGAAAAGCATGCCTTGGCGTTTTATCGCTCAACAATAAGGAGGAATTGCTATGCCTATCGCGCCGATCCTGATGACGCCCGCCTATCGCTGCGGCCCCGATACCCCCTGGGGCGGCGACGGCCTGAAGCGGGTATTTGGGAAAGACATTCCCGACGCCCGTACCGGGGAGAGCCTGGAGGTCAGTGCCATCCCGGGGCTGGAAAGCCGTGACCCCGATGGGAACACCCTGCCGCAATTGATCACCCGGTACGGGGAAAAGCTGACGGGCAAGGGCTTTGCCGATCCCTTCCCGCTGCTGCTGAAGCTGCTGGACGCCCGGGAGACCCTGAGCGTGCAGGTGCACCCCAACGACGAATACGCCGCCCGGGTGGAGCATAAACTGGGCAAAACCGAGGCGTGGCACATCCTGAATGCCGCTCCCGGGGCCCAGCTGGTGTACGGCGTGAAAGCCGGCGCGACCAAGGAAGCGCTTTTGACGGCCAGCCAGGAAGGCGCGGCGGTGGAAAGCCTGCTGCGGCGGGTGAATGTGAAGGCGGGGGAAACGTATTACATCCCCGCCGGCACGGTGCACGCCATCGGCGAGGGCATCATGCTGTACGAGATCCAGCAGAGCAGCGATGTGACCTACCGCTTCTACGATTGGGAACGCACCGACAAAAACGGCAACAAGCGGGAACTGCACATCCAAAAGGCGGTGGATGTGACCCGGGTGGATTTCCAGCCCGACGCGGCCCAGGAACGGGAACTCGCCCCCGGCCATTACCAGCTGCTGCGCGAAGCGTATTTTTCCCTGGATCGGTTTGAAAACGGCGTGTTCGATCTGCCCCGGGACGACAGGCGCTTTGCCTTCCTGACGGCGGTGAAGCCCTGCCGGATCGCCTGGGACGAGGGCGAAATGGCGCTGCCCGCCGGGCGCACCGCGCTGCTGCCCGCCGATGGGTACGCCCTGCGCTTGACCGCCGGGGAGGCCCTGATGTCCTTCCCCACGGTGGATTGACGGGCGTGGCCAGATCAAACTGGGTCAAATAGGCAGAATTACAAAAGCTTGGAAAAATATGCATAAAAAATTACCAAAAATGCTATGATATTTCCCGCGGCACCTTGCGGCGCTGCGGGTTTTTTGTTATAATATGCAACTGGAGGATCGATTTTCATGATGTTTTTGGATCGTCTCAATTCCCTGTGCCCCGGCGCGCTCGTTCGGCAGGGGGAACGATTGGATCAATATACCACCCTGCGGGTAGGCGGCCCGGCGGATTTTTTTGCCGAGCCTGAAAATGAGGAACAGCTGGTCGCCCTGCTGGCCGCCGCCCGGGATACGGATACGCCGGCGCTGCTGCTGGGCAACGGCTCCAACCTGCTGGTGCGGGACGAGGGCTTTCCGGGCTTGGCCATCCGGCTGGGGAAAGCCTTTTCGGTCATTACCGTGGAGGGAGAGAATCATGTGATCCGAGCCCAGGCAGGCGCGCTGCTCAGCGTTCTGGCCCGCGCGGCCCGGGACGCGGCCCTCACCGGCCTGGAATTTGCCCAGGGCATCCCCGGCTCGGTGGGCGGCGGCGTGTATATGAACGCCGGGGCCTACGGCGGGGAATTGGGCGGCGTGATCGCTTCCGTGCGGGTGCTGACGGAAAACGGAAGCATCCTGACCGTGCCGGGGAAGGATATGGCTTTTTCCTACCGCCATACCAGGGCGATGGACAAACGTTGGATCATTTTGGGCGCGGCGTTCAGCCTGCGGTCGGGCGATCCCGCGGCCATCGAGGCCGCCATGCGGGATTTTGCCGCCCGGCGCAAGGAAAAGCAGCCGCTGGAATATCCCAGCGCCGGGTCGTTTTTTAAGCGGCCGGCGGGGCATTTCGCCGGCAAGCTGATCGAGGATGCCGGCCTGAAGGGCCTGACCGTGGGCGGCGCCCAGGTGAGCGAAAAGCACGCGGGCTTCCTGATCAACCGGGGCGGCGCCACGGCGGCGGATTTCCTGCGGCTGAAGGATTTGGTGCAGGAAAAGGTGGAAGCAGCCTTCCACGTGCGTCTGGAGCCGGAAGTGGAGATCGTGGGGCGAGAAGGATGAGCTTTTCTTCCCAGGTGAAAGAGGAATTGCAGCGCATCAAGCCGGAAAAGCACTGCTGTATGCTGAGCGAATTGAGCGCGCTGACCCAAACCTGCGCCTCCCTGCGCCTGAGCGGCGGGGGCAGGGTGCGGGTGGTATACGAGGTAGAAAACGCCGCCCTTGCCAAGCGGATCTTTTTGCTGTTGAAAAAACGTATGGAAATCACCCCCGTGCTGGAATTTAACCGGCACAAGCGGCTGGGGGGCCGCCGCCTGTCGGTGCTCACGGTGCCGGAGGCCGAAAGCCGCCGATTGCTCATCGCCCTGCATATGATCCAGGAGTCGGAAAACGGCGTGATCTTCAAGGGCGTGCCCCGGGCGGCCATGACCCGGCGGTGCTGCCGCGCTTCGTTCCTGCGGGCGGCCTTTTTGGGGGCGGGGGCGGTCACATCCCCGGAGAAGGGGTATCATTTGGAATTCACCTCCTCCGGCGCGCGGGCGGAAACGCTGCTGAAGATATTGGAAAAAAGCGGCATCGAGGGCCACGTCACGCAGCGGCGGGACGCCGATATCGTGTACCTGAAAAAGGGCGACGCGGTGGCCGATTGCCTGGCCCTGATGGGGGCCCACGCGTCGCTGCTGGAAATGGAAAATATCCGCATCCGGCGGGATGGGCGCAACCAGGCCAACCGGGCGCGGAACTGCGATGAAGCCAATTTGAAAAAGCAATTGTCCGCCGGGGAAAGGCAGGCGAAGGCCATCGTGGCCTATTCCCTGGCCCACAGCCTGTCGGCCCTGCCCCGGGAATTGCAGGAGATCGGCCGGCTGCGCATGCTGCATCCCGAAGCGTCGCTGGAGGAATTGGGCCAGATGCTGCCCACGCCCCTTGGAAAATCCGGGGTCAACCACCGTATGCGGCGGCTGATGGCCCTGATCGATACAAACGAGAACAAGGAATGATTCGTCATGATTAAGCATACGTTGGATTTGGAGCATTTGACGCCCATGAGCCGGATGCAGATCCAGCATCTGGCCCACGTGGCCGGGGGCTTTGAAAGCCAGATCCTCCTGGAGCATCAAAACCGGGTGATCAACGGAAAATCCATGCTGGGGCTGCTTTCCCTGGGTGTCACGGGGCCGGACCCGGTGGTGATGACCGTGCAGGGGGCCGACGAGGAAGAGGCCGCCCGGGAAATCAAGCGGCTGCTGGACAGCGGGATGATCGCCCCCAAAAACGCCGCCGACGCCGATAAACTGATGCAGCAGGTGAAGCAGCGGTATATCGAGGTGCTGGGGGAGAACCTGGTGGGCATTTACCTGCATGGCTCCCTGGCCGCCGGCTGCTTCCAGTGGGAGCGCAGCGACATCGATTTCCTGGTGGTGGTGCGGCAAAGCGTGCCGGTGGAAAAGAAGATCGCTCTGGCGGAAACGCTGTACGCCCTGGGGGAGGAGGCCCCGCCCAACGGCTTTGAAATGAGCGTGATCCTGGAGCAATACTGCCGCAACGCGCCTTATCCCATCCCCTTCGACCTGCACCTCTCGAAGCGTTACCGCCTGGATTACGAGCGCAACGCCCGGGGCTTCTGCGAGCGCATGCATGGGGAGGATCCCGACCTGACGGCCCACATCCTGTGCCTGCGGGCGTTTGGGCAAACGCTGTTCGGCCCCAGCATCGCCCGGGTGTTCGGCCCGGTGAAGCGGGAGCACGCCCTGGATGCCATCCGGTATGACGCTAACGACGCGGGGGAGCATTTCCAGGCCCACCCCTGCTATTGCGTGCTGAACCTGTGCCGCGCCCTGGCGTATTACCGGGAAAACCTGGTGCTCAACAAGCGGGATGGGGGCGAATGGGCGCTTCAAAACCTGAATCAGGAGCATCAGCGGGTGATCCAGGCGGCGCTGAACGCCTACCAGTCCGGCCGGGATATGAGCTACGATGCCGGGCTGGCGGAAAACTTCTGCTACGACGCGCTGGAGGAACTGAACCGGTAGCCGGAGGGGATCGGCATTTCATCTCCCATTTTCCTGGTTGACAGAACGCGCGCCTGTAGCTATAATTGGAAAAAATTGTTGGAGATGATCGCATTGTCCATGCTGGATCAGCAATTGGCCCACAGCGAGGAAACCCTGGGGCGGGATCAAAAAATCATCCGCACCAGTGTGGTGGGCATCCTGGCCAATTTGTTCCTGGCAGCCTTCAAGGCCGTGGTAGGCATCCTGTCCAATTCCATCGCGGTGGTGCTGGACGCGGTGAACAACCTGTCCGACGCGGCGTCGTCGGTGATCACCATCGTGGGCACCCGCCTGGCGGGCAGGGAGCCGGATAAAAAGCACCCCTTCGGTCACGGCCGGGTGGAGTATTTGAGCGCCATGATCATCGCCGTCATCGTGCTGTATGCCGGCGTGACCTCCTTTGTGGAATCGGTGAAAAAGATCATTACCCCCGAAACGCCGGATTATTCCGCCGCCGCTCTGATCATCATCGGCGCCGCCGTGGCGGTCAAGATCGTGCTGGGCCGGTATGTGAAGGGCGTGGGGCAGAAGGTCAATTCCGATTCCCTGATCAATTCCGGCGAGGATGCCACCCTGGACGCCGTGATCTCCGCCTCCACCCTGGCGGCCGCCGTGATCTTCCTGATCTGGGGCGTTTCGCTGGAGGCCTGGCTGGGCGCGGTGATTTCCCTGATCATCGTGAAATCCGGCGTGGAAATGCTGCGGGAAACCATTTCGAAGCTGCTGGGGGAGCGGGCCGATCTCGACCTGGCCCGGGGCATCAAGGAAACGGTGCTTTCCTTCCCCACGGTGTCGGGGGTTTACGATCTGGTGCTCAATAACTACGGCCCGGATCGGTTCAACGGTTCTTTGCACATTGAGGTGCCGGATACCTGCTCCGCCAACGATCTGGATGAATTGCTGCGGGAGATCACCGAGGCGGTGTACCTGAAGCATCAGGTGATCCTGACCGCCATCGGCGTGTATTCCGTCAACACCCGGGACGAGCAGGTGGTGGCCATGCGGCAGGCCATACACGACGCGGTGTTCGCCCACGAATACGTGCTGCAGATGCACGGGTTCTACGTAAGTGAGGAAAAGAAGATGATCCGGTTCGACCTGGTGATTTCCTTCGACGCGCCGGACCGCCGCCGGGTGTACGCCGCCGCCGTGGCCGACGCCCAGGCCCTGTACCCCGATTATCAGTTCATGGTGAGCATGGATACCGATTTCAGCGAAACATAAACGGCGCGTATCCGCCGCCGCCCCTTCCTGGCAGATCCTGCCGGACGGGGCTTTTTTTGCGCTGTGGATTTTGGGGCGAAGATATAGTATAATGAGATCGATCGATGAGAAAGGGGGTGGCGGCGTGCGCGCGGTGCGATGGATCGTGGCGCTGATGCTGTGCGCCTTGCTGCCCCTGATCGGCTGGGGGGAGGAAGGCCCCGCGGCGCAGGAGGACCGGATCGCCCTCCGGGCGCTGCTGGTGGGGTGCGATCATTTCCAATCCCA
Organism: Clostridia bacterium; assembly: GCA_017470945.1. Lineage (GTDB taxonomy): Bacteria > Bacillota > Clostridia > Christensenellales > Aristaeellaceae > RUG563. The sequence continues at coordinate 2,297 of JAFUXH010000071.1, read as the reverse complement.
GCCCGACACCTGGCCTGCGGCCAGCCGCAATGTGGAAATGCTCAGCGAGGCGCTGATGCGGGACGAACGGGATTACGCCCTGATCCGTTCCTACGCCGACGGCCTTTCGTCGGTGGAGCAATTGTATCTGGCGGTGCTGGAGGCGTTTGGCGACGCCCAGGAGGGCGACGTGTCCCTGCTGTACATCGGCACCCACGGGGTGTTTGACGAGGGGGGCAGCAACGCCGGGGCGGCGCTGATCCTGTCCGACGGGGAAGGGGAAGAACTGCTCTACGCCCCCATGCTGGAGGATATTTTGGATGCCATCCCCGGGCAAAAGGTGGTGATCCTGGACGCGTGCAACAGCGGCGCGTTCATTGGCAAAGGCCTGTCCGGCGGGGCGGACCGGATCTTCTTTTCCGGGCCCGATTACAAGGTGCTGTGCAGCGCCGGGGGCAGCGAGGCCAGCTGGTATTTCCAAAGCACCCAGGAAACGTCCGCCGCCGGGGCCAGCTATTTTGCCACGGTGCTGGCCGACGGGCTGGGATCGGGGGGCGATTTTGCCGCCGACGTGAACGCCGACGGACGGATCACCCTGAAGGAGGTCTACGCATATCTTACGGAGAATTACGCCGCCTCCACCCCTCAGGTGTACCCGCAAAACGATGGGGATTTCGTGCTGTTTGCCTATGACGCGGACGCGGAGCGCGCGATCGGCAAGGCGGTCACCGACATCACCTTCGAGGATACCCTGCTGACGGCGGGGGAGAGCAGCGTGGCCTTTTCCCTCACCGTGCGCCGGCAGGTGGAATTGTACTACCAGATCGTGTATCACGAAAACGGGGCCTGGCAGTTTGAGCAGGCCCAGCATTTCTTGGATGGGGAGCAGCCGGATGGCACCGTGCTGCCCGGACGGAAGATACGCACCCTGGCCCTCAACACCGTGGGGGAGGACGCTTATGGCTACGCCATCATTCAGCTGATCACCCTGGAGGAGGGCCGGCCGGTGCTGCAGGGCGCCCGGCTGCTGTGCGTGCAGCCAGACGTGGGGCCCGTTTCCCTGAACGTGGCCACCGATCCAGCCTTCGTGCCGGGGCTGGGGCAGGAATTGTGCATCCTGGCCCAGCATGATGTGCCTTGCGGCCTGACCGTGAATATCCTGGATGCCGACGGGCAATTGGTGCGTCGGCTGGCCTACGAAACGCCCTCCCGTCCCCAGCAGCTGTCGCCCAACGCCAGCAGCTTCTATTGGGACGGCCGTTCCAATGGCGGCGATATGGCCCCGCCGGGGCTGTATACCGTGCAATTGCGGGTGCGGCTGGGGGACAGTTTGTACGTGCGGGAAAGCGCGCCGGTGGAATTGCTCAGCCTGGCCGAGGCCGAAGCGCTGGAGGCCGTGGAAGCCGTAGACATGCAAGAGGCCGATACGCAAGGGGAATAGCGAAAGAACAAAAATCGACGCTCAATGCGCCTCGTGATCCATCCAGATCCCGGGGCGTCAGGTTGTCGAAAAAGTGTTTTCGACAACCTGCGAATCAAAGCGGAATCAGGATTCCGCTTTGATTCGGAACCATCCATTTCCTGCAAAAATGGGTTTTCGACCTCTATGGAGGACAAAAACCCGATTTTCGCGGCCGGAAATGGATAGCGGAAGCGGCTTTCAGCCGAACCTCGCAATTCGGCATTGTCGCCCAGGGGGCAGCGCAAGCGCAGACCCCTGGGCTCTGTGCCTCATTGGGCCTTCATCTGCCTGTATCCGCCACAGGCGGCGGCAGATTCCGGCCCTCGGCGACGTACACGCCGCCGCCTGCGGAATAAAATCGAAGGGGCCGAAGCGCCCGGAAAATATGCCCTTTGCTGAGACTTCGTAAAACAGTATTATGTTCAATTCGTTGAAAACGTAATGTTTTCAAGGCTTACAGCGTGATTTCTGTCACGCTGTTTTTGTATCCATCAATTCATTCAGCGGGATGAAGCCAATGCCATTGTATTCGATATAGATGTGCTGCACTCTGCGTCCGCTACTCCTGTCCGGCGCTCCCACATAGATCGCCTTTACGAGTTCATGCAGGACGTAGCCATCCAGCTTTTCGATTCCGACATGGGCTTTCGCCGCTTGAATAAACTGATCAATGCCTTCTTTCTGCTTTTCCTGTACTTCAATTTCTTCCCGAAGGTGGATTGCTTCTCCTTCCAATCGCTTTTGCTCCGATTCGTAGCTTTCGCTAAGCATCTCATAGCGTTCATCGCTCAGCCTTCCGGCGGCGTTATCCTCGTAAATCTTGATGAATAACCGCTTCAGTTCTGCGATACGCTTT
>JAFUXH010000070.1 GCA_017470945.1 Clostridia bacterium | reverse complement strand
TGCGTCGCTCGTAGGGATTCATGGGCTCCATGGACACCCGGCCCGTTTTGGAAGCCCGGTTGGCCATCCGATTGGCCAGGCGAATGAGGGCTTCCTCCCGCTTGGCGCGATAGCCCTCGGTATCCAGGGTGACGCGGGTGTAATTGTTTTGCCCCTTATTCACCTGCAGGCTGGTCAGGTACTGCAAAGCATCCAGGGTTTCGCCCCGGCGGCCGATCAGGATACCCAGGGTGTCCCCTTCCATGTTGACCCGCACGTTACCTTCTTCATCCGTCGCCACGGCCACGGATACGTTCACGCCCATCAATTGCGTCAGGTTTTGCAAGAATTCCTGGGCGCGACCGGCGGCAGTTTCCCGGTCGGCCTGCTCGGCAGGCACGATCTCCTTGGGCGGTACGGGGGCTTTTTCTTCCTTCTTTTCCTTGGGCTTGCGGACCTTGGGGGGCTTGGCGGGCTTTTCAGCCTTTTCGGCCTTCTCTATCTTTTCCGCCTTCTCCGCCTTTTCGGGCTTTTCCACCTTTTCGGCGGGGGCCTTTTCTTCTTTCTTTTCTTCGGCGGGCTTTTCGGCCTTGGGGGCCTTCTTGGGCTTATTTTCCTTCTTGGGCTTGGGGGCCGCGTCCTCCCGCATGGCGTCCTCCAGGATCGCCCGGGCGGTATCGGCTTCGTTCTCTTCGTCCTTCAGGCTCAAACGAACCTTGGCGGGCCGGGACCCAAACAAACCAAACAGCCCCTTGCTGCCCTCCTCAATGATATCAACCGTCACATCGCTGATGGACACGCCCAGCTCTTCCAGGCCCTGGGAAATCGCCTCTTCGATGGTGCGGCCAGAAACTTCATGCACTTTCATTATTTGACAGACCCCTCTCCGCTGACGCTTTGAGCTTTTTTCTCATCCTGTTTTTCCAGGATTTTGGTGATCACGATGCCTTGCACCCACATGAAGCAGGTGGAGGTGACCCAGTATACGGCGAAGCCGGCGTTGGAGGTGAGGCAGAAGAACACGGACAGGATCGGGAAGAAATACTTCATGAAATTGTTCATGCCGTTCTGCTGGCCTTCGGCGCTGGGCTGGGCCTGGGCCTGTTCCCGCATTTGCGGGTTGAATTTGGTGGACAGAATCTGGGATACGCCGGCCAGGATCGGCAGGATCAGCAGGCCGTTGTAATTCTGGAACAGGGTGATGCTGAACAGCAGGAAGCTCACCCCGGTCCAGCCGGGCACGGAGGCCACCGCGGCGTTATAGCCGGGCATGGTTTGCAGGGCGGACACCATGTTGGCCACGGTCAGCTGCATCGCGTCGGTGGTGGAGAAATCCAGCACCGCGTTTTCCGCCACCGATTTCAGGCTGGACTGGATGGCGGCGAACGCGTCCGGGTTGCTTTCAAACTGGGCCAGGGCGCGCTGCCATACGTCGGCCGTCAGCAGGCGCAGGTTTTCCGCCGTGGGGGCGATGGACGCAAAGGGAGAATCGGTGATCCAGATGTTCTTGACCCACAGGAAGCGATCCGCCGCGGTGATGACATTTTCCTGCCCGGACAGATAGCGGAACACCTGCACGGCCAATTGCTCGTTGGCGATGGCGCGCATGGCGGCGAACATAGCGATCATCAGCGGCCAGGTCAGCAGCATGGGCAGGCAGCCGGACAGGGGGTTGTACCCCTCCTTCTTCATCAGCTCCGCCTGCTTTTTCTGGAACTTTTCTTTGTCGTTCCCGTATTTCTTCTGCAGCTCATTCAGCTTGGGCTGGATGACCGCCATCTTCCGCATGCCTTTCCGGCTCCGGTAGTCAAAGGGCATACACACCAGGCGCATCAGGATGGTGAACACGATGATGGACACGCCGTAATTGTTCACCAATCCATTAATCGATGTTAATACACCGTACAGAAAATCGGTAATGGCACTCAAGGATTCTCGTCCCTCCTAATGATAGCGCTGGGCCATTGGGGCACGGGGTCGTAGCCGCCCTGACAGAAAGGATTGCATCGCGCGATTCGCTTTGCCGCCATCCATCCGCCCCGCGCCGCGCCGAACCGCTCCACCGCCGTATAGGCGTAATGGGAGCAGGAAGGCGTGAAGCGACAGCACGCCCGCTTGCGCGGGCTGACGAAGCGCTGATACAGACGGATCAGCCGAAGAATCAGCCGTTTCATGGCGCGTCATCCTTATACAGGCCCTGCTTTTTCAGCAGATACTGAAGCCCCTTCTTCAGGCGGGCAAAATCCGCCTGGGCGGCGGCTTCCCGGGCTGTGACCACATACAGGCCCCGTTTCAGGCCGGGCAATTCCGCCCGGAAGGCTTCCCGCAGCCTGCGGCGCACCTGATTCCGGGTGACGGCATTGCCGATTTTTTTGCTGACGGAAAAACCTACCAGCAGTTTGGGGCCCTTGACGAAGCCCACCGACAATTCCCGGCAGGCAGCGCCCTTCCCCTTTTTGTAGACGTAGCGAAACTGGCCGTTTTTCCGCATGCGGTATTGCTGCTGCATGGCCCTCCTCCTTCAACGGGCTTTCCCCGGCGCCGCTGCGGGGCCGGGCAAAGAAAACCCGCCCCACAGTTCAATGCACGTTGGCAAGCGGCGGGGCGGGCTAAGCCATGCAAGAAACACAGGAGAGACGGATCAGACCGTCAGCTCCTTGCGACCGCGGCGGCGGCGGCGGGACAGCACCCGACGGCCGTTCTTGGTGCTCATGCGGGCACGGAAGCCGTGCACCTTGTTGCGCTGGCGTTTCTTGGGCTGATAAGTACGTTTCATGGTTCCAACAACTCCTTCTACATTCCAAATGCCTGAATGGCATTGATCTGGCGCATGGGTGATCAAAAGCACCACAAGACAACTATTATAGTATAGCCGTCATGCCGCTTTCTGTCAAGGGATTTTCTGCTTTTTTCTCAGGGATTTTTCCGCGCCGGCCATGCTGTTCCTGGTCCGGGTGGCCCCTTGCGGCCCTTTATTGGTTGGTGATCTCCTGCCGCAGGGCGCGCAGGGCGTCCAGCTGCTGGGACAGGCCCAGATCGGCGTGCTCGATCATCTGGGTCACGGTGCCGTGCACCCGGGCGGAGAATTCCTCGCACTCCCGATGGGTGCCCTCCAGCATTTCCTGGGCTTCGGCCTGGGCTCGGGCGATGATTTCGCTGTCGGCCACCAACTGCTGGGCACGGGCCTGGGCATCGGCGATCATGGCGTTGGCCCGGGCCTGGGCGTCGGCCACCATGGCGTTGGCCTGGTTGGTGGCGTTCTGCAGCATTTCCGCGGCGCGGGCCTGGGCGTCGGCCACGGTGGCGTTGGCGGTATCCCGGGCGTTTTCCACGGCGGTCCGGGCTTCCTGGGCCGCTTCCCGGGTGGTGGTTTCCGCCGTGCGGCGGCTTTCCTCCAGGATCTGCTGCTTTTCCGCCAGCACCTGATCGGCCAGGGCCAGGTTTTCAGGCATGCTGGCGCTCAGCTGGGTCAGCAGCTTGGTCAGATCCTCCTTTTCCACCATCACCTTGCTGGTAAACGGCACGGATTTGGCGTTGTTGAGGGCCAATTGGATGCGATCCGCGATGGCGAGGGTGGTGATTCTTTCGGCAGCCATGAGTATCCTCCTTCTTGATGATGCGTTCTTCACGCTTACGAAAAAGCAGCCAGAATATCCGGCAGTACTTCAGGTGGCACAAAGGGCTTCAGGTCCGCCCCGAACGCGGCCAATTGCCGCACCATGCTGGCGCTGATCTCCTGGCATTCGGGCGAAGCGGGCAGCAAAAGCGTTTCCAATTCGGGGTTCAATTGGCGGTTGATGCGGGCCATGGCCGTTTCATTCTCCAGGTCGCTTGCGTTCCTGACCCCACGGATCACGATGGAAATTCCCGTTTCCCGGGTCAGCTGGGCCAGCAGCCCACCGTAGGCGATCACTTCCACGTTGGGCAAATCCCGGCAGGCTTTTTTCAGCATTTCCACCCGCTTTTCCACCGGGAAGCAGCCCGTTTTGTCGGGGTTGTGCAGCACGCCCACCACCACGGTATCGAACATCCGGGCGGCCCGGCGGATCACATCCATATGCCCCTGGGTGACGGGGTCAAAGCTGCCGGGATACAAGCACGTTTTCATCCTTCATCCTCCCCCGCGCGGCGGTAAAAGCTCAGGCCCGTGATGCCGTACTCCCGCCGGTCCCGCAAGGTAAGCGAAGCACCCGCCTGAGGCGGCGTTTCCCTGGCGTGCTCCACCACGATCAGCCCGTCCGGGGCCAGCAGCCGCTTTTCCAGCCGCTCACACACGGCGGCGGTATCCAGCTTGTAGGGCGGGTCAAGGAAAATCAAATCGAAGCGATCCCCCGCCTTTTCCAGGGCGTCGATGGCCGATGCGTCCTTCATCTGCAGCAGCGTCACCCGCGCCTGCCAGCCCAGCGCCGCGATATTTTCCCGGATCACCCGGCACGCCCGGGGGGCTTGATCGTTGATCACCGCGCTTTGCGCCCCGCGGCTGAGGGCCTCCAGGGCCAGGGCCCCGCTGCCGCCGTACAGATCCAGCACCCGGGCGCCGTACAGGCGGTTTTGCAGGATGCTGAACAGCGCCTCCTTGACCCGATCCGCCGTGGGGCGGGTATCCAGGCCCTCCGGCGTTTTCAGCTTCCGGGACCGCATTTCGCCTGCAATGATGCGCATCAAATCAACTCGTTCTTCTTTTCGGTACGCTGCCGGCGGGCCTTGACGGCCTTGCGCTGACGGCGCTGATATCGCTTGGTGTTGGTTTTAATATCCCCGTGCACCATGGCCCGGGAGCGGGGGCCCGTCAGATAGCCCAGCGGATACCCCAGCGCGGGGATACACGCCAGCAGGGGGCTCAGTCGATCGGCCAGCAGCAGGCCGTCCGCCCCGTACAGCCGGGCCACCTGGGCGAAGGGGAAGATGAGCATCCGGGTGACGATCCGCAGGATATCCGTGACCGTGATGCCCACGCTCCGCTGATAGTAGGACAGGGGCAGCATCACTTCGCCGCCCTTTTCATAGGCCGTCACCCAATCGGGCAGCGCCTGCAGCTCGTACACCTGCTTCTTGGCCTGCACGGCGTAGGCCAGGGCGATCACGATCACGAGGGCCGCGCCGCACAGGGCGGTGACCCACCCCTTCAGAGGATGATAGCAGCGATCCTGATCCTTCTGCGGCACATCCTTCCCCGTTTCCAGCCGGGAATGCACGATTTCGCCCAGCATCACCTGGCTTTCCCCCTCCCGGGTGCCATCCACAAACAGCATGGCGGCGCACAGGAAGATGATCAGCACGTTGATCACCCAGGCCAGGGCGGGGCTTTCGGTGGTGGTGATGCCGCCCACCACCACAAACACAAACACGAACATCACGTAATACAGCAGGATCTTCAGCGCCTTTTTCACAACGCCGCCATCCCACCAGCTGCCCTTATGGTAGGGCTTATACACCAGTTCCCGTTTGTTCTTTTGCTTTTTCGCTTGATTCTGCATTTTTCAACCATCCGTTTCCCTGATAGAATGAACCGGCACCCGGGCGGTGACGGCCAGCAAGATCTCATAGCTGATGGTGCCCGCCCAGCCGGCCAGCTCGTCAGCCGTGATTTCCTGGCCGCCCTGACGGCCCAGCAGCACGCAGTCGGCCCCCAAGCGGGCCTGATCCGCCGGAACGTCGGTAACATCCACCATGATCTGATCCATGCACACCCGGCCGATCACCGGGCAGCGCACGCCCCCGATCAGCACCTGCCCCTTGTTGGACAGGGCCCTGTGGTATCCGTCGCCATAGCCCACCGGCAAGGTAGCCACCCGGATATCCCGATCCTCCCGGTAGGTGCGCCCATAGCTGACGCATTCCCCCGCGGGCAGGGATTTCACATACGCGATTTCCGTGTGCCAGGAGAGGGCGGGCCTGAGCGGGGGGCATTCCCCCACCGGCGGGCACCCGTACAGGGAAATGCCCTGGCGCACCATATCATACCGGGCCTGGGGATACCGGGCCCCGGCGGCACTGGCGGCGGCGTGGATCAAAATGCCGGATGGCAGCAGGGCGCGCATCTGCTCGAATTGAGCGATCTGGCGCATGGAGTAGCCATCGTCGAACCCATCGGCGTCGGCAAAATGGGTGAACGCGCCGGTCAGGCGCACGTGGGGCGATTCCTCGATGGCGCGCAGCACCGCCCGCAATTCCTTTTCATCCCGAACGCCGATGCGGCCCATGCCGGTATCGCACTTCACGTGCACCTGGGCGATTTTCTTCTGCCGCCGGGCCGCGTCCTCCAGCATGCGCACCCGTTCCTCGTCAAACACCGCCTGGGTCAGGCTAAAGCACACGCTGGCCTCCGCCCCCCGGGCGTTGACGGCGCCCAGCACCAGGATCGGGGCGGTCACCCCCGCCTGACGCAGGGCCTCCCCTTCCTCCGGAATGGCGATACCCAGCCAATCCGCCCCGTTTTTGAGGGCGGTGCGGGCCACCGGCACCAGGCCGTGGCCGTAGGCGTTGGCCTTCACCACCGCCATCATGTGGGGCGTGGGGGCGATCGACGCCCGCAGCGCGGCGGTGTTGGCCGCGATGGATTGCAAATCCACCTCAATGTATGTTCCCCGGTACTGCAAAGGGCCGCCTCCCCCAGATCGATTTTTCACGTTCATGTAGCGCCTGATCACGCCCGACCCCTGCCGATGATACAGCAAACAGACCGATTCCATGATCAGTGTATCCATTATAACACAATGTTTTCATCTTTGCTATGCTTTTTTCGGATTGTGCAAAATAAAATCACAGGCGCCGAAATTTCGACGCCTGTAAAATGAAGAAACGAAATCTGATCAAAGAATCAAAACGATCTTCGATGCCTCCTGAAACGGACGAATAACCAAAGTGCTTGCGTTCCCGCGCGCTTTACAGCTTTCCCCCGGTTTTACCGCCCAATTTTCCGCCCAGCTTGCCGCCGGTTTTACCGCCCAGCTGCACGCCCGACAGGATGTCCGACGTGAAGGCGAAGGAATTGCGCTCCTTTTCAGCGTAGGCCTTCATGGCGCAGGCCACCATTTCGTCGATCAGGCGGGTGTAATTCAGCCCGGTGGCCTGCCACAGGTAAAAGGCCAGGGAGCCGGGAATGGTGTTGATTTCGGTGATGTAGTGGCTGCCGGTGTGGCGGTCAATCATATAATCGATGCGCACCACGCCCTTGCAGTCCATGGCGTCGAAGATCCGCAGGGACAGATCCTGCAATTCCTTCGTTAATTCCTCGCCGATGGGGGCGGGGATGACCCGCTTTAAGCTGGCCATGCCCTTGCTGCCGCCGTTCCCGGCCAGATATTTTTCTGAAAAATCCAGGAATTCGGTGCCGGAATTGGGCATTTCCAGCACGGATGGCCGCCGGTCGCCATCGAACCCCAGCACGGAGCAATTGACCTCGATGGGCTTATCCAGCCCCTGCTCCACCAGCACCCGCCGGTCGTAGGAGAAGGCCAGCTCCAGCGCGTCCTCCAGGCCGGCGCGGTCCTTCGCGGGGCTGACGCCGATGGAGGAGCCCAGGCAGGCGGGCTTGACGAACACGGGATAGGGCAGCGCCTGCTCGACCTGCGCGATGGTGCCCGCCCGGTCCTTTTCCCACTGGCTGCGGGTCAGGGCGCAGTCGGGCAGGATGGGGAAATCGAACGCCTTGAAGAACCGCTTCATGGCGATTTTATCCATCCCGATGGCGGAGGCCGTCACCCCGCTGGAAGCGTAAGGCAGGCCGGCCAATTCCAGCAGCCCCTGCAGGGAGCCATCCTCCCCGTGCAGGCCGTGCATCACCGGGATGGCGCACTCGATCCGGGCCACCACTTCTTCTTTACCGCCGCCAAACAGGCCCTTGGCGGGCACATAGTGCAGCAGCGCGCCGGAGCCGGCGGTCAAATCCAGCTGCACGGGGGTGATGCCCTTGCCGTAGGGATCGAAGGAGGTGTAGGTTTTCATATCCAGCAGGGCCGGGCCGGTAAACCATTGGCCCTTCCGGTCGATATAAACGGGGATCACGTCATACTTTTCCCGATCCACGCTGCGCATCAGCTGCACGGCGCTGATGATGGATACGTCGTGCTCGCAGGTGCGGCTGCCGTAGATCACGCCCAGCTGCATTTTGCTCATAATTTCCTCCGTCAGCTTTCGCTGTAATGATCGGGCAGGTCGTTTTCATACATCACGGTGTCCCCGGGGCGAATAATGCCGTTCACCACGGCCACCGCCTCCTCCAGGGACGAAACCACGTGCATATTTTCCGGCGGGAAGCCGCGGGCCATCAGGCCCCGCTGGATGGGCGCGGTGTGTTTTTTGCCCACCAGCACCGCCACATCCACATACTCCGCCATGGCCTGGCCGAACGCTTCGTTGTATTGATCCTCATCCGCCCCCAATTCCACCATGCCGGGGGTCACGATAACGCGCTTGCCCGGGAAGGAGGAAAGCACCTTCAGCGCTTCCTGGCTGGAGCGGGGGTTGGTATTAAAGGCGTCATCGATCACGCCGATACCGTTGGGCGTTTTCAGCAGCTGCAGGCGGTGCTCGATAGGCTTCAGCTGCCCGATGCCCCGGGCGATCTGCTGGTTCGTCAGGCCCAGGCGCTTGGCCACCAGGCTGGCGGTCAGGATATTGCGAATGTTGTGCTCGCCCAGCAGCACCGTGTCGCAGGGGATGCTGCCGCCATCCCGGAAGCGCAGGGTGAAGTGGCACCCGGCGGGCGACACCGTCACATCCTCCGCCCAGGCGTCGCCCTGCTCATCTCCCGCCAGCAGCTTTGGCTTTTCCGTTTGATCGTACAGCTTTTTCACGATCCCGTCGTCATTGAGGAATACCGCCAGCCCGTCGTCGGGCAGCGCGTCGATCAGCTCGTACTTGGTTTTTTCGATGCGTTCGATCGTTTTGAAGGTGTCCAGATGCTGGGGGCCGACGGCGGTCAGGATGCCGATCGTGGGATGCACCAGGCGGCACAATTCCTTGATCTCCCCCACGTGCCGGGCGCCCATTTCGCCGATGAACACCTGATGTGCCGGGGTCAGCCGCTCCCGGATGATGCGGGTGACGCCCATGGGGGTGTTAAAGGACGCCGGGGTGGCCAGCACGTTGTATTTCTGCGATAGGATCTCGGCCAGGATGAATTTGGTGCTGGTTTTGCCGTAGCTGCCGGTGATGCCAATGCGGATCAGCCGGTCGTTGGCCAACAATTTCTTTTCGGCGTCATGGAAATACAAATAGAAAATCAGTTTTTCGATGGGCAGGGCGATCAGCCCGGCCAGGGCCACCAGGAAAGGCAGGAAGCAGGCCGCCAGCGCGCCGTACAGGCCCAGCACGATCAGATCCCAGCGCGTAAGGAACCCCGCCAGCGCCGGCAGCAGGATCAGCAAAAACGCCAGCGCCCCGTACAGCCGCTTCATTCGGGCCGTCAGGGCAAAGGGCTTCTTTTCCTTTTGCTTCATACCGCGCCGCCGGATCAACGCGCCCGCCAGCGCGTACAGCCCGGCAGCCACAGCCGCCGTCGCCAAATGGAAAGCGGTTTCCCCCTTGGCCGGGGCGGTGAGCAGCGCCCACGCTGAAAACACCGCCAAATAGCACAGGCCCAGGAGCAGGCAGGGATCCACCGCCCGCTTGATTTGGCGGCCTACGGTTTGAAAATATCCGTGATACTGATAGCTTTCCAGCTGAAAATAATGCGTCAGCCGCCGGGCGGCCAGGATCATGCCCGCCCCCATGCCCAAGCCCTGGATGCAGTAAGTGATGAAATTTTCCAAGGTTCCCATATCCAGCACTCCTTTCCCGAAGGGGTGGCATAATCACGGCATTTTTTGATTGGAAAACGGGTTTGGCGTTCCGGGGATGATTGCGCTGCGTCCTATTCCCGGACGCGGGCAGGCGGGCGAATGATATCCGCCCCTCCGGAGAACGAAGGGGTTAGGCGATGCAAGCCGTACAAACGGCCCTCAGGTCAGGAAGGCCCGCACCACGGCGACGAACCGGGGCCATTGGCGCAGATAGGCGAAATGATCGTCGTTTTCAAAAACGACCAGCCCAGCGTCGGGGATTTCCTTTTCCATGGTCTTTCCCATCCACAGGGGCGTATCCTGATCGTTTTCGCCCCAGATCAGCAGCGTGGACGCTTCGATCTTCGGCAGCAGGGGCCGCAGATCCTCGCTGATCACCCGCACGAAGGTTTGGCGCATATCGGCGTCCAGGGCCTTATAATCGGCGGAGCCGTATTTGTCCCGCAGGGCCTCCAGGCCCTTTTCCGCCGCGCCGCCGATGCCGGGCACCTTGCTCAGCCCCATCAGCAGCTTCTTTTTCCGCTGATAGGCCTCGCTTTTCTTTTTCTGCTCGGGCGTCTGCTCCTTTTTCAGCCCCGCCCCGCCGGTGATCACCAGGCGCTTGACCAATTCCGGCCAATGGGCCGCCAGATAGATCGCCACCCGCCCGCCAAAGGAATGGGCGATGATATCGCAGGGGACGATCCGCAGCTTTTCCATCAGTTCCTTCACGCAGGCGGCGAAATCGGCCACCCCCCATGGCTCCGTGGGCTTTTGGCTTTGGCCATGGGCGGGAAAATCGATCACCGTCACGCGGTAATCCTTCGCCAATTCGTTGGCGATGGGGGCGAAGTGCTTCACCGTGCAGCCCCAGCCGTGCAGGCAAAGCACATCCGGCCGGCCGGGCGTGCCCGTCTGCTCGTAATAAATCTCCAGGCCCCTGGCTGTTAAGCGCACGGCGTTCTCCTCCTGCTTTTGATCCGGGTATTAGTATATGGGATTCTCCCCCGCCTCATTCTTTTTCCGGGATGCGCCAGATGTAGCGGCATTTCTGCCGGGCCCCGGCGCACAGCATACGGTATTCCTGGGGCACGTTGGCGATGCGCTCCAATTCGCAGCCCAGGCGCTCGCAGGTTTTGCGGGAGGCGATATTTTCCACGTTGTTGGTGATCACCACGCTGCCCAAATGCAGCCGGCGCAGCAGCGGCAGCATCAGGGCGCAGGCCCGGGCGGCGTAGCCGTGGCCCCGGTGCTTTTCCTCGATGCGGTAGCCAATGTGGCCCAGGTAATACAGCCCCGGGCTCTCCCCCAGCCGCAAGCTGACGTAGCCCACGTAGTGCCGCGTGCCGGTCAGGAAAATGGAAAAGGTGTAGCCGTCGTCAATGCCGTACACCGGGTCGCTGACGTCCTCCCTGCTGGGCACCAGGTCGATTTCCCCGTCGGAAAACATGGGCTTGCGGGAAAACAGGCGAAGCAGCGCGGTCATAGAGCACCTCGATCCCCATTTTGCTGCGGCGCACGCCGCGCGCATGTATTGTAGCACACCGGCGGGAAAACGGCAACCGTTTCCCAGCCCCCATTGATCGTCAGAACAGCGCTTCCACGAATTCCTTCGCGTCGAAGGCCTGCAGATCGTCGATGCCCTCGCCCACGCCGATATACCACACCGGCACATTCAATTCCCGGCGGATGGCGATGGCCACACCGCCCTTGGCGGTGCCATCCAGCTTGGTGAGCACGATACCGTTGATTTCCGCCGCTTCCTTGAATTGCTTGGCCTGCTGGATACCGTTTTGACCGGTGGTGGCGTCCAGCACCAGCATGCAGCGCATTTCCGCCTCGGGGTATTCCCGGTCGATGATGCGGCGCATTTTCGACAATTCATCCATCAGGTTCTTTTTATTGTGCAGCCGGCCGGCGGTATCGACGATCAGCAGGTCGGTTTTCCGGGCCTTGGCGGCCTGCACCGCGTCGTACACCACGCTGGCGGGGTCGCCCCCCTCCTGCCCGCGGATGATGGGCACCTTGGCCCGATCGGCCCACACGGCCAATTGCTCGTCGGCGGCGGCGCGGAAGGTATCGGCGGCGGCCAGGATCACGCTGCGGCCGATTTCCTGGAAGCGCAGGGCCAATTTGCCGATGGTGGTGGTTTTCCCCACGCCGTTCACGCCCACAACGAACATCACCATGGGCCATTTTAAGTTGGGCCTGGGAATATTCATTTCGTCGATCAGGATCTGCTTGAAGATCTCCCGGGCCTGGTCGGCGTTCCTGACGCGCTTTTCCTCCACCTGACGGCGCAGCTTATCCATCACCTCGGTGGTGGCGGCCATGCCCACGTCGGCCAGGATCAGGATGTCGGTCAGCTCGTCGTAAAAATCATCGTCCACTTCCCGGGTGTTTTTCACCAGCTCGTCCACCTTATCGGTCAGCCCGCCCCGGGTTTTGGTCAGGCCCTGCTTGAGGCGTTGAAAGAAACCCATATCGACGCATCCTCCCTTACTCGTAATCTTGCAGATTCACAGATACCATGCCGGACACGCCCCGCTCCTGCATGGCCACGCCGTACAGGGCGTCGCAACGCTCCATGGTGCCCTTGCGGTGGGTGACCACCACGAACTGGGTGGTCTTGGCGTATTCGGACAGATAATCGGCAAAATAGCCGATGTTGGCTTCATCCAGCGCCGCCTCGATCTCATCCAGGATACAGAACGGCGTGGGCTTCAATTTCAGCATGGCGAACAGGATGGCGATGGCGGTCAGCGCCCGCTCGCCGCCGGAAAGCAGGCTAAGCAGCTGCAGTTTTTTCCCCGGGGGCTGGGCGATGATCTCGATGCCGCAGTTCAGCGCGTCGTTGGGGTCGGTCAGGCGCAGTTCCGCCTGGCCGCCGCCAAAGAGGCGCGCGAAGGTTTCCTTGAAATATTCCCCCAGCTTTTCGAATTCCTGCACGAATTGCTTTTCCATCTGGGTCAGCAGCCGGGCGATCAGGGTCTGCAGATCCTCCTCGGCCTTGGTCAGGTCCTGCTGCTGGGTGGTCAGTTCGTCAAAGCGCTCCTTCGTGGCGGCGTATTCCTCGATGGCGCCCACGTTCACGTGGCCCATCTCCCGGATGCGGCCCCGCAGGGAAGCAGCCTCCCGTTCGCTGCCGGTCAGATCGAACGCGCCCTCCAGGCGGAATTCCTCCGCCCCGGCGTAAGTCAGGTCGTAGGTATTGAAGATATGGTCGGTCATGACCTTCAATTCGTTTTCCGCCCGGTCGCAGCTCAGCTCGGTGCGGTGCAGCTTCATGCTGTCCTCATCGTAGGCCTTGTGCATTTCCTCGCTCTGGCGCACACATTCCCGCTGGCGGGCGGCCTTGTCCTGCCGGTCCTGATCCAGGGCGAGCACCTGGGACTGCAATTCGGCCACCATTTTTTCCTGCTCGCCGCACAAGACGTTTTGCGTTTCCAGGGTCTCTTCGGCCCTTTGCAGCGTCTCCTGCCGGGCCGCCTGCTCCTGCTTCAATTGGCTCATGGCCCGATCCAGGGCGGTCAATTCCTGATCCTGCCTCGCCTTATCCCGCCGCAGGGTATCCAGGGCGTGGGCCAATTCGGCGTATTGCAAGCGCATCTTCGTCACCAGGTCGCGCTGGCCTTCGGCCTTTTCCCGGGCGTCGAAAAGATCCTTTTGCAGCAGCTCCGTTTTCCGGTCCATGGCCTCCCGGTCGACGGTTTCGTTTTCCGCTTGGGTCTGGACCCGGGAAAGGTCTGCTTCGATTTCTGCGATGCTTTCCTTTAATTGGGCCGCGGCGGCGCGGGTGCGTTCCAACTGTTCGGAGGCGGCGGTCAATTCCGCCTTGGCGTTGAACACCCTTTCCTGCTCCCGGGCCACGGCGATTTCTTCCTGGTGCACCCGATCCATGGCCTCGTTGCGCAGGCGCTTGAAATCCTCCCGCTCCTGCTGCATGGCCATGAGCTTATCCCGCAGGGCGGCCAATTCGGCTTTCTCCCCCTCCAGGGCCTTGCGCAGTTCCTTCATTTCCCGCTCCCGGCCCAGCAGGCTGACGGCGCTCTTTTGCGCCGTGCCGCCGGTCATCGAACCGCCGGAGTGCATTACGTCGCCGGCCAGGGTGACCAGGCGGAACGCGTGGCGGCCCGCCCGCATGATGGGGATGCCGCTGTCCAGATCCCGGGCGATCACCGTGCGGCCCAGCAAATTTTCCATGATGCCCCGATATTCGGGGGCGAAGGAGATCAATTCGCTGGCCACGCCCAGGCATCCGGGCATCGACAGCAGCCTGCGCTCCTCCTGATTCAGCACCCGGGATTTCACGCTGCTCATGGGCAGGAACGTAGCCCGGCCCAGGCGGTTATTGCGCAGATAATCGATCATGCGCTTGGCGGCGTCCTCATCCTCGGTGACGATATTTTGCAGCGTGCCGCCCAGCACCATATCGATGGCCGTTTCCAGCTCCCGGGGCACCTGCATCAGCCTGGCCACCACGCCCCGCACGCTGGGATCATGTTGGGCATAGGAAAGGGCCCGGCGGACGGATTGATTGTAGCCCTCCATCTCCCGGCTCATTTCGTCCATCAGCCGATAGCGGCTCACGTCGGCCTGGTATTTCAGGTTCAGGTTTTGCGCCTGCTCCGCCGTTTTTTGGGTTTCCTCGGTCAGCGCCCGCAGGCGGCCTTCCGACGCGGCAGCGTCGTTTTTCAATTGCTCCAGGCCCTCGTTCACTTCGGATGCCTGCTTTTCCGCCGCGCGCAGGGCCCCGGTCAGGGCCAGCTGCTTTTCGCCGCCCTCCTTCACCGCCTGCTCGATTTCCGTCAGGCGGCTCTTCATCTGGGCGCAGATGGCCTGCTGCCGGGCCTGCTGATTCCGGGCGTCGGACAGGCGGTTCATGGCGGTCAGGATATCGGCCTTGTGCCGGTCCAGCGCGGCTTCCTTGGCCTGGGCGTCCAACAGCCATTGATCCAGCCGGCCCTGCTCCTGATCCAGTTCTTTTTCAGCCTGGGCCAGGGCGGCGTCGCTTTTCTGGGCGTCCTGCTCGCCTTGCTCAAACAGGACCTTCAATTCCTCCTGCCGACGGCGGGTTTCCGCCATTTCGCCGGCGATACGTTCCAGGTTCTCCCGGGCGGAATCGATTTGATGCTGGGTACGCTCCCGGGCGGACTGGCTTTCATGCAGCGTGTCGGTGGCGGCCAGGTGGGCCTGCCGGGCCTGGGCCAATTCCCCCTCCAGCAGGGCGATGGCTTCCTCCAGCTTTTCCCGCTCGACGGCATTTTCGTTCAACTGGGCCTCGTGGTGCAGCAGCACGTCCCGCAGTCCCTCCAGGGTCTGGCGCAGGGACGCGATCCGCTCTTTCACCTTATCGTGCCGGATCAGGAAGATATTGATTTCCAGGGTACGCAGCCGCTCCGCCAATTCGAGGTATTCCCGGGCCACCGCCGCCTGCTTTTCCAGCGGCTCCACCCGGGACGCCAATTCCTCCAGAATATCGTTGACCCGGCTCAGGTTATCCCGAGTGCGGGCCAATTTCCTTTCGGCGTCCTCTTTGCGCACGCGGTAGGTCATCACGCCGGCGGCCTCTTCTAACACCTGCCGGCGGTCCTCGCTTTTGACGGACAGAATCTCGTCAATGCGGCCCTGGCCGATGAGGGAATAGCCCTCCCGCCCGATGCCGGTATCCCGGAACAATTCCAGGATATCCCGCAGGCGGCAGGTGGTTTTATTCAAGTAATACTCGCTGTCGCCGTTGCGGTACACCCGGCGGGTGACCACCACCTCGGCGTAGCTGGATTTGAGGGCCCCATCCTCGTTGTCGAACGACAAAGAGACCTCGCAGTACGAGGCCGCCTTCCGCTTGGCCGTGCCATTGAAAATGACGTCTTCCATCTTGGCGCCCCGCAGCACGCGGGCGCTTTGCTCGCCCAGCACCCAGCGCACGGCGTCGCCAATATTGCTCTTTCCCGAGCCGTTGGGCCCCACGATGCCCGTGATGCCCTGGTTAAAGACGATTTCCGTCCGGTCGGCAAAGGATTTGAACCCGTGAATTTCCAGCTTCTTCAGCCGCATGCCCCGTTATTCCCCCGAACGTTTGATGATTTCCAGCGCTGCGCCGGCAGCCTGCTGCTCGGCCCGCTTTTTGCTTTTGCCCGCGCCCCGGGCCACCTCCCGCCCGTCGATGAGCACGGCGGCGGTAAACACCCGGTCATGGGGCGGCCCCTCCTCGCCCACAGTTTCATAGGCGGGCATGCTTTTGCCCCGGGCCTGCAGATATTCCTGCAGGGCGCTTTTGGCGTCGTTTTCCCCGGTTTCCGAGCAATCGCCGATCAATTTCAGCACCATGGCCCGGGCGGCGTCGAAGCCCCCGTCCAGATACACGGCGGCCAGCACCGCCTCGAACGCGTCGCACAGCACGCTTGGGTTTTGCCGCCCGCCGCCAATCTCGCAGCTTTTATCCATCAGCAGCGCGTCCCCCAGGGCGATCTGCCGGGCCACCTGGGCCAACCGTTCCTCCCGCACCAGCTTCTGGCGCAGCTGGGTCATGGCCCCCTCGTGCATTTCGGGGTGCTTTTCGTAAATTTTTTCGCTCACGCACAATTCCAGCACCGCGTCGCCCAGGAATTCCAGCCGTTGGTTGTGCTTGATCCCCAGGGAGGGGTGGGTCAGCGCCTGCCTGAGCAGGGAAAGCTGCCGGAATTGATAGCCGATGGCCTGCTGCAGGGCCGCGTAATCCGCCATGAATCGATCCTTCCTCCGCATCGCGCCCGGGGTTTGCCCCGGCGCGCCGAATCGGGTTTTCCGTAAAAAACGGGATGCGGACCGGAGGGGCCCAAAAGCCCCTTCCGCATCCGCGTCCCGCCGGGCGATGATCAGCCCTGCTTGGATTCGATGTACTTCGCCACGTCGCCCACCGTTTTCAGGGTGGTGATGGCGCTGTCGTCCACCGTCATGTTGAATTGATCTTCCAGGTCCATGATCAGCACCATCACGTTGGCGCTGTCAGCCTTCAGATCCTCCACCAGGCGCTTGTCGGGGGTGATCTCGCTGACGTCCATCTTCAGCTGCTTGGCGATCATCTGAGCTACGGTTTCGAATACCATGGGATATTCCTCCTTTTGTCGTTATGCTTGTAATTGTTTGGAAATTTCCTTCTCGATATCATCAACCAGGCCCTTGCGCTTCATCAGCGCGGCCTGACGGATGGCGCAGGCAATGGCGTGGGCGTTGCTGGAGCCGTGGGCCTTGACCACCACGCCCTTCACGCCCAGCAGGGGCGCGCCGCCCACCTCGGTGTAATCCATGGTTTTTTTCACCCGGCGGAAGGCGGGCTTGGCGATCAGCCCGGCGATCTTGCCCCGGGTGTCGGCCATCAATTCCGTTTTGATGATATCCATCAGCGTGCCCGCCACGCCCTCCATGAATTTCAGGATCAAATTGCCGGAAAAGCCGTCGCACACCACCACGTCCGCCACGTCGGCGGTAATGTCCCGCCCCTCCACGTTGCCAATGAAGTGGAAGGGCGCCTGCTCCATCAGCGGGTAGGCCGCCTTGGCCAGGGCGTTGCCCTTTTCGCTTTCCGCGCCGATGTTCACCAGGCCCACCCGGGGATTTTTGATGCCCCGGATACACTGGATATACGCGGCCCCCATGATGCCGAACTGGGGCAGATAGGCCGGCAGGCAATCCACGTTGGCCCCGCAGTCGATCAGGCAGAAAAAGCCCTTGCCGTTGGGCAGCAGCGGCGCCAGGGCGGGCCTTTCCACCCCGTCGATGCGGCCCAGGCGGAACATGCCGCCCGCCAGCGTGGCCCCTGTAGACCCCGCGGACACGAAGCCATCGGCCTCGCCGTTCCTCACCATCAGCATGCCCTTGACCTGGGCGGAATCCTTCTTCTGCCGGATGGCCATCACAGGCGCGTCGTGATTGGTGATGATTTCGGTGCATTCGTCAATGGCGATGCGGGGCCGCACATCCTCGGCGTTGGCCAGAAGCGGCTCGATTTCCCGGGCTGCGCCGCCCAGGGTGATTTTCAGATCGGGGTCGGCCCGCAGGATCTCGACCGCCCCCGCCACGGTACACTGAGGGGCGTTGTCGCCGCCCATGGCGTCCAGATAAATGTGGGTCATCGCGCTCACTCCTTGGCTTTGGCATCAAAAACCATGCTATTTTATCACATTCCCGCCAAATTGACAAGTCTGGCCAGATAACCGGTTGATATTTGATCGAAATTGTTATATAATATAAACAGGAAATCCATATTTCCGTGACACATCCTGAGAAAGGAGCATGAGAATATGAAATTGATCATTGCCATCGTGCAGGATGAGGATTCTTCCCGCCTGATCGGCTGCCTGATGGATGAGGGCTACGGCGTTACGAAGCTGGCCACCACCGGCGGCTTCCTGAAATCGGGCAACACCACGCTGCTGGTGGGCGTGGAGGACAATCGGTTCGACGGCTGCATGGCCATCATTGAAAAGGTATGCAAAAGCCGCAAGCAAATCGCCACCTCCCCCGTCACCATGGGCGGCAGCGCCGGTATTTACGCCTCCTACCCCATCGAGGTCACCGTGGGTGGGGCGACCGTTTTCGTTTTGACGGTGGATCAGTTTGTCAAGTATTGACGCGCCCGCGGGGCTGACGATCCGGGACTGCGCGGCGGGGAGTGATACGCTCCTCGCCCTTTGCCATGATTTTGAGCAGGGCCGCATGGCCCATGCCACCCTGCTGACCGGCGAAAGCGGCGTGGGCAAAAAAACGCTGGCCCATCTGCTGGCCCAGGGGCTTTTGTGCGAACGGGAGGATGGGCGGCCCTGCGGCCAATGCCGGGCCTGCCGGCGTTACGCCGCCCGCACCCATCCCGACGCCATTTTTCCCGCCCCGGCCCCCCGGGAAAAATCCATCAAGGTGGAAACGCTGCGGGATATGATCGACGCCCTGTCCCGCCACGCCATGGAGGGGGGCGTTCGGGTGATCGTGATCGAGAACGCCGAGCGCATGACCCCGCAAGCCCAGAACTGCCTGCTCAAGACCCTGGAGGAAGCGGCGGGAGGCACTTACTTTTTTCTGACGGCGGATATCGAAACCGCCATCCTGCCCACCATCCGGTCCCGCTGCCGGTGCGTGCGCATGCAGCCCTGGCCGCCGGAAAGGATCGAACGGGCCCTGATCGGCCGGGGCTTGCCATCAGGCCGCGCCCGCACCCTGAGCCGCTACTGCGAGGGCAGCCTGGGCCGAGCCATCGCCATGCATGGCGACGAAAGCTATTGGAGCGCCCGGGAATTGGTGCGCAAAACTTTTTTGTCGGTGCGGAAAATCAGCGATATCGCGGAAGCGTCTCAACTGCTGAAGGACCAAAGGGACAATGGGGACAGGCTGTTGGATATCCTGGAGCAGGAGATCCGCGCCCTGCTGCACGGAAAAGCCACCCGGGAGGCCGACGAGGCGGATGATTTCCCGCCCCATTTTCAGGCAGCCGATCCCAAGGATCTGCGCAAAATTTTGGAATCCATCCTCATCGCCCGGCGTCAGAAGGCGGCCAACGTAGGCTGGGCCGCCCTGGCGGAGGGGCTGATGCAAACCATATCGGAGGAAACGAGCAAATGGCAACTGTAATCGGCGTTCGGTTCAGGAACGCAGGCAAATTGTATTATTTTGATCCCGGCCAATGGTGGCCCACCGCCGGGGACGCCGTGATCGTGGAAACGGTGCGGGGCATGGAATACGGCGAGGTGGTGACGGGCGTAAAGGAAGTCAGCGACGATTTGATCACGCCGCCGCTGAAAAAAGTGATCCGCATCGCCACGGCGGAGGACGCCCAGCACCAGCAGGAAAACCGCGCCCGGGAAAAGGATGCCATGGCCCTGTGCCAGAAGAAGGTGGCGGAGCACAAGCTGCAAATGAAGCTGGTTGGCTGCGAATACACCTTCGATAATTCTAAGATCCTGTTTTATTTCACCTCCGACAAGCGGGTGGATTTCCGTTCGCTGGTCAAGGATCTGGCTTCCCTGTTCCACACCCGGATCGAGCTGCGCCAGATCGGCGTGCGGGACGAGGCCAAAATGATGGGCGGCCTGGGCCTGTGCGGCCGGCCTGTGTGCTGCGGCGCGTTCCTGGGGGATTTCCAGCCGGTGTCCATCAAAATGGCCAAGGAACAGAACCTGTCGCTGAACCCCACGAAGATCTCCGGCGTGTGTGGGCGGCTGATGTGCTGCCTGAAATATGAGGAGGATCACTACGAAGCCACACGCAAGCGCATGCCCAAGGTGGGCAAGGAAGTGATCACCCCCGATGGCAGCGGCGTCGTGATCGATTTGAACATTTTAAAGGAAACCGTGCGGGTGCGCATCCCCAAGGGCGACAGCACCGAGCAGAAGGATTACCCCATGGATCAGGTGCAGCGGGTGGCGCCCGCGCAGCGCCCCGTCAAGGCCAAAAAGACCGCCGGGGAAGCGGACCCCCCCGCCGACGCGGCCGATATTCCCAACGCGGCCGATGCTCCCGACGGAGCGGAAGCGCCCGACGCCTTCGCCACGGACGCGCCGGACGCGGAATCCGTTCTGGAATTTGCCCTGGACGAAGGGCTGAGCGAGGATGAGGCCCTGGCTGAAATCAACGAGATCGCTCAGGAGGACGCTTCCGAGCTGATCGACGTGGAGGAGGACGGCGAAGCGTCCCCCCCGACGGCGTGAAGGCACGGTTCCCCCGCCAAATGATTTCCCATGCCCCTGTGCGTTCCGATGCCGGGGGCATTTCTTATACTAAGTCAAACCCAAAATCCTTCCGTCTTCGGCCGTCTTTTCCGTTCTGGCTGTGCTTCCCTCCGGTCAACGTAGCGCTGCTACGCCTCCCTCCGTTCAGCTTAGCCAGAACGAAAAATCCATCCCGAATCCTGGAATCATTTTAGATTTAACTTAGTATTAGTCTATCGGATTTGTAAACTTTTCCCTTCCCCGTTTCGGCTTTCGGCCGCCTGTGCTATACTAAGGGCGGGAGGGATCAAGAGGTGAAAGCATTGTCCAGAATTTTGGCCCTTTTTATGCTGCTGGCCGGCCTGGCGTCTTTTACGTCGCCGGGGGCTTCCCGGGCCGATGAAAGCGACGGCGCCGTGCGGCTGGCCGCGCTGAACATCGGCAAGGCCGACTGCCTGCTGCTTTTGTGGGAGGATCAGGCGTATCTGATCGACGCGGGGTACGAGCAAACCTCCCCCGCCCTGCTCACCATGCTGAATCAGTTCGGCGTCACCCATCTGAACGGGGTATTCCTGACCCATTGCCACAAGGATCACTACGGCGGGCTGATGGCCCTGGCGGGCAGCAGTATCTCCATCGACGCCTGGTACGCCGCTGAAATTTATTACGACGTCAAGCCCAATCAGCACCCCGCCGTGCTGGCCGCCGCCGCCAAGGGCACCCCCGTTACCTGGCTGAAGGCCGGGGACGCGCTGCCTGCGGGCGCCCATGGGCAATTCGACGTGCTGGGCCCCACCACAGTGAACGACGACAACGAAAACAACAATTCCCTGGTGCTGCGCTTTTCCTGCCCCCAGGGCAGCATCCTGCTGACGGGGGACATGAAGGAAGATGAGGAATACGACCTTTTGAAGGCCGGCGTTTTCTCCCCCACCGACGTATTGAAGGTGGGCCACCACGGGGATAACAAAGCCAGCACCCTGCAAATGCTGCGGGCGGTGCAGCCCAAGGTTTCCCTGATCCTGACCAGCAGCGAGGAGGAAAGGGATACCCCCGCCCGGTCCACCCTGAGCCGCCTGGCGGCGGTGGGCAGCCAGGTGTACGTATCCCAGGACGCCCACGACGGCTGGCTGGTCACCCTGCGGGGCGGCGTGCCCACCGTCACCGACATCCAGTGGGACGGCGTGCCCGCCCGGGCCGACGGCATCCGCCTGAGCATTGACGTGAAAAACGACCTGCTGACCATTTATAATGAGGGCAGCGCGCCCCTTTCGTTAGCGGGCTGCACCCTGTATTCCTCCAAGGGGGATGAATTGCTTTCCCTGCCGGCGGATGAAATCGCCCCCGGCGGGCAATACACCGTGGGCTCCCGGACCACCGACGGCCCATGCGACGCACGGTGGAACGAAAAACGGGTGTGGCATCAAAAGAAGCTGGATCTGGCGCTGCTTTACGACGCCTTTGGCCGGCCCCTGGCCTGCACCGATAACGGCCTGCCGGAATAAGATATGGTATACCCCTGAAAGGGAGGTCATACCATGAAGCCCTGCAATCCCTGCGGCGACGCCGCTCTCTCGTTTCCCTGTCCGCCTTCGTCGGGCGGCTGCCTCGCTATGCGCATTCTGGCGTGCGGTCAATTGCACCGCAGGCCGGAGTGCGTTTTCCTATGCCCCGATTCCCTGCCCTGCGGCGCGCGCCCGCCCTTCACGGTGCTGAGCGCCGTCACCTGCGGCGCCGACCAGTGGGAAGCGCTGCCCGCCTGCCGGGGCGGGGTGCGGCTGCTGCTGAAAACGCCGGTATCCCTGCGCGTCCGGGATGGCTGCGGCACGGTCATTCCCATGGATCTGACGCTGCAGGCGGAATTGACCCTGCGCTGCCGCTGCCC
This sequence comes from Clostridia bacterium, assembly GCA_017470945.1. GTDB lineage: Bacteria > Bacillota > Clostridia > Christensenellales > Aristaeellaceae > RUG563. The sequence goes on along the minus strand of JAFUXH010000070.1, from coordinate 5,516 downwards.
GGAAAACGAGCTGTGGCGAGGCCAGTATTTTGTGCAATCGGCGGTGCGGCCCTGGCGCGGCCGCCTGCCCCGGCAAAACAACGGCTGGGAAATCCCCCTGGAATGGCTGGCCCAAGGCTTTGTGCTGTCCCCCGGGGTGCAGCCCTTTCCCGATCCCTGCCGCTGCGCCGATCCCCGGCCTCTGTATCCGCCCGCTCCATGCGATCAGCGGTTTGACGAATCACCATTTTATGACTGAAAAATAAGAACGCGCGCCGTGATGCCGCACGGCGCGCGCCCAGGGAGAAGAAAAGGAGGTGTGCAATACTTTTTGAAGTTAGAATCTTCTAACCACATGCTTAGTATAAACGATATTTCCCTCCGTGTCAATAGGTTTATGAAAAAAAATTAAGCGACTGCCCACGCCGTGCTTATTCGGCATGGGCAGTCATTTTACTTTACTCTTTCTTGGAATCCGCGGCGGCGCGCAGATCGTCCGCGGTGATCTGCATCAGGCTTTCCTTCGTCAGGGGCTCCCGGCTTTGGGACAGCCTGTCCGCCTGGGCGGCAATGGCCCGCTCAAACAGATTGCGCACGCCCCGGGCGTTGCCAAAGCCCTCCACGTCCCTGCTGGCCTCGGCCAAAATATCCTGCAGGGGCTGGCGGGCCTCCTCCGCGATGGTGTAGCCGCTCTTATCGCAGCGCATCAGAAAGATATCCCGCATTTCTTCCACGGTGTAATCGGGGAAATGCATGAAGCGGTTGAACCGGGATTCCAGGCCGGGGTTGGAATGCACAAATTCCTTCATCAATTCGGTGTACCCCGCCACGATGACCACCAGATCCTCCCGGTGATCCTCCATGGCCTTGAGCAGGGTGTCCACCGCCTCCTGGCCGTAATCGGTGCTGCCCCGGTTGGTCAGGGCGTAAGCCTCGTCGATGAACAGCACGCCGCCCACGGCCTTTTCGATCACCTCGGCGGTTTTGATGGCGGTCTGCCCCACATATCCCGCCACCAGGCCGGAGCGATCCACCTCCACCAGCTGCCCCTGGCTCAGCACCCCCAGACTTCTGTAAATGCGGGCCATCAGCCGGGCCACCATGGTTTTGCCGGTGCCTGGGTTGCCGGAAAACACCATGTGCAAGCTCAGGTCCGGGGTGGGCAAATCGTGCTCCTTCCGGGCCTTGACGATCTGCACCCAGTTGATCAGGCTGTCCACCTCGCCCTTGATCAGGTCCAGCCCGATATAGCTGTGCAATTCCTTTTTCAGGTCCTCGATATCCTCGGGCGGGGTTTCCTGTTGGGCTTCCTGGGCGGGCTTGGCCGCCTGCTCGGCCGCTTTTCCCTCGGCGGGAACGTCCTTTTGAGGCGCCGCGCCGCCCAGCGTCGGCACAGCCCCCTCCGGCATGCCCCACAGATCCTCGCCGATCTTTTTCATTTTCTGATCCAGCAGCCCCCGCATGATCTCGTTTTGCAGCCGGATGATTTCATCCTTGCGGTTTTCCATGGTCATTTCCCCTTATTTCAGATAATCGCGCACCCGCTGAACCGATCGATTCAGGTCCTCCCAATGGATCACGCCGTCCGGCAGGAAGCTGGTGGCCTCCACCGTGTAATCCCCATCATAGCCGATTTCCCGCAAAAAAGCAAACAGCCTGTCAAAATTCAGGCGGCCCTTCCCCAGGTGCAGGGTCTGCAAACGAGCCCAATCCATATAGCCCCCGGCGTAATCATTTACGTGCAAATGAGCGACGTGATCCCACAAGCGCCGGTTTTCCGGGGCGTACATACCCTCCAATTGGTCGTGAAAGGCGGCCATTTTGGTGTCGAAGGTAAACGCGACGTCGGGATACCGCTGAAGCAGCGCCTCCCAGTGGGACTTAGGATCGGCCTGATTGCACACCACGTTTTCCACCGTCAGGCGGACGCCATAGCGGCGGGCAATCTTAGCCAGCACGGGATAAGCCGCCAAATTCCGGTCAAAATACCGATCCGAGGTGACGCCGTCCCACAAATGCAGCACCATCAGCCCCGCCTTCAGCTCGGCGGCCAGCTGACAGTTGATTTCGAATTTCCTGACGGCCTCGCCCCACCCCTCCGGCCCATGGAGGCTGATTTCCTCGCCGATGCGCTTTTCACAGTGAAACGTGACGACGGGCAGCGACAGGGCGTGCAGGAAGGGGACGATCTGATCCAGCTGATCGTACCAGGTATCGTACATCATGAATTCATAGCCGTCGCACCGCAGCTTTTCGCCGCAATCGGCCAAAAGACGCCAATCCCGCCCGTTGGGCCGGCCGATCAGCGCCCCGGTGGAGCACAAAACCTGACGCATGCCTTTTCCTTCTTTATCCTTCGCTTAAAATACGAATTGCACCAGCAGCATATACAAAACCGTGCCCCCGGCGATGGACAGGAGCATCTGCCTTTTCCACAGGTGTAGGCCCGCCACCGCCAGCACGCTGATGGCCTCCGGCAAGCCGTGGCTGCCAGACAAAAGATCGACGTTCCTCAGGCAGTACACCACCAGCAGGCCAAACACCGCCGCCGGCAGCGCCTTGCCCAGATACTGGATGTATTTGGGCGTGGGCTTCCCGGCGGGGAACGCCGCAAAGGGCAGGAATCGGGTGATCTGGGTGGCCAGCGCGCCCAGGATGATCATGATGATCCGCTGCTGCACCGTCATGCCGCCCGCCCCCTTTCCATGGGGCCCCGCAGCGCCGTCAGGGACAGGAGGATCAGCACCATGGCGGGGATGATGAATTGATCGGGCCCGAAAATCAACAGGCAAATCACCGAGGCCGCCACCCCCAGGATGGCGCTTTCGTGCCGCTCCTCCTTCAGCCACTGATCCAGGAAAATAACCACGAACATGGCGGTCATCACAAAATCCAGCCCCTGGGTGTTAAAGCGAAGCAGCGTGCCGAACAGGCCCCCCAGGGTGGCCCCGGCCACCCAGTACGATTGATTGAGCAGCGTAACGAAAAAATAAAACCAGCCCCGGTCCACATCCGCCGGGATCTCGGCGGTACAGTTGACGGAAAAGCTCTCGTCGCACATGCCGTAAATCAGATACAGGCTTTTCCAGTCCAGATGGCGGTATTTTTCCAGCATGGAAATCCCGTAAAACAGGTGCCGGGCGTTGATCATCAGGATCATCAAAAAAGCGCCCAGAGGGTCGAAGGGCCCGGTCAGCATGCCGCCCATCACAAATTCGGCGGAGCCGGCGAAAATCGTCACCGCCATTACGGTGGGATACCAGAAGCTGAATCCCAGCGAGCGCATATAAATGCCATACGTCATGCCCAGAAACAAAAAGCCCGTCAATATGGGCACCGTATAGGGAAAAGCGGCCCGCAGCGCCTTCCGCCGTTTTGCCACGTTTTTACCCATACCCGCGCCTCCTTTTTGCAAAATCCTTCCTATTGTAACGCGGGGACGGGCGGGGCGCAAGGCGAAAATTGCTTCTTTTTGGTATTTCCTTCCTCAGTGCTTCCCCTTGACGCGCAGCGTTTTCAGGTACGCCTTTTTTTCGTCGCTGACGCGGCGGCTTTCCACGGCCTTCTGGATGGCCTTGTTGTGCGTCCAGGCCGGCAGGCGTCTGTCTTGAAGATAGGGCAGGGCGGCGTCGTACTGCTTCGCCAGCGCGGTAGCGAAATACCAGGCCACCATCATATTCACGTAGTATTCTTCACTGCGCACCTCCGCCGCCCAGCGAAGGAAGACTGCGTCAAAATCCTCATCCAGGAAATACTGCATCAGCATGCCCACGGCAAAGCGGACCGTGTACGGCCTATCGCTGTCCATCCAGCGGCGGATCGCTTCCAGCAGGGCCGCCCGGTTCTTTTTGAAACACTTGGGGGACATCTGATCACAGGTGGCCCAATTGTCCACATAGGGCAAAAAGGCGTCCACCGCCCGCAGGCACCGGTCGAAGTCCTTTTCCTCCCCCAGGATAAAGGCATGCAGCTGATTTTCTTCGAAATAAAAGTGCGGCAGCGCACGCAAAAAATCCGCCGTATCACTCTGCCCGGCGATTTCCTTCGCCAGGGCACGAAGGATCGGGGTGCGCACGCCGATGATCGTTTCCGGCGCCACCGTGGGGATCCCTTCCCGCTGCAGCGCCGCATAGGCTGGTTCGCTCGAAGCCCGGAGACGGGCCAAAATCTCCTGTTCCGTCATATCGCGGTTTCCTCCGTCAGCCGTTTTCCGCTTCGCTCAGCGCTTCCTCCGCCCGCTCCCAGGCGGCGTAAGCGGCGGCCACATCGTCCTTGAGGCGCTGATATTCCCGGGCGGCCGCGGCGGCCTTTTCCGGCACGGCGTATACCTCCGGCCGGGCCATCATTTCCTCGTGGGCAGCCACCGCCGCTTCCCCGTCGGCCACCGCCTGCTCCGCCTGCTTCACCGCCTCCCGCAGCTGCTTCAATTGCTCCTTGGCCAGGCGGATCTTGCGCTTTTCCTTTCCCGCCTCGGTGCGAGTCATATCGGCGAAACGGGGATCGACCCCCTGCTGGCTCTGCTCCCACTGCAGGCGGGCCTGATAATCATCGAAATTGCCCAGGTATTCCTTCACGCCCTCTTCGGTCAGCACCGCTACCCGGGTGGCGAAGCGGTTGATGAAATACCGGTCGTGGGATACGGCCAGGATGGTGCCGGTAAAGTTTTCCAGCGCGTCCTCCAGCACCTCCCGGCTGTCCATATCCAGGTGGTTGGTGGGCTCGTCCAGCAGCAGGAAATTATCCTTGCGCAGCATCAATTTGGTCAGGGCCACCCTTCCCTTTTCCCCGCCGGACAAGGTGTGGATGGGCATAAACACGTCCTCCCCCGTAAAGAGGAACAGGCCCAGCGCGCCCCGCACCTCGCTCTGCTCCATGCGGGGAAAGGCGTCCCACACCTCGTCCAGCACCGTTTTGCCGGGGTGCAGGCCCTCCTGCTTCTGATCGTAATAGCCCGTATCCACGTTGGCGCCCCAGCGAACGAAGCCCTCGTCGGGCGTCTGTTCCCCCACCAGGCATTTGAGCAGGGTGGATTTGCCGATGCCGTTGGGCCCCAGCAGGGCCACCCGGTCCCCGGCGCGCAGATTCAAATTGACGTGGGAAAACAGGGTGCGCTCCCCGAAGGATTTACTCAGCTCCCGGATGGACAGCACGTCCTCCCCCGTGCGGCGCTTGGCCTCGAAGCGGAAACGCACCTGGTGCTCATCCTCCGGCCGCTCCAGCCGCTCGATTTTCTCCAGCCGCTTCTCCCGGCTTTCCGCCGCCTTGATGGATTTTTCCCGGTTGAAGGATTTGTACCGGGCGATGATGGCCTCCTCCCGGGCGATCAGCTTCTGCTGCTGCTCCCAGGCCCGCATGCGAATTTCGAACCGCTGGGCCCGCTCCTTGATATATTTCGAATAATTGCCCTCATACTGCTCCGCCGTGCCCAGCAGCAATTCCGTTACGTTTGTGCACACGTGATCCAGGAAATACCGGTCGTGGGATACCACCAGCAGCGTGCCCCGGTATTCGGCCAGGTAGGTTTCCAGCCAGTTGAG
>JAFUXH010000069.1 GCA_017470945.1 Clostridia bacterium | reverse complement strand
GGTGCGGTCATAGGTCGATGCGGAGGAAATGGGGGTGGTGGCCCGGCACAGCAGCGTGACCTGCTTGCGCACGTCCTGGGCGGTGATGGCAGGCGCGATACGGTCCGGCACGATTTCCAGGGCGCCGCCCTTCCCCTCCGTCGCCATGGCCAGGATATCTTGCTTTAATTTATCGGTATCCAGGGTGGAGCCGTAGCTTTCCCCCTGAATGATGAAGGGGTCGGCCAGATCGGGATAGAAATACGCCACGTACGCGTCCACGGGTTCGGTGGTCAATTGCCCCTTGATCTGGGACAGGATGGAATCCAGGTGTACGTCGTTCATATCGCTCTGGGTGGTGTAAGCGTGATAGGGGGTTTCGGCCAGCGTGTCCTTTACCTGCTTGCGCTCTTCCAGCGTGCCGGTTTTGCCCATCTGGTACAATTCCTGCAGCAGGCTGTACACCTGCGAAATATCGGTGCGCACGCCCAGGGTATCGTAGGTAAGGGTATAGAACACGTGGCCCTGATACGTCAGGTCCAGCGACCAGCCGCTTTGCCGGGAATCGATCTGGTTGATCACGGCGTCGATGCCCTCCTGGGCCGTCATGCCGCCCAATTGGATCCCGTCCACGTAAATATTGGGCAGATACACGTTTTGAACCGCCTCCATTTCGGCGGCCAGCACGCTGTAATCCTGCCGGCGGTTGAATTCATTGACGCCCAGATAAACGCCCGCAAAGATCACCACAGCGGCAACGATGCCCGCAAGCACGCCAACCAGCGTCTTCCGGGAAGCCTTCTTCCGGGGGCGGGGGGCGTTGGGCTGCTGCTGTTTGGGCAGCCGGTAATCCTGCTGATAATTCATGAATGAAATACCTCGTCCTGTGGGAAAACACCATGCGCCTGCATGGTCATCACTTTTGTAAATTTATTTTCTGGCGGCCTGATACAGGGCCCAGCCATCCTCCCCGGCGGTGCGCCAGGCGGGAATGGTTTCGCCGATCAGCCCGTGGCCGGGGGTGCCGTCGTGGTAATCGCTGCCGCCGGTCACCAGCAGGCGGTGATCCCGGGCGTACCGATCCCAGAAGGAATACATGTCTTTGTTGGCGGGGTGATATACCTCGATGCCCTGCATGCCGGCGTCCTGCCACACCTTCAGCATGGGCAGCAGCTTTTCCATGGGCCAATGGATCAGGCAGGGGTGAGCCGCCACCGGCACAGCCCCCCGCTCCCGCAGCAGGGAAATGGCCTTTGACGCCGCCAGAGGCGCCCGGGGCACATAAGCGGGGCAGCCCTTGCCGATCAGGCGCTGGAAGGCATCCTGAAGATCCCGGGCGTAGCCCGCCTTCACCAGGGCGCGGGCCAGATGCGGCCGGCCGATGCTGGCCCCGGCGCCGGCCATGATCTCATCCAGGGGCAGATCGCAGCCCAGATCCAGCAGCCGCTGCCCCATGGTGCGGAAGCGGTCGATGCGTTCCTGGGCCATTTGGTCGAAAAAGGCGGTGAGCACAGGATCGTCATGCTGGACGCCGTAGCCCAGAATGTGCACTTCCTCGTCGCCCTCGGTGCTGATTTCCACCCCGGGGATGAAAGCCAGCCCACGGTCGTAGGCCGCGCCGATGGCCTCGGGCAGGCCTTTCATGGTGTCATGGTCGGTGACGGCAAACAGCGTCACATCCGCCCGCTGCACCAGGCGCGCCAATTCGGACGGCGTGCAGGTGCCGTCGCTGGCGGTGGAGTGCATATGCAGGTCGGGACGCATCATTCTACGCTGGCCTCCTCTGCGGGAATGGGGGCGGCGGGATTCATGAAGCGCAGGAAATCATCCCGCGTCACGGTTTCCTTTTCGATCAGCAATTCCGCCAGGCCCTTCAGCTGATCCATATGCTCCTCAAGGATCTGCAGGGCTTGCTTGTAGCCGTCGTTCAGGATGGCCCGCACCTCCTGGTCGATCAGGGCGGCGGTTTCTTCGCTGTATTCCCGGATTTGGCCGAATTCCATGCCAACGAACACTTCCTGATCGTTGCCCAGATACACCGTGCCCAGCTTTTCGCTCATGCCAAAGCGGGTCACCATGCTGCGGGCCAGTTCGGTGGCACGCTGCAGGTCGCTCAGCGCGCCGGTGCAGATATCATCCTGGGTCAGGCTTTCGGCGGCCCGGCCGCCCAGCATCATGGCGATATTTTGAAGCAGCTTCTGCTTGCCCTGATGATCGGATTCCTTTTCAGGCAGCGACAGCGTGAGCCCGGCGGCCTGCCCGCGGGGCACCACGGTGATCATATGCACGTCGTCGCACAGGGGCAGGAAATGCCCCACGATGGCGTGGCCCGCCTCGTGATAGGCGGTGATGCGGCGATCCTCTTCCAGCACCTTGTGGCTGCGCTTTTCGGGGCCCATCTGAATGCGCTCCACCGCCTCGATCAGGTGCGCCTGGGTGATTTCGGTTTTCTTTTCCCGGGCGGCCTGAATGGCGCCTTCGTTCATGATGTTTTCCAGGTCGGCGCCGGTGGCGTAGGGCGTGCGCTTGGCGATGTTATCCAAATCCACGTCGGCGGCCAGGGGCTTGCCCTTGGAATGCACCTTCAAAATGGCGACGCGGCCGTTGATATCGGGATAATTGACGGTGATTTGCCGATCGAACCGGCCGGGGCGCAGCAGGGCGGGGTCCAAAATATCCCGCCGGTTGGTGGCGGCCATCACGATCACGCCCTCGTTGGTGGAAAAGCCGTCCATCTCCACCAGCAATTGGTTCAGCGTCTGCTCCCGCTCGTCGTGCCC
>JAFUXH010000068.1 GCA_017470945.1 Clostridia bacterium | reverse complement strand
GGCCGCAGCCCTTCGATTTCATTCCGCAGGCGGCGGCGTGTACGTCGCCGAGGAGCGGCTGAAAGCCGCTTCCGCTATCCATTTCCGGCCGCGAAAATCGGGTTTTTGGCCTCCATAGAGGTCGAAAACCCATTTTTGCAGGAAATGGATGTCCCGAATCAAAGCGGAATCATGATTCCGCTTTGATTCGCAGGTTGTCGAAACACTTTTTCGACAACCTGAAACCCCCATGCCGATCGATCGGGCATGGGGGTTGTTGATATGGAAGTTCCAGGACGGCGGTCACGCTTCTTCCCAGATCCTTTTCGCGTTGGCGATGCTGACGGCGGAGGCGTAAGGCGCGTCCTCCAGGCCCTCGAATTCGATGGCGATATCCCCGTCGTAGCCGGCGGCCTTGAGGGAGCGCAGCACGGCGTAAATATCCAAATCGCCCTGGGCCAGGATGGCGCCCCGCAGGTATTTGCCGCCCCGGGAGCGGAACCAGCTGCCCGCGCAGTCAAACTGGGTGCTGTCGCCGGGATCCCGGGTGCGGATGTAGAAATCCTTCAAATGCACCATCCGGGTCAGGGGGGCCAATTGGGCGGCGGCCACCTGGGCGTCCTCATCCACGCAAACCACGTTGCCGGTATCCAGCAGCAATCCGTAATTCTCGTCGTTCACCAGGCGCAGCACCCGCTCCACCCGGTCGCAGCCATTGGCGAAAAAGCCGTGGTTCTCGATCAGGGTGTTCACGCCCACCTGCCTGCCGTGCCGCGTCACTTCCCGGGCGGCGTCGGCCATCACGGGCAGCCAGCGGTCAAAATCGGCGGCGGTATTCTGGGCCTGGGGGCGGCGGAAGCCCGATACGTCGTGCCGCATGCGGGGCACGCCCAGGGCGGCGGCGATATCGACCTCGTGCTTCACCCGGGCGATTTCTTTTTCCAGCGCCTCGCCCTCCCTGCAAAAATCGGCCAGCACGGAATAATTGACCAGAGGGATGCCGGCGTCCCGGGCCTGGCGGCGAACGCCGCGGATCTTTTCCTCGTCGATCCTGCCGGTGTCCGGATCGTCAAACCGGAAGGCGAAGGGCACCAATTCCATGCACTCCGCCCCGTGGCGGGCGGCCCATTCGATGGCAGCCCCTACATCCATCCTGCCCGATTGGATTTCCCGATCCAAGGAATACGAGCTTAACCCGATCCGCATGAAAACGCACCTCCGTGAATTCACTGTTTTTTCTCAGTATATCACAAAAATCGGAAAAAGGAAATTTGATTTTTGGCTTTTCCCGCGTTGCGATTTATGGCCAATTATGGTATGATAAATCGTATTGCTGATTCTGATTCTCAGGGAGGACATGCTTTTTATGGATATGAAACAGCGCATCGCTGATTTGGTGGGGGACATGCTGCGCGCCGCGTTTCCCGACGCCCAGGGGCTGCCGGACGATCTGGCCGCCCTGCTGGAGGTGCCGCCCGACCCCGCCCTGGGGGATTACGCCTTCCCCTGCTTTAAGCTGAGCAAGGCCCTGCGCATGGGCCCGCCCATGATCGCGCAGAAGCTGGCCGCCGGGGGCGGCCGCCCGGATATCGCCCGGGTGGAGTGCGTGGGGGGCTACCTGAATTTTTTCTTTAACCGGGAAAATTTCGCCAAGGAGCTGCTTTCCGCCCTGCTGGCCGCGCCGGAACAATGGGGCGCCAGCGAGGCGGGAAAGGGAAAAACCGTGTGCCTGGATTATTCCAGCATCAACATCGCCAAGCGCTTCCACCTGGGGCATTTGAGCACCACCGTCATCGGCAACAGCCTGAAACGCATTTACGATTTCCAGGGTTGGCACACCGTGAGCATCAACCACCTGGGCGACTGGGGCACGCAGTTTGGCAAAATGATCTGCGCCTACAAAAAATGGGGCGACAGGCAGGCGGTGGAGCAGGGCGGCGTGGATGAAATGACCCGCCTGTACGTGCGCTTCGGCGAGGAAGCGGCGAAGGACCCCGCCCTGGAGGACGAGGGCCGGGCCTGGTTCAAAAAGATCGAGGAGGGCGACCCGGAGGCGCTGGAGATCTTCCAGTGGTTCAAGGACGTTACCCTCAAGGACGCCCTGCGGGTGTACGACGTGCTGGACGTGCATTTTGACAGCTACGCCGGGGAAAGCTTTTACGCCGATAAAACGGGCCGGGTGGTCCGGGAACTGGAAGAAAAGGGCCTGCTGAAGGATTCCGACGGCGCCAAGATCGTCGACCTGGAGGCCTACGGCATGCCGCCCTGCCTGATCCTCAAGAGCGACGGGGCCACCCTGTACCACACCCGGGATATCGCCGCCGCCATTTACCGCAAGGAAACCTATCAGTTCGATCAGTGCCTGTACGTGGTGGCGTATCAGCAGGACCTGCACTTCAAGCAGCTGTTCAAGGTGCTGGAATTGATGGGCTACGATTGGGCCAAGGATCAGTGCAAGCACGTATCCTTCGGCATGGTCAGCTACGAGGGCCAGGCCATGGCGACCCGGAAGGGCCACGTGGTGCTGCTGGATGAATTGCTCACCCGGGCCCAGGAAAAGGCCCTGGACATCATCAACGAAAAATCCCCCAACCTGGAAAACAAGGAAGAAGCGGCCCGGCAGGTGGGCGTGGGCGCGGTGGTGTACGCCACGCTGCAGAACAACCGCATCAAGGACATCGACTTCTGGTGGGATCGGGCCCTGAATTTCGACGGCGAAACGGGCCCCTACGTGCAGTACACCCACGCCCGGTGCTGCTCGGTGCTGCGCAAAGCCCCCGCCGATCTGCCCGCCCCCGATTACGGCGCCCTGACCGACGACGAGAGCCAGGCCCTGCTGCGGCTTCTGTCCCGCTTCCCGGAGGCGGTGGCCGAAGCGGCCCTTCGGAACGAACCCTCCATCGTCACCCGGGCCACCACCGATATCGCCAAGGCATACAACAAATTTTATTACGAGCACCGCATCTTAGACGACAACGCCGCCGCCACCGCCGCCCGGATCGCCCTGACGAGCGCCTGCCGGCAGGTGATCAAAACCGGGCTGTACCTGATCGGTGTGCACGCGCCGGAGCGCATGTAACCTTTTTGCGCTGCGCAACATAAGAAACAACCGAAGGGAGGCGGCAGCCATGCGGTTTACCAAAATGCACGGCATCGGCAACGATTACATTTACGTGAATTGCTTCGAGGAAATCGTGCGGGATCCGGAGCGGATGGCCATCGTGATGAGCAAGGCCCATTACGGCGTGGGCAGCGACGGGCTGATCCTGATCGAGCCCAGCGACACGGCGGATTTCGGCATGCGCATTTTCAACGCCGACGGCAGCGAGGGCGATATGTGCGGCAACGGCATCCGCTGCGTGGGCAAATACGTGTACGAGCGGGGGCTGACCGATAAAACGGAATTGACCATCGCCACCAAGGCGGGCCTGCGCCAAATGTGGCTGACGGCGGAGGACGGCAAGGTGACCCGGGTGCGGGCCGATATGGGCACGCCGGAATTGAACCCCAAATTGATCCCCGTCGACCTGCCGGGGGAAATCGTGCTGCGGCACCGGCTGCAGATCATGGGGCAGACCTGGTTCATCACCTGCGTCAACATGGGCAACCCCCACGCGGTGCTGTTCGTGCGGGACCCGGAGGTGATCGACCTGCCCACCATCGGGCCCATGATCGAGCATCATCCCCTGTTCCCCCGGCGCACCAACGTGGAATTCGTGCGGGTGATCGACCGCGGCATCCTGCAAATGCGGGTGTGGGAGCGGGGCGCCGGCGAAACCCTGGCCTGCGGCACCGGGGCCTG
>JAFUXH010000009.1 GCA_017470945.1 Clostridia bacterium | reverse complement strand
TGCCGCTGTTTGAACGCAAGCATCATCCCATCCGCCTGACCGCGGCAGGAAAGGCATATATTGAATACTATCACAAGGTGAAGCCTGCCGAGGAGAATATGCTTTCCTTTATTCGTGACCTGAACAGCCTGAAAGCAGGAACCTTTGCCATCGGCGGCACCCATTATCTGCTTTCCTACATTCTGCAAAACGCCATCTGCCGATTTGCGGAGGCTTATCCGGGGATCGATCTGCAGATCGTGGAGGCGCAATCCAGTGCGTTTCGGGATCTGCTGGTGGACTGCAAAATCGATCTGTGTTTGATGTGTTCTGTGGATGATCCGGGCTTGCAGTCTATCGGCCATGCTTTTTATGACGATCTGTTCCTGGCAGTGCCCAGATCCTTTGTGGCGTCGTATCAGCTTTCCAACAATTATTTGACCGATGAGGAAATCCGCAGCGGCGGTTTTACTGCTTACGATCATTATTTTCAAACGGAGCGCTTGGATAAGCTGGCTTTCCTGCAGCTGACGCCCGGCAATAATTTACATACCCGCAGCGAGATGATCTTCCAGCAGCTGGAGCGTCGCCCGGCAAAAATCATCCCGATCCAGCAGTTTGCAACAGCCTACCATCTGGCCAGCGCGGGCCTGGGATGCACGCTGACCAGCGCCCATTTGATCCAGGGCATGAAAAAGGATCACCTGGTGTTTTACACGCTGCCTTCCTCCCTCATGCGCAGGGACTTTCATTTTGTCACCCGGAAGGACGCCTATATTTCCAAAGCCGTACAGGAATTCTGCAAATTATTTTCCGGATTGGAGCTGTAAAACCTGATGAAAGCGCAAAACAATACGCCGGAACGGCTGCACCTTGCCATGCTCCTTTCCGTTCTTGGCGGCATCATGGATGGATATTCCTATTCTGTGCGCGGGGGTGTGTTTGCCACCGGACAAACGGGCAACCTGATCATTTTCGCCTATCGCTTTGTTCACGGCCAGCACGCGCTGGCTTTCCGCGCCTTTGTGCCTATTCTCGGCTTTTGGCTGGGTATATTCGCTGCGCAGTTTATCCTGAATCATGTTGCCTCGAAAAATGGCGAAAACAGGAAATTGAAAAGCGGGATCCTTTTTCTGGAAGCGGCGGTTCTGTTTGGCATTGGCTTTGTGCCCGATTCGGTGCTGGATATCATCCCCAATTCGATCACATCCCTATTGGCCGCCATGCAGTTCAGCTCGTTCCGGAAATTTGAGGATGAATTGGCCTATGCCTCTGTTTTCTGCACGGGCAATATGCGCTCCTGCGCGGAACTGTATTACAAAGGGATTTTCGAAAAGGATCATGCGGCTACAAAAAGGGCCATAAAATACAGCTGCATCCTGCTTTCTTTTCTGACGGGCGCTGTAATTGCCATGATCGTTGGCGAAGCGATCGGTGAAAAAGGGATCTGGCTTGGTTCCTGCATGGCGGTCGTTTGTGGCATTCTCTTTTGGAACCTATGATTTCATTGGTATAAAATCGATAAAAATGTCACCACGCCGTGGTATCGCAACGATACTGCGCACAACAGCGGCAGGGGCCGGCGGCTCCTCCGGCAAAGCCGATCCCCAGTGTTAAATGAAAAAACGGAATGTGCCGGTAATCGCGCACATTCCGTTGAGGCGGGTTCGATCCGTCAAATATTCACGTTGACCCCGTTGACTTCCACGCCATCCTCGGCCCGGATGAGGATGTAGGCGCGGCCGTCGATGATCCGGGTTTCCACCAGGTCGGCCCGGTCGGAATTGACGCGGATGATCACGCTGGGGGTTTTCACCTGGAACTGCTTGGGGCTGACGATGTTGACCGCGTTCAGCTGGGCCTGGGCGCCGAACTGCTGATCGAATTTTTCCTCGAAGGCGGCCATGTTGGCGGGCTTGACGCCGCACTCCGCCAGCACCTCCTTCACGTCGTATTTATCGATCTTCAGGGGCGGGGCGTGCTTATCGCTCTTTTGCTCCTCCATTTTTTCCATTACCTGCTCGTGCACGGCCTGCAGCACCTCGTAGCTGCAATCCTCCCGCAGGGAATCCTGCAAAACGGCCTGGAAGGCCTCCTTCTGCAGGTCGGCGGGCATGGGCGGCTGGAAGGCGAACAGGGCGTTCACCAATTCGTCGTGGCTCTGGGCGGTATCCCGGGTGTAAAAGAGGGCGCGGTAGATATCGGCGGCCCGTTCCTCAAAGCAGGGGAACAGGAAGCCCTGCTCCGGCATGGAAACCACCCAATCGCTTTCCCGGTTGCGGAAATCGTTGGTGTCGGGGTTATAGCCCAGGGTGGGCTTGGTCAGCTTCACCGGGCAGATGGCGCATAAAACGTAGTGGAACACCTCGGTGCTCATTTCGGCCACCCGCTGGCCGTCCTGGCTGCGGTAGGGCACGTCATAGCCGTCGTGCATGATCAGGATCAGGGTGTGATCCTCGGTGGCCAGGGTGGGAATGATGCGCTGATACAGGCTTTCCACCGCGCTGTCGTCGGTGAGGGCGGTATCCTTCAGTGTCATCAGCAGGGCGTGCTCCGGGCTGTTCATCACCTGCTCCGGGGCAAATTCGATGTCCAGCAGGTTCTGCCCCTGCACGCCGGACAGTACCCGCTTGAAGATTGCCAGGTATTTTTCCGCTTCCTCCTCGCCCATGCCCTCGATGGAGCGGGTGAAGGTGGAAATGATTTCTCCCTGGCCGTTCACATAGCAGCCCCGGATGCAGGTGACGTTGTGAAATTCCGGGTTCAGCCGGCGCTTGATTTCCGCGATTTCCTTCTTGTTCATGCTGTTCCTCTTGTCGATTCTGTTGAAATAGGGGCGTTGGACCGCCCGGGGCTGTATTATAGCACAGAGGGAAAGAAAAAGTCCATGCCGGGGCAAAAAAATTTGGCGTCCCGGCAGGCAGGAAACAGGCCTGCCGGGGCAGAATAAATACAAGTCACTGTATTATTGAGGGGGAGACGGTTTTTGGTTTCTTTTTTCAAACGGCGTGCGGTGGATGAGCGGGTGCGCGCCTATGTGCTGATCCTGCTGGGATGCATCCTGGGCGGCGCGGCGTATCCCTTGTTCCTGGTGCCCAACAACATCGCCCCCGGCGGGCTGACGGGGGTCGCCACCATCCTGAATTATCTGTGGGACCTGCCGGTGGGCGTTACCAGCATGGCGCTGAACCTGCCGCTGTTCCTGATTGGTTACCGGGCCATGGGGCGGGTGTTCGTGTTCCGCTCCTTCGTGGCCACGGTGCTGTTTTCCGTGTGCATCGACCTGCTGCAATTGCCCCCGCTGACCGATGATATCCTGCTGGGGTCGGTATACGGGGCGCTGCTGCTGGGCCTGGGCCTGGGGCTGATCATGCGGGGCGGGGCCACCACCGGGGGGTCGGATATGATCGCCCGGATGGTCAACAAGCGTTTTCCCCTGCTGACGGTGGGCACCTTTCTGTTCCTGGTGGATTGCGCGGTCATCCTGGCGGCGGCCTTCACCATGAGCGCCCGGGCCGCCCTGTATGCCCTGATTTGCATTTTCGTTTCCGCCCGGGCGGTGGATCTGGTGCTGGCGGGCATGGGATCGGCCAAGGCGTGCTATATCATCACCGCCCATCCGAACGAAATCGCCCATCGCATCCTGAATGAATTGGAGCGGGGGGCCACCCTGCTGCAGGGCACTGGCGCCTACAGCGGGGAGGAGCGCACCGTGGTGATCAGCGTGGTCACCAACGCGGAGGTGATCCCCCTCAAGCGCATCGTGCGCGCCGAGGACGCCAAGGCCTTCGTGTTCATTACCGATACCCACGAAACCCTGGGGGAGGGCTTCAGCGCCCTGGAAGGGGAATAAACCCAAAGAAGGAAGGAAATGACGTATGTCGATTTTGCACGCGGCGATCCTGGGCATCGTGCAGGGCCTGGGGGAATTTTTGCCCATCTCATCCAGCGGCCATTTGAATTTGGTGCAGCGGCTGCTGGGCATGGGCCTGTCCGATCCGGGCAGTGAGCCCGTGATGACGCTGCTGACCGTGCTGCTGCACGTGGGCACGCTGATCGCGGTGATCGTGGTGTTCTGGGATGAATGGATGGGTATTTTCCGGGATCGGATCATCCATTCCAAATTGCTGCTGCTGTTGATTATCGCCTCCCTGCCGGCCCTGGTGCTGAAAATGGGCCTGAAGGTGCTGGACTTGGAGGAAAACAACGGTTTCCTGGGCCTGGCCTTTCTGCTGACCGGCTGCTTCCTGCTGCTGGCGGAGTGGATCAGCCACCGGGGCAGGCACGCCCAGAGCAACCAGCGGGTCACTCCTCACAACGCCTTCATCATGGGCTGCATGCAGGCCGTGGCCATGATGCCCGGCGTCAGCCGCAGCGGCAGCACCATTTTGGGCGGCGTGGCCAGCGGGCTGGATAAGAAAACCGCCATCCGCTTTTCCTTTATGATGAGCGCCCCCGCCATCCTGGGCGGCTTGCTGCTGGAGGCTAAGGACGCCGCTGAAATCGGCGCGTTTTCCTTCGTGAAGGACAATATGATCCCCATCGCGGTGGGTATCGTGCTGGCGGCGCTGGTGGGCTATGCCGCTATCCGCTTCATGCTGAAGCTGGTGGAAAAGGTAAGCCTGAATTGGTTCGCCCTGTATGTGATCCTGCTGGGCGTGGCGGTGCTGATCTTGCAGGCCACCGGCCGTTTGGATCTGCCTATCACCCTGCCCTATGTGAAGGCGGCGTAAATCCGGCCGCCAAAGAGGAGATTGCATCATGAGAAAGCGGTTGGCGTGGGCGCTGTGCCTGGCGGTTTTGCTGGGCTGCTCGGGCGCCCGGGCCGAGGAAAGCTACCGGTTCGACGATTTTTTCCGTTCCATGGTGGGGCGCATCAGCTTCACCCTGCCTGGGGTGCCGGAGGTGCTGCGTGAAAAGGATCTCACCGCCGACGCCGCCCGGGCCCGCAACGGTCAAATTGCCTGGAAAAACAAGATCCAGCTGGTGCTGCCCATGGATGAGGGCGAATGCCAGATGCATATGGCCGATCTGGCCCCGGGGCTGGAATTGATCCGCCAGGCGTACCCCGGGGAAAGTGAACAGCAGGCCCAGGAGCACGCGCTGCTGAACTTTGCCCGGGTGTATATCAGCACCTTCGGCGGCGCGTTGGACGACAGCCAGATCCGCCGCGTGACCACCCGCAACGGCGACGGGGAAGCCTTCACGGCAGTGACCTTTCCCTATGTGTTCCCCGACGCGCCTAACGCGCATTACGCTGGCTTGGGCATGATGGATGGTACCCAGGCGGTGCTGATCATGGGCACGCTGAGCAAGGCCTTTGAGCATTACGCCCTGGCCATTCAGCCCGATACCCAGGCGGAGGCTGACGCCTTCCGCAGCCGGCATCCGCAAACCGTGCGGCTGGGCCGGATGCGCATCACCTTCCCAGTGCCTCCCAGCGAGGATAGCACCGCCGTCACCACTTTTTACGACGCTTTCACCCCCGAATATTCCTACCTGGGGGCCGAGCATATGCCCCGGGATAACCGCAGGCTGCTCAAGGCCGGGCAAAGCGAGGATGATTGCCTGAAAACCCTGCTGACCTACACGGCGGAGCAGTTTCTCCGCCGGGGCGAGCTGGAAAGCTACCGGGTGGAAAAGGTGCAGGATGGGGTGTGGCGCAGCGAAGGCGTCACACCGTTGGCGGGCCAATGGGCGGAGGGCACGGGCCCTGTCCGGCGCCTGATGCGGGCTTATATGACCATGGATGGCTTATACAGTATTCACTGTGACGATACGGAAGAGGGGCGGGCCTTCCTGGATTCCATCGTGTTCGACGCGGGGGAGCCGGCGGCCAACGACGCGGCATAATACGACGCAAGAAACGGAGCAATTTGCCAATGAAAAAGGTGTTCCTGGGGGCGCTGCTGTGGCTGCTGATCGCGGCCACGGCCCTGGGCGAGGGCGTGTATACCCCCTCTCAGAAGGAAGCGCGGGAGGGGGAAACGGCCAATTATTGGGTCACACCCATGGATATAACCAACGAAAGCGCTGTGTGGGCTATGCTGACGGCCCCCATCACTGTGCTGAAGGGGAATCAGAAAAAGCAGGTCTCTCTGCGGGCCAAGCCCAGCAGCAAGGCCGACATCGTGGGGGAGATCACCTGCGCCTCCCAGAGCGTGCACGTGCTGTCGGACGATGAGGGCGGGTGGACGAAGGTGGAATGCTATTCCAGCTCCTTCCACGACAGCAAGGTGGAAAAGTGGAACCAGCTGGTGGAGGGTTATGTGGAAACCAAGCTGCTCACCACCGTGAAACCCAACCAGCATATGGGCCTGGTGGTGGATAAGCTGACCCAGCGGATGTATGTATTCATAGAGGGAAAACTGTTCAGCACGCTGCGAGTGTCCACCGGCTTGCCCAACAAAAAGCAGCCTTACAATGAAACCCGCTCCGGCGAATTTCTGCTGGTCAGCAAGGTGGGCACTTTTTCCGACGGCAACATGGTGTGTGAAAAAGCGATCCGCTTCAACTTTGGCGATTTGATTCATCAGGTGCCCTACAACCGCAGCCGGGGCGACAAGGTGTTCGATTCCTTCGAAAAGAACCTGGGCTCCCGGGCCAGCCACGGCTGCATCCGGGTGCAGCGCAAGCGCACGCCGGAGGGCGTGAACATGAGCTGGCTGTATAAAAACTACAAAAAGAATACCAAAATCGTGATCTGGGAGGATTGGCCCGGCCGGGAAATCGCCCCCGTCTCCGGCAGCACGGTGGTGTATTACAACCCCAAGGGCGGCGTCAATTACCATTCCGCCGAAACCTGCTACAGCGTGACCAACCAGCGCCAGCTGCCCCTGACGCCCATCACCATGGACCGGCTGGGCACCAAGGAATTTTCCAAGCTGACCCCCTGCGTCTGGTGCAATCCGCCGGAAACGTGGGAATGATGATGGCTGCGATCCTTCATGAGAACGACCGGCTCGATCCTGAACGTATGGAAGCGCAACAAATATAGGTCAACAATCGCTGTCATCCCGGCCGAAATGGCGTGGAGGAATCCGGCGCGACTGACGCAGGCTTCCTGGAGAACAGTATAACAAAAAACGTGGAAAATCGCCGTTTGGATTTTCCACGTTTTGTTTTGCAGTTTTTTATAAATCCCTGTGGGTATACCGGATCGCGCCGGTGACGGTATCCTCCACCGTCTGGCCGGAGCCGATCAGCTGGTATTTATAGGTGCACAGCCCTTCCACCCCCACCGGGCCCCGGGCGTGCAGCTTGCCGGTGGCGATGCCCACCTCCGCGCCGAAGCCGTAACGGAAGCCGTCGGCAAAGCGGGTGGAGCAGTTGACGTACACGCCGGCGCTGTCCACCCCGCTGAGGAAGCGCTGCTGGCCTTCCGGGTTTTTCGTGATGATGGCGTCGGTGTGGTGGGAGCCGTAATGGTTGATGTGGGTGATGGCCTCGTCGATGGAATCCACCACCTTGATGGACAGGATGGCGGCCAGGTATTCGCTGGCCCAATCCTCCTCCGTGGCGGGCAGGCAGTCGATCAGCGCCTGGGTGGCCGCGTCGCCCCGCAATTCGACCCCCTTCGCCCGCAGCGCCGCGGCGCAGGACGGCAGAAAATCGGCGGCGATTTGCCGGTGCACCAGCAGCGTTTCCGTGGCGTTGCACACCGCCAGGGCCTGGGTTTTGGCGTCGGTCACCACGCGCACGGCCATTGCCGGGTCGGCGTCGGCATCCACATAGGTGTGGCACAGGCCCTCAGCGTGGCCCATGACGGGGATGCGGGTATGATCCATGATGTAGCGCACGAAGGCGTTGCTGCCCCGGGGGATGATCAGGTCGATGCTGTCATCCTGGGCCAGCATTTCGTTCACGTCGTCCCGGGTCTCCAGCAGGGTGGCCCAGCCCTCCGGCAGGATGCCCCGGCAGCCCTCCGCCATGGCGGCCATCAAGGCCCGGTTGGTGCGCAGGGCCTCCCGCCCGCCCTTGAGCAGGGCGGCGTTGCCGCTTTTTACGCACAGGGCGGCGATCTGCACCAGCGCGTCGGGCCGGGATTCAAAAATCACACCGATGACCCCAATGGGGCAGCTGACCCGATACAAATTCAGCCCCGGCGTCAATTCCCGGGCCAGGGAACAATGGCCCAACGGGTCCGGCAGGCCCAGCAGCGCGTCGATGCCGGCGATCACGTCGTTTAGTTTGGCTTCGTCGAATTTCAGCCGTTTTAACAGGGGATACGCCAGGGCCTCCGCCTGGGCCTGCTGCAGATCCAGGTTGTTCTGGGCAAAAATCTCCGTCGCGTGCCGTTTCAATTGGTCCTGAATGGTCCGCAGCGCCTGATGGCGGCTGGCCAGGGGCAGCGCGGCCAGGGCATACGCGGCCTGGCGGGCCCGGGCGGCTTGATCCTTCACGTGCATGGTGATCCCTCCTTGGGCGTATTATACAGCAAAAAGCCGCGCATTGCAATTCCGGGCGTTCTGTGTTATAATGATTTTCCATCCAGGAAAGGAGGCGCGCCCATGGCGAAAAAAATCGGCGTCAAGCCCATTGCTCAAAACCGGAAGGCCCGCCACGATTTCTTTGTGGAGGAAAGCATCGAGTGCGGCATCGAGCTGAAGGGCACGGAAGTGAAATCCATGCGCCAGGGGCGGGTGAACCTGAAGGAAAGCTATGCCATCGTCAAGGGCGGCGAGGTGTTCGTGCAGGGCATGCACATCAGCCCCTACGAGCAGGGCAATATCTTCAATACCGACCCCATGCGGCCCAAAAAGCTGCTGCTGCATAAGAGCGAGATCCGGAAATTAGGCGCTCAGGTGCAGCGTCAGGGGTATGCCCTGGTGCCGCTGGACGTATACCTGAAGGACGGCCGGATGAAAATGAACCTGGGGGTATGCGTGGGCAAGCATCTGCACGATAAGCGGGCCAGCATGGCCGAGCGGGACGTGAAGCGGGATATGGCCCGCATGGTGCGCACCAACAACCGGGGGGATTGACCGGGCGGCGGCCCGCGGGGCGTCCGCCAATCAGCGGAAGCGTCGCAACGCAACAAATCATTTCATGGGGGTGCACTGGTTTCGACGGGGATCGTCGGGGGCATGGTAAGCGAGCCGCGGACCCTGGCCGCGTAAAAACGGGGAACTTAAAATTAACTGACAACAATCAGTACGCTTTCGCTGCCTAAGTGCAGCGCGTCGGCACTGAGCGCCTACGGCTCAGCCCACCTGCGTCATTGATGTAGGGAACGGGGCTATGTAAGCTTTGCCATAGCCCGGCACCATGAAGCTACTGAACCCGCCAGCCCGGCAGGGGGCGTGCGGGGGAGGGAATGTGAAAACCCTGCCTGCGCTCGGAGAAAACTATGCTGCTGAATCTTCGGACAGGGGTTCGATTCCCCTCACCTCCACCATATTCACCTTATACGAACTTTTGTGGAGGAAGCTCGTATATGGGCACCCAGCCTCCACAAAACGCCGTTCCTCTATCTTTTGCCCGCATCGCGGACAAGGAAGGAAACGGCTGGATAATCAGCGCCGGGCTGCTCAGGCGCTGATTTTTTTATTGGATCAACCCTGCCTGCGCATCCATTCATACCCAAATGGAGCGGCAGGCTGTACGCATCCCTATATCATTGCCAAAGATTGACAAATCTGCCCGGGCACACTACAATAAATGGGAAGATTTTTCGAAGGAGGATCATGCGCATGCTGGACATGCTGCCCCAAAGGCCGGTGATCAGCCGTTTCGTTGCCCCCTGGGATACCAGTGGCTGGTATTTTATGCAGGCGGACCTGGCTCCGGGCAAGGCCGTTTATTCCAACGCCGATATCCGTATCACGGATATGCCGGACGCTTTGCTGGGCTGCGATTATATCGTCACCTACGATTCCGCGTCCTGTGGTTTTGATGACAAGCAGGAAGTGGATTTTTTTGTGGAGCGCACGGCGGAAATCTACGTAGCGCTGGACGGACAGGCAGACGCGTCGTTCCTGACCGGTTTTTCCCAAACCGATTGGACTGTCGTTACCAGCACGGAAACGGTTTACCGCCTGTTCCTGCGCCGATATGACGCGGGGGCCCAGGTACATATTCCCGGTTTTTCCGGACCGGGGCGGCATTTCTTTGTGATTGCCCGGGCAGCGGATGCCGATGCGCCGGCGGATGTGCCCGCGTTTCCCGCGTTCCCGGTGACGGAAAGGCACGTTTCCATCCCCTGCGCCTGGTATGTGCATGACTGCTTCAACGCCTTACCCACAGGCAGTGCCCCGGCGGGTTATGCCTGCGACGGCGCGGTGACCGTGCGGCCTTGGGCCGATCAGCCCCGGCGAAAGCACGTGCGCATTGCAGACGGCGGCTGCCTGCGTTGTCATGCGGAAACCACCGGCCAGGATCAAGCGGAAGCGGCCCTGACCGTCGTATCGGGCAGCGTAAGCGTAACGCTCGACGACGTATCGATCCTGCTGTCCAACAAGCGCGCCACCCTGGCGAACGGTACGCCCCTGGGGGATCCGCTGGACGGCGAATTTGTGGTGGCCTTCAAGCGCTTTCCCCGGCGGCAGCACTGCGAAATCTGGATCAATTGCCGGCCTGCGGCGGAGGTGCCCAGCCGCTGCGCCACGGTGGAGGAGCTTATCATTCGTGTCGGTAATGACAGCGAAGCGTTGCTGGACCGCCTGGATTGGCAGGATCAGACCGACGTGCCCTGTGTGGACGCAGCCTTTGACGCCCTGCCCACCGCGCTGCGCGCCGTCGGTACCGTTGCGCCTTTTTCCCATCGAGCATTGGAGTCCTGCCTGCACATAGATGGCATGGCAGCGTATCCCTTCCCGGCCATCGAAGGCGAGGCCCGTATCGAAATCACGGTCCGGCCCAACGGCGCGGCGCCGACGCTGCTGCCGGAGGTGCGGGACAGGCGAGGCCGCACCCTGCTGAAGGTAGCGATGTATTGCAACAACCTGTATATTTCCGATGGCGGCCAGTGGCGGCGCATCGTGGAGGGACTGGCCCCCTGGCAGTATTACCCTGCCGGAAACTGGTACCACCTCGCCCTGACGCTGGATTTTGCCGCGCGTACCTTCAGTGTGGTGGTGGACGGGGCCTGCCGGGCGCGGGATTTTGCTCTGGCGGGGGAGGGCTGTGACGCGGCCCAGCTGGTTTTCGCCGGGGATCTCGATTTACACACCTTGCGTGTCTGGGACAGGCAGCGTTTCAGCCTGCTTCCCCCGGGCCCCCTGTTCGATCCGCGGGCTTTTGGGGCGGCGGGCGACGGTATTGCATTGGATACGCAGGCCATTCAAAAGGCGCTGAACGCGGCAGCGTACACCGGCGGCACGGTGCTGCTGCGGGAGGGGATCTTCCTCAGCCGCATGCTCCGGCTGACCGACGATGTGACCCTGTGGGTGGATGAAACAGCCGAATTGTTAGCCGCTCCTGATTTTGAAGCCTATCCCCTCCTGTCGCCGGGGGAGAACCTGTGCGCTGTCCGGCAGCTGGGCCGCGCGCTGATCTATGGGGAGCATGTGCGGAATGTGCGCGTCACCGGCGGGGGGCTCCTGAACGCTAATGGCCGCTGCCGCTTCAAATTGAATGATCCTGCCAGCGACAACCGGCCCTTCGCCGCCCGGCCCGATCACCTGTATATTGCCTACAGCCAGGATATCCAGGCGCGGGACCTGCGATTGTGCAACGCAGCGTTCTGGACGGTGGTGCCCCTCTCCAGCCGGATGATCGTGATGGAGCATTTGGATCTGGACTGCATGAACACCCCCAACCGGGACGGCATCGATCCGGTAGATTGCACCGATATCACGGTGCGCCGCTGCCGCATCATGGCGGGGGATGACGGCTTTTGCCTGAAAACTGCCGACCGGATGGGCTGCAGGAATCTTTTCGCCGATGAATTGGTGATTCAATCTCTGGCCAGCGGCATCAAAATCGGCACCGATTCCTACGCCTGTGCCGAAAATATCCTGATCCGCCGCTGCATCGTGAAAAATGTGAATCGCTGCGGCATCGCGCTGGAAACGGTGGATGGGGCCAGCATTCGGAACGTGCGGCTGGAACAGATTGATATGACCGATTGCGGTGGGCCGCTGTACCTGACCATCGGCCGCCGGAACCGGCGCGCCACGGGATTCCCCCAGCGCCAAAGCGAAATGGAGGATATAACCATTCGGCGTGTGTCTTATCAAAAGCCCTACGCCTTCAGCCGGTGCAAAACCATCTATGAAAGCCTGATCATCGGTGATCCCCAGGTCAATCCCATCCGGCGGGTCGTCATTGCCGAAAGCGATTTCACCCTGCCCGGCGGGTATGCCGACGTCCCGCCCGCGCCGCACGATATCGGCACAGTGTATCCGGAATATGATCAACATGGTCTCTCCTCCGGCGCGGCCTTCTGTATCCGCTATGCCCAGGATGTGCAGATCAACGACTGCGTTCTTCGCCTGGAGCGGCCCGATGTCCGGCCCCTGATTGCCCGGCATGAGGAATGAGGAGTAACGAGTATCAGTAAAAATCAATCGCACGGGTGCGTTTTTCGGTGCATCCGTGCGATTTTGTTTGCAAGATTTTTCTATGGTTATTTCGACCGTCACGTCGCGTTTTTGCTTTTGCCCAGGTACGCTTCCTTCACCTGGGGGTTATCCAGCAGTTCCCGGCCGGTGCCGTGCATGCCGATGCTGCCGGTTTCCAGCACGTAGGCGGAATCGGCGATGCGCAGGGCGGCGTTGGCGTTTTGCTCCACCAGCAGGATGGTGATGCCTTCCTCATGCAGCTTTTCGATGATCCTGAAAATATCCCGGATCACCAGGGGCGCCAGGCCCAGGGAGGGCTCGTCCATCATCAGCAGCTTGGGCCGCATCATCATGGCCCGGCCCACCGCCAGCATCTGCTGCTCGCCGCCGGACAGGGTGCCCGCCGGCTGCCAGGATCTTTCCCGCAGCCGGGGGAACAGCTGATACACGTGCTCGATATCGGGGGTCAAATCATCCTTGCGCAGGTACGCGCCGATTTTCAGGTTTTCCAGCACCGTCAGGTTGGGGAACACCCGGCGGCCCTCCGGCACCATGCCGATGCCCTCGGATACGATTTTCTGCGGGCTCTGGCCGCTGATCACCTGCCCGTCGTAGGTGATGGTGCCCTCCTTGATGGGCACCAGGCCGGAAATGGCCCGCAGCGTGGTGGATTTGCCCGCGCCGTTGGCGCCGATCAGGGTCACGATCTCGCCCTTTTCCACGGTCAGGCTGATGCCCTTGATGGCCTCGATGCCGCCGTAGCTCACCTTCAGATCCTTGATATACAGCAGGCTCATTCGTCATTCCCTCCCAGATAGGCGTCAATGACCGCCTGGTTATTTTGAATCTCGTGGGGTGTGCCATGGGCGATCTGTTTGCCGAATTCGATCACGTAGATCCGATCGGAAATGCCCATGACCAGATCCATGTGGTGCTCGATGACGAACACGGTCAGATGGAAATCGTTTTTGATTTTCCGGATGAATTCGCCCAATTCCAGCGTTTCCTGGGGGTTCATGCCGGCGGCGGGCTCATCCAGCAAAAGCAGGGTGGGCTGGGTGGCCAGGGCGCGGGCGATCTCCAGCCGCCGCTGCATGCCGTAGGGCAGCGACGTGGCCTTTTCCTGGGCCATATCCTTCAGGCCCACGATGTCCAGCAATTCCATGGCCCGCTCCCGGTTGCGCTTTTCTTCTTTGTGGTTCAGGCGGAACGTGGCGGAAAAAATGTTGCTGGTGCGGCGCAGATGGGTGGCGATCAGCACGTTTTCAAAGGCCGTTTGGCTTTTGAACAGGCGGATATTCTGGAACGTGCGGGCGATGCCCAGCTTTGTGATTTGGTCCGGCGTTAATTGCACGCGCATATGGGCGAATTTTTCCGGGTCGGTGCCGGCGTACATCCGCTTCATTTTGCCCCGGGGGTGGTTGGCGGCGATCAGCTTGTCGTTGAAATACACCGCGCCGTTGGTGGGCTCGTACACGCCGGTGATGCAGTTGAACGCCGTGGTTTTGCCCGCGCCGTTGGGGCCGATCAGGGCGACGATTTCGCCCTCGTTGATTTCCATCGATAGATCGTGAATGGCCACCACGCCGCCAAACTGCATGGTGATGTTTTCCAACCGCAGCACGTTCTTACTCATCGGCCCGCCCCCTTTCCGGCCTTACGCCTGGGAAGGCGCAGATCCCACAGTTCCCGATCCCCCATGATGCCCCGGCGGAAGAACAGCACCACCACCATGATTACCACGGAGAAAACTACCATCCGGAACCCGGAACGCAGCAGCGGCACCTGGAACGTGCCGATCATCATTTCGTTGTCCAGGAACCGCAGCCACCATTCGCTGCACGCGATATAGAGGAAGGAAGCGATCACGCTGCCGCTGATCGACCCCATGCCGCCGATGACCACCATCAGCAGGATATCATAGGTCATGGCCGATTTGAAGGAATTGGCCTGCACCGTGCCTTGGAACATGGCCAGCAACGCCCCGCCGACGCCGGCAAAGAAGCAGCTGATCACAAAGGCCATTTCTTTGTGGTGGAACAGGTTGATGCCCATGGCCTCCGCCGCCACCTCGTCATCCCGGATGGCCTTGAAGGCCCGGCCGTAGGTAGAATTGATGATCAGCAGGATCAGCCCGATGCACACCCCCGATACGATGAAGGGAAACAGCACCGTGGTGCCCAGGATCTTGGTGCTGCTGAAGGTGGGGTAGGTTTTCAGCAGGTTGGAGCCGTTGGTGACGGGGCCCAAGCTGTCCCACTGCACCACGGCGCGGATGATTTCGGCAAAGCCCAGGGTGGCGATGGCCAGGTAATCGCTTTTGAGCCGCAGCACCGGCAGCCCCACCAGGGCCGCCAATACCGCCGCCACCACCCCGGCCAGCACCAGGGCCACCAATAGCGGCAGCTCAAATTGGATGATACCGCCGTTGTAATACTGATACACCGCCGCGTGGCGCTTCAGGGGAATGGTGAATACGGCGTATACATACGCGCCTACCAGCATGAACCCCGCCTGCCCCAGGGAGAACAGGCCCGTAAAGCCGTTGAGCAGGTTCATCGATACGGCGATCAGGGCGTACACCGCGCCTTTTTTCAGCACGGTGACCAGCATGGAATTGGTGCCCATGCTTTTTTCGGCGTACCAGGCGCCCACATAGATCAGCGCCACCGCCAACAGGATGATCAGCAGCCGCAGCTTCGACATTTTTTTCATCGTCCGCACCTCACACTTTCTCCGCCGCGGCTTCGCCGAACAGGCCTGTGGGCTTGAACAGCAGCACCACGATCAGCAGCACGAAGGTAAACGCGTCGGAAAACGCGGTATAGCCCGCCGCTTTGATCAGGTTTTCGGCAATGCCGATAATGAACGCGCCGATCACCGCCCCGGGGATGGAGCCGATGCCGCCGAACACCGCCGCCACGAAGGCTTTCAGCCCCGGCATGGCGCCCACGGTGGGGGTGACGGTGGAATAGCTGGTGAAAAACAGCATGGAGCCCACCGCCGCCAGGGCGGAGCCGATGACGAACGTCATGGAAATGACGGAATTGATGCGGATGCCCATGAGCTGGGACGTTTCAAAATCCACCGAAACCGCCCGCATGGCCATGCCGATCTTGGTGTGCCGGATCAGCATCACCAGGGCGATCACCAGGATCAGCGTCAGGATGGGGGTCACGATGGAAACCACCTTGGTGGAGGCCGACCCGATCTGCACGCTGTCGCTGAGCCAGGGCAGCACGGGGTATTGCTTCGCCAGGCCGCCGGTGACGTACCACATCAGGTTTTGCATCAGGTAGGACGCGCCGATGGCGGAAATCATGACAGACATGCGGGGCGCGGTGCGCAGGGGCTTATAGGCCACCCTTTCCAGCACGAAGCCCAGCGCCACCGTGAGCGCCACCACCAGGGGGATGGAGACGCTCATGGGCAGCGACGCCGTCAGATACACCATAAAAAAGCCCGCCGCGGTGAAAATATCGCCGTGGGCGAAATTGATCAGGCGCAAAATGCCGTAGACCATGGTATAGCCCACGGCGATCAGCGCGTACTGACCGCCCACGGAAATGCCCGCCAGCAGATAGGGCAAGATCTTATCAAACATGCCGGGATCCGCCTTTCCGTTTCAAACTGATAAACCGGGAAGCGAACCCACGAAAAGACGCAGGTTCGCTTCCCACATGTTTTATTCAGGTCCGATCAGAGCATCACAGCTCGGCGATGGTCTGGATCTTCACAAAGTCGAAGGAGGCGCCGGTCTCGGTGTTGGCCTGCTTAATGTAGGCCACGTCCTTCTTCGCGTCGCCGATCTCGTCGAACACGATGACGCCGGTCACGGCGTTGTCGTAGGTCAGGGCGTTCAGCGCGTCCACCAGGGCGGCGGATTCGGTGGTGCCGGCGGCTTCCAGGGCGGCCAGGGCCACGTTGTAGCCATCGAAGCCCAGGGCGGATACGGCCGCCACGATGTCGTTGCCGCCGTTGTTGTTCTTCTTATCGGCGTTATCGTTCAGCCAGGCCTTGAAGCCGGTCACGAATTCCTTGGCGGCGGCGCCGGCGTCGGCGTCGTTTTCATCAAAGAAGGTGGATACATACACTTCCACGTTCTTGCCCTTGGCGGCGTCCAGGATCACGGAGGATTCCCAGGTATCGCCGGCCATCAGGGGGAAGGTCACGTTCAGGGAAGCGGCCTGATCGATGATCAGGGAAGCGTAGGTGGTGGCGCAGGGGGCGAACACGGCTTCGGCCCCGGCGTTGACGGCGTTATTGAGGTAAGCGGTGAAATCACTGGTGCCTTCCGGGAAGGTTTCGGCAATCACTTCGCCGCCCAGCGCTTCGAAGGCTTCGGTGAAGTAATGGCCCAGGCCGTTGCCGTAATCCTCGCCCAGCATGGTGAGCACATAGGCCTTCTTGGCGCCCTGGCTGTTGGCGAAGTTGGCCATGGTGCGGCCCTGGAAGGGATCGGTGAAGCAGATGCGCCAGTAGTAATCGCACAGGGTGGTCACGCTGGGGTTGGTGCAGCTCAGGCCGATCGCGGGCAATTCAGCCGCCTGGAACACGTCGCCGCCGGCCATGGAAGCGCCGGAGCCGTAGGAGCCCAGCACCAGGGCCACGCCCGCGCTGACCAATTCCTGGGCGGCGGTGACGGCCTTGGAGGAATCGGACTGGTTATCCACGTTCACCAGCTGCACCTGGTATTCGGTGCCGCCGATGGTGACGGTGGGCTTCAGGTAATTGGCGTATTCCACGCCCAGCACTTCCTGCTTGCCGCCGGCGCCGTTATCGCCGGAGGAGGGTTCGAACACGCCGATCTTGATGACGGGCTTATCGTCCGCCAGCGCGGCCACGGGCAGCGCCAACATCAGAACCAGGACCAATGCCAACATTTTTTTCATTGAATTCATCTCCATTTCTCGTCGCAAGTAAACGTTGGAATGGAATCATGATACCTTTTTCCGGGTTTTTTTGCAAGTTTTTAGTGGAAGAAATGCAAAACATATACAATTTTGCCCTTTTTATGCCCCTTTTTGGGGCGTCGCCCCGTCAAAGCGCCGGAACGAAAAATTATTCCCTTAGGGATAGAGACAAGCGGCGCACTTTATTGTATAATATATATGAAACACATGGAATTGGTACAAAAGGAGTTTCTTGACCATGAACACATTGCTGGATTTATATTGGACGTTTGCCAAAATCGGCTGCGTCACCTTCGGGGGCGGCTACGCCATGCTGCCCATCCTGGAGCGGGAATTGGTGGATAAGCGGCACTGGACCACCATGGACGATCTGCGGGATTACTTTTCCATCGGTCAGTGCACGCCCGGCATCATCGCGCTGAACGTATCCACCTTCATCGGGGAAAAGCGGGACGGCGCGAAGGGGGCTTTGGCCGCCACGGTTGGCTTTTTGTCCGGGCCCATCGTCATCATCCTGATCATCGCCGCGTTCCTGACCAATTTCGCCCAGCTGGAGGTGATCCAGCACGCCTTTGCCGGCATCCGGGTGTGCGTGTGCGTGCTGATCGTGCAGGCCGTGCTGCGGCTGTGGAAAAAATCGGTGGTGGACGCCTTCACCTTGGCCCTGTATCTGATCATCTTCGTGCTGAACGCCTTTTCGGGCGTGCTGCCGGTGAAGATCCCGGCGGCGGTGCTGGTCATCCTGGCCGGGGCGGCGGGTATCATTGCCTCCATGATGAAAAACCGCAAGGCGGGCAAGAAAGCGGGTGAAGCGCCATGACGCTGTTGAGATTGATGCTGGAATTTGCCAAGACCGGCCTGTTTTCCGTGGGCGGCGGCCTGGCCACGCTGCCCTTCCTGTATGAAATGAGCAACGCCACCGGCTGGTTCACTCACGCCGATATCGCCGATATGATCGCCGTTTCGGAATCCACCCCCGGCGCCATCGGCATCAACATGTCCACCTATGCCGGGTTCAAAACGGCGGGGGTGCCGGGGGGCATCCTGGCCACGCTGGCCCTGGCCGCGCCTTCGGTGATCGTGATCCTCATCATCGCCCAGTTCCTGAATAAATTCCGCGGCAACCGGCTGGTGGATGGGGCGTTCTACGGTTTGCGGCCCGCCTCCATCGCCATGATCACCGCGGCGGGGCTGAACGTGGCCAAGGTGGCCCTGGTCAATCTGGACGCCTTCGCCGCCACCGGCAATATCGGCGACCTGTTCATCTGGAAGGCGTTGATCCTGGCCGTTTTGATCTTTATCGGCCAGCGGAAATTGAAATGGAGCCCGGTGATCTTCATCGCCCTGTCGGCGGTGGTGGGGATCGTGTTCCGGTTCTGACGCGCGAATAGAAACATCCGGCATCGGCAGGATCCCGGGGAACGGAGGAGCGGCGTATGTATTTGATGGGCATCGATATCGGCACGTCGGGGGCCAAATGCGTGTTGGTGGATCGGGCGGGCCGCGTGCTGGCCCGGGCCACTCGGGGGTACCCCCTGGAAACGCCCCGGCCCGGCTGGGCGGAGCAGGACCCCGCCTGGTGGGTCGACGCCGCCTTTGCCAGCATCCGCCAGGTGATGGATACGCCGGGCGTCGGGCCGGAACAGATCGCCGGCATTGCCTTTTCCGGCCAGATGCACGGCCTGGTGCCGCTGGATGGCCAGGGCCGGGTGATCCGCAAAGCCATTTTGTGGTGCGATCAGCGCACCCAGGCCCAATGTGATGAAATCGAAGCGGCGGCCGGAGGGCGGGATGCCCTGATCGCCCGGACCAACAACGTGATGCTGACCGGCTATACCGGCGGGAAACTATTGTGGCTGCGGGAAGAGGAGCCCGATCATTTCGGGGCCATGACGGCGTTTCTGTGCCCCAAGGATTATCTGCGCTTCTGCCTGACCGGGCGCATCGCCATGGATGTGTCGGAGGCCTCCGGCACCGGCTTGTTCGACACCCGCGGCCGGGTGTGGCGCTGGGACCTGATCGACGCCCTGGCCCTGCCCCGGGGCATTTTCCCGCCTACCGGGGAATCCGTTGATCCCGCCGGCACCGTGACGGGGGAGGCCGCCCGGGCCACCGGGCTTTTGCCGGGCACGCCCTGCTTCCTGGGCGGGGGCGACGCGGTGGTGCAGTCCTTCGGCTCCGGCCTGATCCGGGAGGGCACGGTGGGCGCGGTGATCGGCACGGCGGGCAACGTGTCCATGGGCTTTGAAAAGTACACCCTGAACCCCGAGGGAAAGCTGCAGATGTTCTGCGGCGTCACCCCGGGATCCTACATGAGCTTCGGCGCGACCCAGACCGCCGGCGGCGCGCTGCGTTGGTTCCGGGATCAATTGTGCCGGGACGCGCTGCTGGAGGCGGAGCGGACGGGGAAAAACGCCTTCGACCTGATGACCGATCTGGCCCGGCAATCGCCGCCCGGGGCCCGGGGCATCGTGTTTGCCCCCTATCTGTCCGGCGAAAGGTGCCCCTATCCTGATCCCAACGCCCGGGGCGTGCTGTACGGCATGAGCCTGAATACCACCCAGGCCGATCTGGTGCGGGCGGTCATGGAGGGCATTGTGTTTTCCCTGCGGCAGATCGTGGATATTTATCGCGCCTTCGCACCGGTGCGGGGGGCCGTGGCCTCCGGCGGCGGGGCGGCCAGCGATTTGTTTTTGCAGATGCAGGCTGATATCTTCGGGCTGCCGGTGCGCACGGTGTCCGCCGCGGCGGAGGGCGGCGCGTATGGCGCGGCGCTGATCGCCGGGCTGGGCCTGGGGTGGTTTCAGTCGGCGGAGGAAGCGGTGGCCGTGCTGAGAACGGAGCGGGAATTCGCCCCGGTGCCCGCCCACACGGCGGCGTGCGAAAAGACCTATGCATTGTACAAGCGCCTGTATCCCGCCCTGAAGGACGTATACGCCCTGGGCGGCCGGGAAGACGATGGAGAGGAGAAATGACCATGGAAAAGCATTTGGCGGATATGACGCTGGCGGAATTGACCCGGGAGGGGGGCATCCCGTGCAGCTGCGGCAAGGTGCACACGTGCCAGCTCAGGTATTTTCAGGCGGGGCCGGGGGTGGTTGCCTGCCTGCCGGAGGCGCTGAAGGCCCGGGGCCGGGCGCGGCCCTTCGTGGTCAGCGATCAGAACACCGAAGCGGCCGCGGGGCGGAAAGTCAAGCAGGTGCTGGATGATGCCGGCATTCCCCACAGCGATTTCGTGTTTCCCTTCCGGGAAGGGAAAATGGAGCCCGATGAGTACGCCATGGGGGCCCTGACGATGGCCTTTGACCCGCGGTGCGACGTGATCGTGGCCGTGGGCAGCGGCGTCATCAACGACTGCTGCAAGGTAATGGCCCACGCCTGCGGCCTGACCAGCATGGTGGTATGCACCGCCCCGTCGATGGATGGCTACTGCTCCAATTCCGCCTCCATGATCCAGAACCATATCAAGGTCAGCCTGTACAACGCTTGCCCGGAGGCCATCATCGCCGATACCGATATCCTGGCCACCGCGCCGGATATCATGCTGCAGGCCGGGCTGGGGGATATGCTGGCCAAGTATGTGTCCATCTGCGAATGGCGCATCAGCCATATCGTGTATGATGATCCTTACTGTGAAGAAATCGCCGGCATGGTGCGCGCGTGCCTGAAAAATATCGTGGATCACGCCGACGGCCTGATGCGGCGGGAGCCCGAGGCCCTGAAGGCCGTGCTGGAGGGCCTGGTGATCAGCGGCATTTCAATGGCCTTTGCAGAAATCAGCCGTCCCGCCAGCGGGCTGGAGCATTATTTCAGCCACATCTGGGAAATGCAGGCCCTGCAGCGGGGCGTGCCCAGCGATCTGCACGGCATCCAGGTGGGCGTGGGTACCCTGCTGGTGCTGTGGATTTACGAGCATATGCTGAATATCGATACCGTCGACGTGGAACGGGCCCGCCGGGCCATGGAGCAGTTTTCGCCCGAAGCCTGGGAACATACCATGCGGGAGATCTTCGGGCCCATCGCGCCCTCCATTCTGGAGATCGAAAAGAAGGTGGGCAAGAACCGCCCCGAAACCCAGCAGCGGCATTTGCAGCGCATCGTGGCGCATTGGGATGAGATCCGCCGCATCATTCGGGAGGAATTGCCCACCCGGGATCAGGTGTACGGCCTGATGGCCGCCTGCGGGATGCCCCTGACGCCCAAGGATCTGCACCTGACGCGCAAGGATACCATCGACGCCCTGAAGGGCAGCCGGGAGATCCGGGATAAGTACCTCACCAGCAGTTTGCTGTGGGATCTGGGGCTGCTGGGCGAAACGGCGGAGAAGCTGCCGGCGGAGTGAGCACGCTGAGGGCGCTGCCATCAGGCTCCCGCCAGGGAGGTAGCCCTCCCTGCACCCGGCGCTTGCGAATGGGGCGGGCCTTGCTAAACAAGCTTGTGTGTCGCTGTTACGGGCAGGATACGAAGCATCCAGCGCCGCCGGGAATACGAAAAAACGGTTCAGTGGAAAACAATCTTTCCCCTGAACCGTTTCTTTCATTTTCTTTTCTCCGGCAGCTTGCTGGGCGTATCCTGCGCTTCTCGCGGACAGCGATTGTTTCCCATCAGAATCCCGGGGATGCGTCGAAGGGGCTGCGTTCAAAAAGCGATAAACTGGAAGTTGACTGTGCGGATTAAATACTTACTCTAAGTTCAGCTTATAGTAATGAGCATCAAAATAGGTTTCTTCTCCCCATTTTTTATAGCGCGTTTTTCTGTCTTCGCAAAACCCAAATTTGTGAAGAAGCGCAACCGATGCAAGATTGATATCTGCCACTTCGCCCGTGATGGACTTGCCGCCTTCCGCCTTAACCCAGCGGATGATGGCATCGATCACTTCGGTTCCAAGACCTTCCTTCCAATGGTCTTTTGAGATGCAATACCCAATATCGTAATTCCCGTTTTCGGGGAATATGCAACAGGTACCGACAGGTGAACCATCTTTTTTCCATTCGGCAAGCAGATAATACCCCTCGGAGTTATCTTCCATCTCATCGACACATTTGAGATACGCTTCATCCATATTCTCACGGATCGGATCGCTCATATATTTCCCGTTTTCTTTGTCTCCCCATAGAGACAGCGTAAAGTCCTTATCGGATTTCTGCCAAGAACGAATTATCAATCTTGGCGTTTCCAAGTTTTTGACAAGAAGCATTGCGTCTTGTTCTCCTCCACAAAATCCCGATTTCACGCTTTCATCATATCATAAGGGATAAAAGAAAGCAAGGACGCAAGGATGCACCGCCGTGGTGATCTTGCGTTCTTGCGAATGGTTTGATTGCAGCCAGGGCCGCAAAGGCCCCGCTGGTTTTTACCTGAATAGCCAATAGATTCCAATCGTCAGAAGTATCCCGGCGGTCCAGCCGATCCGGGGCGGGAAACGGATTGTCAGCGCCCGTTCGCTTGCGACAGCGGCCAGGCAGCTGCTGCCCGCGGAGATCAAATGGGCGGTCACAGGGGATAGATCGCCCGCCCACCTTTGCAGCAGGGCGGAGGGCAGCGTCAGGGTCAGGCCGGCCGCCGCCCAGGAAAAAAACAGCCGATGCAGGATCGGCCGTTTTTTCCGGGGATGCAGCGCGGCGCCTGATCTGCCGATCCACACGCCAAGGGCCATCCACAGCAGCAGGGCGACGGGCGGAAGCCAGGGGATTCCGGTCAGGGCGGCGGCCAGCCAGGCGGGCACGCCCAGCATCATCCATCGCCTGAGCCGGGGCAGGGAAATCATTCGGTATAAACCTTGATTTCCTGGGCCAGCTCCTCCACCTGCGCGGTGACGGCGGACAGATTGGCGGCGTCCTTCAGGGTGTTGGCCAGGCCCTGGATGCGGGTCACCAGCTCATCCTGGTCGGTGACGGCCACGCCGGTGACACCCTTTTCCACGGTTTGCACCCGGGTGAGCACCATTTTCTGCATCCGCTCATCGACTTCGCCCTGATACTGGCTGGTAAATTTCAGCCCCACCAGGGCGGTGTGGCCGGTGGCGACCACCCAGGCGTCCTCTACCTCGCTCAGCTTTTCGATGGCCTCTTCCATGGCCTGGGAACGGGCCTTGGCGTCCTCGACGGTTTCAATGCCGGCCGCCGGCATGGTGGGATCGTCGGTAGGCGCCGCGCCGGGGGTGGGGCTCACGCCCACGTTGTCGGTCATGTCAGGCAGGATGGAATCGATCAGGCCTGTGACGTTGGGCTGGGGGGAAGTCAGGGTATCCGCGTTGCTGGCGCACCCGGCCAGCATGGCCGCCGCCACGAGCAGCAGCAAGAGCAACCAAATCTTTTTCAATGGAATCGCCTCCTCGCGGCTATTGTGCGCAAGGAGGCGATCAATTATTTTCGGAAAATATTTGTTGTGCAGGAAGGGCGCGCGCCGCCGCGTATTTACCATCGCTTCATATTACGTTGAAATTTTTCAACGTAAGCGCGTTTCAGCTCCTGGGATGAGATGCCGTAGCACAGCAGCGTGTCGCAAAAATACATCAGCACGTCGCACATTTCTTCCGTCAGCCGGCTGCGCAGCGCGGGATCCCGGCTGGCGTTTTCACCGCCGTTTTTCTTGACGATGTCGATCACTTCGCCGATTTCCCCCACCATCCACAGCAGCTTATTTTGCCCGATAGCGGGGGAGATGCCTTCCCAGATCTGCCGGTATTGATCCTGCAGCGCCTGCTGCATGCGCAGCATTTCGTTTACCGTAAATTCACCGTCCGGAAGAATGGGCCCATCCATCGTCATTTGTTTTCCCGCTCCTTTTTCCATTGCTTGATCTGGTTCAGCCGTTCTTTATACCGGCTTTCGACGCCCTGATCGGTGGGCAGGTAATATTCCTTGCCCAGCAGGGAATCGGGCAGGCAGCGCATATCGGTCAATTTTTCCTTGGTGTCGTGGGCGTATTGATAACCCGCGCCGTAGCCGATATCCCGCATCAGGCTGGTCACGCCGTTGCGGATGTGCAGGGGCACCGGTTCGCTGAGCTGGCGCAGGGCGTCCTGCTTGGCGGTTTCATAGGCCACGTACAGGGCGTTGGATTTGGGGGCCAGGCTCATATACACCACGGCCTGGGTCAGATGCACGCTGCATTCCGGCATGCCGATGGCGTGGCAGGCCTGGTAGGCGGCCACGGCGATTTCGAGGGCCCGGGGATCGGCCAGGCCCACATCCTCGCTGGCGAAGCGGGTCACCCGCCGGGCCACGTACAGGGGGTCTTCCCCCGCTTCCAGCATTCGGGCCAGCCAGTACACCGCCGCGTCGGGGTCGGAATTGCGCATGGATTTGTGCAGGGCGGAAATCAGGTTGTAGTGTTCCTCGCCGCTTTTGTCGTACAGCAGGGATTTGCGGGAGGTGCATTGCTCCACGATCTCCTGGGTCACGTGGATCGTGGCGCCTTTGAGATCGCCGTTGAGCACCGCCATTTCCAGGGTCGACAGGGCGGTGCGGGCGTCGCCGTTGGCAAAGGCGGCGATCAGGCGCAGCACGTCGTCGGCAATATCGACGGTCTGGTGCCCGAAGCCCTGGGGGCTGGTGAGGGCGCGGCGGAGCAG
Source organism: Clostridia bacterium (assembly GCA_017470945.1). Taxonomy (GTDB): domain Bacteria; phylum Bacillota; class Clostridia; order Christensenellales; family Aristaeellaceae; genus RUG563. The sequence goes on along the minus strand of JAFUXH010000009.1, from coordinate 8,433 downwards.
CACGCACAGATCCTCCTCCGTCAGCGCCTTGAGCACGAATACCTTGCACCGGGACAGCAGGGCCCCGTTGACCTCGAAGGAGGGATTTTCCGTGGTGGCCCCGATCAGGATGATGCTGCCCTTTTCCACGAAGGGCAGAAAGGCGTCCTGCTGGGCCTTGTTGAAGCGGTGGATCTCATCCACGAACACGATGGTTTTTTCCCCGAAGGCCCGGTTATGATCGGCCTGCTGCATCACCGCGCGGATTTCCTTGATGCCGCTGGTGACGGCGGAAAAGTCGATGAAGCTGGCCTTGGTTTGGCGGGCGATCACGGTGGCCAGGGTGGTTTTGCCCACGCCCGGCGGGCCCCAGAAAATCATGCTGGATACGGCGTCCTGCTCAATGATACGGCGCAGGATCTTTCCCGGCTCCAGCAGGTGCTGCTGCCCCACGATTTCATCGATGGTTTCGGGCCGCAGCCGCGCCGCCAGGGGCTGGGGCAGGGCCTGATCCCACAGGGAGGTTTGATTACTCACGGCTTTGATCCTTCTTTTTTACAGATACAGGGTGCACCCGCCGATAAATTCCCGCAGCAGCGACAGCGGCGGGATATCCAGCATGGCTTCGTCGGTGGCGGGCAGGATATAATGCAGGATCTTCACCAGCCGGCGGGAGGCCAGGTACACCGGGTCGCTTTCCGGGATATTGAGCAGCAGGTCGTAGGCGTAGCGCTTGAGCACCGGCAATTCGTAATGCAGGGCGGAATTGAACACGAAATCGGCCTGCTCCTGGTAGGGGAAGATCCATTTTTCCTCCCCCCGGCGCACGCTGTTCCACATGGCCAGGGTTTCCTCCGGCGGGGTGCAGCGGAATTGGTGATCCCGCACGATGCGGCGCAGCAGCCGTGCGTCGGTGGTGCGGATGCGGTTGTGATGATCCAGGTTCAGGCAGGTCAATTCGCTGATGTAGATTTTGCACAGCAATTGGGGGTCGAAGCCCTCATGCAGGGCGGGGTTCAGGCCGTGGATGCCCTCCATCACCAGGATCTGATCCTTTTCCAGCTTTAAGGGATACATCTCCGGGAAGCGCTTGCTGACGGTGAAATCGAACCGGGGCATCCGGGTTTCCTGCCCGGACAGCAGCTCGCTCAGGCAGGCGCGCAGCAGCGGCACGTCCAGGGCAGACAGGGCCTCCAGGTCGGGCTTGCCGTCCGCCTCCAGGGGCAGCACATCCCGGTCCAGATAGAAATCATCCAGGGAAATCAGCACCGGGCGCAGGCCCAGCACCCGCAGGTGGATGCACAGCCGGTTGGCGAAGGTGGTTTTGCCGCTGGAGGAAGGACCGGCCACGAAAATGGCCCGGGCGCCCCGATCGGCGATGCCCTGGGCGATATGAGCGATGGATTGATCGTGCAGCGCCTCGTTGACCCGGATGAAATCCGGCAATTTGCCGCCTACGATCATATCGTTCAGGTCGGCGGCGTTCATGCAGCCCAGGATGTCGCACCAGCGGTTGGATTCGGCAAAGGCGTTCAAATGCTTGGGCAGGTTGACGTAAGGCGCGGGCGCCGTGGGATCGGCGGGGGAGGGCATCTGCACCACCATGCCGGGCTGATGCAATCGGAGGCCGAAGGCCTTCACATAACCGGTGGAGGGCAGCATGGCCCCGTAAAAATATTCCGCCATTTCCCCGCAGTGATACACGTTGAAATGATCAAAGGTGCGGTAGGCCAGCAGCTGGGTTTTATCGGGCTCGTTTTCGCGGGAAAAGTAATCGATGGCCTGATTCCGGGTCCACCTTTCCCGGGTGAAGGGCAGATCGTCGGCCACGATTTTTTTCATTTCTGCCGCGATGGCGTCCACCGCTTCCTGGGTCAGGGGCTCTTCCAGCAGGCGGGCGTACACGCCGTAGCCGATGGAATGCTCGATGCGCACATGCCGCCCCGGCAGCACCCGGCGCACCGCCAGCAGCATCACAAAGCGCAGCGAGCGCTCGTAGATCCGGCGGCCCTCCTCGTTTTGAAAGGTGATGGGGTGCAGCCGGCAGGATTCGCTGATCTTTTCATTCAGCTCCAGCGCCTTGCCGCCCCGGAAGCAGCCCAGCGCCGTGGGCAGCGCCTCCGGCGCCAGGGTTTCGATCACCTTCTGCACGGTGACGTAGGGCTCGAAATTCCCCACCTTTTCCAGCAACTTGATGGTAATCATGGAACGACCTCCTTGCATGACGGCGGAAAAAACAAATGGCAATGGGAAAAGGAAAGCCGCCCGGCCTCCTCAAGGCGCAAAGCGGCTCCGAAAAAGAATCAGTCCTCCTGGGCGGCCTGCTGAGCGGCGATCTTCTGGGCCCACTGCAGGTGCTTGGTGTGCACGTAAGCCTTGTTCTGTTCGTCGGACAGGGCGGCGCTGCGGGTCATGATCCGCTTGCCCTCGTCGTTCTTGCCAAAGGCCAATTTGACGAACACCAGGCCGTGCTGGGGGCAGTCGGCCAGGGCCATATACTGATCGTTGCGCTGCTGCACATAGCCCTCCGGCACCTCCATGCGCTTGCCGCAGATGGGGCAGGGGGGATTCATGGCGGCGCTGCTCTTCAGGGCGTCCTTCATGGAGCGCACCCGCAAAATGGCGGTGTTTTCCCGCTTGCGCTTATCCAAATGCTGCAGCTTCCGGGGGGCCAGGGGGTAATTGAGCACCTTTTGGGGCTCCGGCAGCTTGGCGAACACCAGGGCGGTGTAGTAGGCGTCGTTGACGGCGTTGTGGAAGGGCATGTTTTCCTCGTCGGGGTTGATTTCCAATTGCTCCATGGCGGCCTTCAGGCCCTTGCGGTCCTTGGGCTGGCCGATCACGTCGCCGAATAATTTCTGCAAATCGTAAATTTTCGACAGGGGCGTTTCGCAGTGGAAAAAGGTCATGTTCTGGTTCAGCACCGAAATATCGTCGGGGCCCCAGGTGAGCAGGGCGTAATCCTCGCCGCACCACTGGGCGAAGGCGGCGATGGCCTGGGGAAACAGCGGCGCGTCGGCTAAGGAATCCTGGTCGATGTGGGTGATGCGGGCGATGCGGGGGTGCAGCCTGACGTAATGCTGGGGCTGGATCAGCTGGTTGAAGGAATCCACCACCTGCATCTGCTCATTCACCCGGACGGCGCCGATCTGAATCAATTCGAACAGCAATTTGCCCCCCACGCTCTTGTACGCAGGGGAGTGATAAGACATGGGCTGGTTCCACTCCAGGTCCAGGACGATATAATTCATGGCGTTTGACTCCTTCGGCCGTGGCTTGGCCGGATATTCTTACGGGCGCTCCCCGGCGCTTTTCCCCGCCAGGGCCCCGGTGCTCCAGGCGATCTGCAAATTGTAGCCGCCGGTGTGGGCGTCCACGTCGATCACCTCGCCGGCGAAATACAAGCCGGGCAGCTTTTTGCTTTCCATGGTAGCGGCGTTCAGGGCCTTTACATCCACGCCGCCCCGGGTGACGATGGCTTCGTTATAATCCTGGGTGCCGGTCACCGTCAGGGGCAGGGCCTTGAGGCGCGTGCCGATCAGCGCCCGGGCTTTGCCGCTGACCTGGCTGCAGGGCGTTTTGCCATCGACCCCCAGCACGCCGGGCAGCAGGGCGGCCATGCGCTGGGGCAGCAGGCCCTGCAGCACGGTGGCCAATTGTTTTTTTCCCGCCGCGGCGAATTCCCGCAGCAGGCGCTGGTCCAATTGCTCCGCCGTCAATCCCGGCTTCAAATCCAGCGTGACGCTGACCGGCGCCTGATCCGGCAGGTGGGCGGAGCATTCGATGGCCAGCGGGCCGGAAACGCCGTAGTGGGTGAACAGCAATTCCCCCTGACCGGAATAAAATATTTTACCACAAGCGGCGGCATTCAGGCAAATATTTTTCAGCGTCAGCCCCTGCAATTGGGCGGGCCAGGCTTCCTGGGTGCGCAGCCCCACCAGGGAGGGGCGGCACGCTGTGACGGTGTGGCCCGTTTCCCGGGCCCAGCGGTACCCGTCGCCGGTGGAGCCGGTGGAGGGATAGGAAAGCCCCCCGGTGCACACGATCACGGCGTTGGCGGGCAGGGTTTCGCCGCTTGTCAAGGCCACGCCCGATGCCTGGCCCCCGGCGGTCAGGATCCTGCTTACTTCCGCGCGGAAGCGGATGGCTACGCCCTGGTTTTTCAGGCCGTTTTCCAGGGCCTTCGTCACGTCGCTGGCGTGGTCGGACACCGGAAAAGCCCGGCGGCCCCGCTCCACCTTGGTTTCGCAGCCCAGGCTGTTCAGCAGCGCCAAAAAGCCCTCCGGGTCCATCAGGCGCAGGGCGCTGTACAGGAAGCGGGGATTCCGGGGCACCTCGCGCAGAAAATCCTCCACGTCGCACAGGTTGGTGCAGTTGCAGCGGCCCTTGCCGGTGATATACACCTTTTTGCCCAGCTTTTCGTTTTTTTCCAGCAGGGTCACCTTTGCGCCGCTCCGCGCGGCAAACAGCGCAGCCAGCATACCGGCCGCGCCGCCGCCAACCACCACCACTTCATTGGTTTTCCCGGTTGATGTACACACTGTATGCGTCCCAGATTCCTTCCAGTTTTTCAAAATGCCGGTTCAATTCATCCTTCTTGTGCAGCGCCAGGGCCACCAGCAGGGCGTTGACCAGCGACAGAGGGGCCACCAGGGAATCCACGAAGGAGGCCATATCCGTGCGGGCGGAAAGGCAAATATCCGCCTCCCGGTGCAGGGGGCTCATGGGCCCGTCGGTCAGGCCGATCACCTGGGCGCCGCTCTGATGGGCGAAGCGCATGGCCTCCACCGTGCGGCTGGAATAACGGGGGAAGCTGATGCCGATCAGCACGTCGGTGGGGCGGATGCGGGAGATGGTTTCAAATACGTCGCTGGTACCGCTGGCCACCACCCGCACGTCGTCGAAAATAAAATGCAGGTAATACCCGAAAAACTGGGCCAGCGGGGCGGCGGAGCGCAGCCCCAGCACGTAAATGGAATCGGCCTTCAGCAGCCGGTCCACCACGTCGGCAAAGGCCTGGGTGTCGATCTGATCCACCGTGTGGCGGATATTCTGCATATCGGTTTTGAACACCGTGGGCAGCACGTCCTCCTGGCGGATATCGCTGGTCATTTCAAAGCGCTGCACGGCGGTGAGGCGATGACGCACCAGCTCCTGCAGGGAATGCTGCAATTGGGGATACCCCTCGTACCCCAGCGCCATGGCGAAACGAACCACCGTGCTTTCGCTCACCTCCACCGCTTCGCCCAGGGCGGCGGCGGTCATGAATACCGCTTTGTCGTAATGGGCCACGATGTATTCCGCGATGCGGCGGTGGCTTTTGCTCAGCCGCTTGCCGCTCAGGTTCAGCCGCTCGATCAGATCCTGCTTGCCTTCCATGTTTTTTCCCCCTATTCCCCTCTCAAGGGCAACAAGAAGTATTATATAGAAAGCAGGAAGGAAATGCAAGATTATTTCAGAAAGTCCTGCATTTTTTCCATAAATTGTTGGTTGTGATCCCCAAATGCGCCTAAAAATGTGCAGGTCACGTGACCATCCTGCAAAAATGCGTAATCCGATCCCGGCTCGGCGGGCTCCATGGGCACGCCGGAGGTATCGTTGGCCGCCAGCCAAAGGTAGGTCTGCCCCAGGGGGCTGACCCGCTTTTCGTAGCCGTCCAGGTAGTAGGCCTGCGACAGGGGGCACACCTTCATGGGCTTCCACTGCTTTACCGGCAGGGCGGGCGCGTTCAGGTTGATCAGGCAGAAGCGGGGCAGGGGCGTTTGATAAAAACGCTCGGCCAGGGCCACGGCGGTTTCAGCCAGATGGGCGCGCATTTCATCGTCTGCCCCTACCTGAATGGATACCGCCATAGCGGGCAGGTGGATCATGGCCGCTTCCCGGGCGGCGGCCACCGTGCCGCTGTAATACACCGCGGAACCGGCGTTTTCCCCCTGATTGATGCCGGACAGGCAAAAATCGATGGGCGCATTGTCGATTAGGGCGGGGGTCACCCGCACGCAGTCGGTGGGGGTGCCTTCCACGGAAAAGGCCCGGGCCCCGGGCCAGGAAATTTCGTGCACCAGCAAAGGATGGGTCAGCGTGATGTGCTGGCTGTTGGCGCTGCATTGGCCGTGGGGGACGGAAATGGTCACCCGGTGGCCCCGGCGCAGGGCCACGTCGGCCAGTGCTTTCAGGCCAATGGAATCGATGCCGTCGTCATTGGTTATCAGGATATGCATGGCAAACTCCTTTCTTTCTGCTCCCGTTCATTATACCGGAAATCCATGATTCGCGCAAGCATGCGGCGGCGGGGCGGGCGCATAACCTGAAGGGAAAGGAAGGAGGAGCGGCGTATGGATCAGCTGGGCTATCGCCTGCTGCGGGGCAGGCAGGGCGCGTGGGGCTACATCCGGGAAATGGGGGCCAGCCAGGCGCTGACGGCGGCGGGCCTGACGGCGGGGGAAAGCTATGCCCTGCGTTCGCTGCCGCGGGGGGAAACGCTGGCGCAAGGCCGGGCCGACGGGGAGGGGCACGTATCGATGACCGGCCGCTTTCCCGCCCCGGTGTTCCTTTCAAGCGGGGATCAGGTGGCGCTGTGGGAAGGGGAGGAGCAGGCGTATTTCCAGGCGGTTTCCTGCCTGCGGACAAAGAACGCGCCGAAACAAGCCGCCGCCCTGCCGGAAAAAGCGCAGCCTATGCAAGCGGAAACGGCCCCGCCCGCCGCTCAGGCGGAAACGGCGGAGGAGCCGGCTGACGCGCCGCCCACCCGCGAGGAGTCGCCCGTGATCCTGCGGCCCGCCGGGGAGGGGCAGCCGGTCGATACCCTGCCGCCCCTCCTGTGGCCCCGGGGCACGGAGGCGGTGCGGCAGTACATGGCTGCTTATCCGCCCATCGTGCCCTTCCAGGCGGCGGGGTGGCGGTTCGTGCGGGCCCCTTCGCCCATCAAGCAATTGCCCTACTGCGTGGTGGGCTGCCGGATCCAGGGGGACCGGGTGACCGGGATCGTGTACGCCGTGCCGGGAAACCCCTATCGCCCCCCCGCCGCCCTGCCGGGCTACGTCTATTGCGCCGGCAGCGGCGGAACGGGATACTGGGCCTTGTGGAAGCAGGTGGGATCGGCGGCTACCCCAGGATCAGGCCCAGCGCCGCGCTGAGGAAAATGACCCGGGGCACGCTCCAATGCCATTTCATCAGCATCAGCAGCGCCGCCGCCCCGATCAGCAGCATTTGCCAGGATATGCCCAGCAGCGGCCCGGCGTAATGCACCATGCTCTGCTGGATCACCACCGCGCCGATCATGCCGATGCACAGCGGGCGGATGCCGTACAGGGCGTTGGCCAGGTATTTGTTTTCCTGGAATTTTTTCAGGAACATGGCGGCGGCCAGGCTCACCGTCAAGGAGGGGGTGATCACCCCCAGGGTGGCCGCGGCGGCCCCTAAAATGCCCGCCGCGCGGGACCCGGCGAAGGTGGCGCAGTTCAGCCCCACCGGCCCCGGCGTCATTTCGGCGATGGCCACGATGTCGGCCACCTCCCGGGCGGTCATCCAGCCGTGGGATAGCATTTGGCTGCTGATCAGCGGGATCATCGACAGGCCGCCGAAGCTGGTGAAGCCAATGATCAGAAAGGAAACGAACAATTCAAGATACACCATGCCGCGCCCTGACCTCCATATACATCAAGCCCAGCCCCGCCCCCAGCAGGACGATCCATACGTTGTTGATCTTCGTAAACAGGCACAGCGCCATCCCGCCCGCCGCCAGCAGACAGCAGAAGGCGTCCTTCATCCCGGCCCGGAATAATTTCGTCATGGCGCTGATGATGATGGGCACCACCGCCGCGCGCACCCCCATCATGGCCCGGGCGGCCAGGGGATGATCCTTGATCAGGGCGTAAACCAGGGTAATGCCGATCATGATAATAAAGGGCGGCAACACGACCCCCAGCAGCGCCGCGATGGCCCCGGCCAGGCCGGCCACGCGGTAGCCGAACAGCACGCTGGCGTTGCCCACCATCAGCCCCGGCAGGGAACGGCCCACCGAGGTGAAATCCAGCAATTCCTCGTTGGTGATCCAGCCCTTTTTGTCTACGTATTCCTTTTGGATCTGGGCAATCAGGCTCCACCCGCCGCCGAAGGTGACGCAGCTGAAGCGGAGAAAGGTGAAAAAGAGATCGGTGATGGCGACGCGCGGTTTGGGATCCATCGTAAACCTCCGATAAGAAAGCGTGCGTATATGCAAAGACCGCTCAGGAAGGGCCTGAGCGGCACAGGGAAAGGCTTCTCAATCCTCCAGGTATTCCATGCCGGGCATCAGCGCCGGGCGGGCGTCGGAAACGGAACCGGCCTCCCGCCGAAGCCGCAGGGCGCGCAGGCGGCCCGTGCGCTCCTGCACCCGCAGGCCCAGCAGGGATTTGCTGCGGTATTTTGACAGCAGCGCTCGGGCGCCCATGGCGGCGGGCACAGCGGCGGCGG
>JAFUXH010000067.1 GCA_017470945.1 Clostridia bacterium | reverse complement strand
CAAAGAGGAACAGCGCCGTTTTTCTTCCGAAATCGACGCTTTCCCGATGATCATCCCAACGGAGGAACGCCATGAAAATTTCCAAGCGGGACGCCCTTGCCTGGTTCCAGTTTTTTTCTTCCCTGCCGGAGGAGGAGGAATTGATGTCCGGCCAGCAGGAAATCGCCCTGTCCGTTTTCGCCCAGATCGAGACGGCGGTCAGCGCCCGGCACGAGCAAATGCTGGGCGAAATCCCGGGCCTCAAATCCCTCGCCGGCCGCACCTATTATGTGGGGGATGACGCGCTGTTCCCCCAGGGCTGCAAAAGCTGCCTGCTGGGCACGGGCCTGAGCGCCGTTCGGAAAACCAACCGCTGCAACGCCGCCTGCCGCTTTTGCTATGATTACGGCGCGCTGAACAGTCAGCCCCCGGTGGGCGAAGGCATGTGGGAAATCGGCGGCACGAAATTTTACGAGGCGGATATCGACCTGCTGCTGTCCATCCAGAAAAAGCCCACCGGCATTTCCTACGTGTACCTGGAGCCCTTCATGGAGATCGAAAAGTACTACGGCGTCATCCGAAAATTTCACGAAGCCGGCATCCACCAGCACATGTACACCAACGGCATCAACGCCACCCGGGAAAACTTGAAGGCCCTGGCCGACGCCGGGCTCAACGAGCTGCGTTTCAACCTGGGGGCGACCAACTGCGCCGACGCCGTGATCCGGAACATGGAAATCGCGGCGGAGTATTTCCCCGCCGTGGGCATCGAAACCCCCATGACCCCGGAGTTTTTTGACGCGTTTCAGCTCAAAAAAGACCGGATTCTATCATCCGGCATCCGCTTCATGAATTGCGCGGAGCTGCACCTGAACGACAACAACATCGATAATTACGCCGGGGAAAACCTGTATATGTGCCGCCAGGGCTACATTTCCCCCATCTTCAGCCGGAATATCGCCCTGACCCTTATGAAGCAGGCCGCGCAGGAGCGCTGGCCCATCCTGGTGCACGATTGCAGCAACCGCACCAAATTCGCCCGGGACCTGAACCTGAAGGCCAAGGAGGGCGGCTGGTTCGGCGCCAGCACCTACGGCTGCGAGTTTGCGAAGCTGCCCTATGCGTATTTCCTGCCCGTTTTGCAGGACGACAGCTTTTCCTTCCTGGAGGAAGAACCCATGCCCGCCGGCTTCGGCCTGGGCGATATCGTGCTGTAATACCGAATTCATTTCATATTCAAAATATTCTGTTTTAAAGAAAAAACTGCCCTGACGCGCTTCGGAAAAAACAAGCGCTCAGGGCAGATTGTATTGGATGATCCCCCATTATTTTTGATCGATCAATCCGGCCTTCCAGCCAACGATGGCGCCGAACAGGCCGCTGGTGCGGAAGGATACGTCGCGGAAGCCGGCTTCCTGCATCATGCGCATCAATTCCTTGCGGGAAAATTCATTTTCCCCCCGCAGGAAAAACAGCGGAGACGCCAGCACGAACTGCCCGCCGGCGCGCAGCACCCGCAGGGCCTCATCCAGCACCCGGCGCACGTCGCCGCGCATGGCGGAAGACAGCATGACCACGTTGAAAGTGTCGTCCCGCCAGGGGATATCCTCCATCCGGGCGGCAATCACATCGGCCCCGCCCAACTGCTCGGAAATCGCCCGGGCCTGATCCGCCGAATCGCACATGCCGCACAGGGTCAGCCGCAGCTTTTCATTCAAATGGTTCAGCAGCGCGCCGCTGCCGCAGGCCATATCCAGGATTTTATCGTGCTCCTCCATGGCAGCCCAGGAGGCGCACGCCTTCATGCCAGGCGTCAGCCGCAGGCCGTCCTTTGATGCGATGGAGTACCCCATCGCTTCCGTTTTCGTCAGCATCCTTCGAACCCCTCCCCGGCGGATATTTGCCCTTCTGTCCGCCTGGTAAAGAGATTATAACACACTTCTTCACAAAATGCACGCATTTTTGTAATATTTTTTTAACTTTTTTATAATTATTTTGATTTTGCAAAAAAAATAAAGGTTTTTCCGCACGTTTTCATGAAAAAATGCCCCGTTAGCGGCACGGCAGCCACCAACGGGGCACAATTTTGTAACATTTACAGTTTCTTCCAAGCCTGCTTCAGCGCCTCCACCTGGTCCAGGCGCTCCCAGGGCAGGTCGATATCGGTGCGGCCAAAATGGCCGTAAGCCGCCGTTTGCCGGTAAATGGGGCGGCGCAGGTCCAGCCGGTCGATGATGGCGTCGGGCCGCATGTCAAACACCTGTTCCACCAGGCGGGCGATGTCGCTGTCGGGGATCGTGCCGGTGCCCCGGGTGTTCACCTGGAAGGAGACGGGCTTCGCCACGCCGATGGCGTAGGCCAGGGCGATTTCGCACTGGGTGGCCAGGCCGGCGGCCACCACGTTTTTGGCGGCGTGCCGGGCGGCGTATGCGGCGCTGCGGTCCACCTTCGTGGGATCTTTGCCGCTGAAGGCCCCGCCGCCATGGGGGGCGTAGCCGCCGTAGGTATCCACGATGATCTTGCGCCCGGTCAGGCCGCTGTCCCCCGCGGGGCCGCCCACCACGAAGCGGCCGGTGGGATTGATGAAGAATTTTGTGTTCTCGCTCAGCAGTTCCGCCGGGATCTCATGGCGGATCACTTCGTTGATCATGGCTTGTTCGATTTCGTCGTGGGTCACGATATCGTCATGCTGGGTGGAAATGACAACGGCGTCCACCCCCACGGGCTTGCCATCCTCATACGCCACGGTCACCTGGGCTTTGCCGTCGGGGCGCATCCAGGGGCAGATGCCTTCCTTGCGCACCTTGGCCATGCGCCGGGTCAGGCGGTGGGCCAGGGCGATGGGCATGGGCATCATTTCGGGGGTTTCGTCGCAGGCGAAGCCGAACATCATACCCTGATCCCCCGCGCCGGTTTCATTTTCGGTTTCATGGCGGGTTTCCAGGGCGGCGTTCACCCCCTGGGCAATATCGGGGGATTGATCGTGCACGGCGGTAAGCACGGCGCAGGATTGGCCGTCAAACCCCTTCTTGGCCCGGTCGTAGCCGATTTCGGTGACCACCCTGCGGGCGATATCGGCGATGGGCACGTAGCCGGTGGTGGTGATTTCCCCCATCACCAGGATCAGCCCGGTGGTGGCGCAGGTTTCGCAGGCCACCCGGGAATAGGGATCCTGTCGCAGCAATTCATCCAGCACGGCGTCTGAAATCTGATCGCAAATTTTGTCGGGATGCCCTTCGGTAACGGATTCGGAAGTAAACAGGGTGCGCATAGGTGGGTTCCTCCCTTGATCAATGATGTGAATTGACACCCTCCGGGCCGCAAAAGAAAACCGCTTGTCACGCAGACAAGCGGCCGGAACATTTCCTGTCATTGCGCCTTATCTGCCAGCGTGGAAAGCACGCTGCTGGAATTAGCACCTTGCGCTTGTGGCAGCGCCGGTTGCCGGGCTTCATCGGGCCAGTCCCTCAGCCGCTCTGGATAAGGTATTCAATTCGGGTGATAGTATACACATATTTTCCTGTTTCGTCAAGGGCGAACGGGAAAATTGCCGGAATGAATCCATACCAGGCAAGCGTGGTTGTCACCTGTCCTCCGCCCAGTGCAGCGCTGCGTCCACCGCCCGCCGCCAGCCGTGGATCCTTTCATCCCGCGCGCTCGCATCCATATGAGGGGTGAAGGTATCGGCCACGTGCCAGCCGGTGGCGGTTTCCTTCAAATCGGAATAGATGCCCACCGCCAGGCCGGCCAGCAGCGCCGCGCCCAGGGCCGTGGTTTCCAGCACCGCGGGCCGCAGCACCGGCACCCCCAGCAGATCGGCCTGGAACTGCATCAGCAATTGATTGGCGCTGGCCCCGCCGTCTACCCGCAGGGCGGCGCTTTCCGTGCCGCAGTCCCTTCCCATCGAGGCGAACAGATCCCTGCTCTGGAAAGCGATGGATTCCAGCGCCGCACGCACGATGTGGGCCCGGCCCGTGCCCCGGGTCATGCCCACCAGTGTGCCCCGGGTGTACATATTCCAGTAAGGCGCCCCCAGGCCCGTAAACGCCGGCACCAGGTACACCCCGCCCGTATCGGCCACCGAGGCGGCCACCGCTTCGCTTTCAGCGGCGGTCGCGATCATTTTCATTTCGTCCCGCAGCCACTGAATGGCGGCGCCGCCCATGAATACGCTTCCCTCGAAGGCATAGGTGGGCTTGCCGCCCAGCCGCCAGGCCATGGTGGTGATCAGGCCGTTCTTGCTCAGGCGGAATTCCTCCCCGGCGTTCATCAGCATGAAGCAGCCGGTGCCATAGGTATTTTTCACATCGCCCTGGGCAAAGCACGCCTGGCCAAACAGCGCCGCGTGCTGATCCCCCACCAGGGATGCCACGGGGATCCTTTCCCCCAGCAGATCCTGCCGCAGGTACCCGATCACCTGGGCGGTATCCACCACCTGGGGCAGCATGGCCCGGGGAATATCCAGCATGCGCAGCAATTCCTCGTCCCATTCCTGGGTGTGCAGGTTAAACAGCATGGTGCGGCCCGCGTTGGTGGCGTCCGTCACGTGGGGATGGCCCTCCACTAAGTGCCAGGCCAGGAAGGAATCCACCGTGCCAAAGCAGATTTTCCCTTTTTCCGCCCGATCCCGCAGCTGCAGCGTATCCAGCAGCCATTTCAGCTTGGTGCCGGAAAAGTACGCGTCGGCCACCAGGCCGGTCTTTTCCCGGATCGTGGGGCCGAAGCCCCGCTGGATCAAATCATCCACGATGGGCGCGGTTCGGCGGCACTGCCACACGATGGCGTTGTGCAGGCACGCGCCGGTTTCCCTGTCCCACACAAAGGTGGTTTCCCGCTGGTTGGTGATGCCGATGGCGGCGATTTCCGCCGGATCGATTTCCGCCTTGCGCACCGCGGCGCGGAGGGATTCAATCTGGGTGGACAGGATGTCCGCCGGGTCATGCTCCACCCACCCGGGCTGGGGATAATGCTGGGGAAATTCCTGAGCGGCGGCGGCCACCATGTGGCCCTCCAGGGTAAACACCACGGCCCGGGAGCTGGTGGTGCCCTGATCCAGCGCCACCAGATAACGCTTGTTCATCATGCGGTTTCCTCCTCAAATAAGGAAAAATGTCATTTTCTGCGGTTATTGTACCATATTCACCGGCTGACTTCAATATCAGCCCATGAAAAAACAGCGCACCCGTCCTCATCTTGAAAGCGCCCTCCCTTACAAATAAGAAAAAACGCTTTTTCGGAAAGCGGGCTTGACAAGCCAAAGCCATTTCATTTATAATGCCTGTAAGGCTTTGACGGGAAACCAGTAGCCTGGGCGCAGAAACCATCAGAGAGCTTCCGGTCGGTGCGAGGAAGCGGCGGCGCGTCAGGCGAATTACCTCCCCGAGCCCGGCCCCGAAGGGTAACGGCACGTTACTTGCGTAGGCGGCCGCCGGTGCGCCGGATACAGCGCGCAAAAGGGCGCTTTTCAAGCGCTAAACGGAAGTGGTACAGCGATCATCCGCCTTCCCCCAACGGGGCAGGCGGTTTTTTGAACCCACGAAAGGAGCGGACCCCATCCATGGATATTCAATCGTTGCAATTCGCCAAGCGGTTCGACGGCATTTCCGGCAGCGCCATCCGGGAAATATTCAAGCTGTTGGCGGTGCCCGGCATGATTTCCTTCGCCGGGGGCAACCCCGCCGCCAGCGCCCTGCCCGATACCCAGGTGGCGGAAATCGCCCGGGAATTGCTGCTGAGCAAGGGCAAAACGCTGCTGCAGTACGGGGCCACCGAGGGCTACGCTCCCCTGCGGGAAAGCCTGGTGCCCTACCTGAAGGATCGGTTTTCCTTCGATTGCCGGGAAGATGAAATCCTGCCCGTCACCGGCTCCACCCAGGCCATGGATCTGCTGTGCAAAGCCCTGATCGATCCCGGCGACAAGGTGGTGGTGGAAAACCCCACCTTCCTGGGCAACATGCAGGCCATCCGGCTGTACCAAGCCCAACTGATCCCCGTGGATTCCGATGAGGACGGCATCAAGGTGGACGAACTGGAAGAAGTATTCCGGCGCGAACACCCCAAGATGCTCTACGTCATTCCCACCTTCCAGAACCCCACCGGCCGCACCCTGAACCTGGAGCGCCGCAAAAAGATCGCCCAGTTGGCGGCCCAGTACGGCGTGGTGGTGGCGGAGGATGATCCGTATCGGGATCTGCGCTACGCCGGGCAGGAATTGCCCTCCATCAAATCCTTCGACACCGAAGGCTGGGTGGCTTTCATGGGCAGCTTTTCCAAGGTCATTTCCCCCGGCCTGCGGGTGGGCTTCCTGGCGGCCAACGCCGCCCTGCTGCGCAAGTGCACCATCGGCAAGCAATCCAGCGACGTGCACACCGCTAACCTGAACCAGGCCATCGTGGACGCATATCTGCGCCAGGGCCTGCTGGCCCCCCACGTGGAGGCCATTTGCCAAAGCTACGCCGAGCAAATGAACAAAATGCTGGCCCTGCTGTCCAAGTGCGGCGGGGTGGCCCGATATACCAGGCCCCAGGGCGGTCTGTTCATTTTCGCTGAATTGAAGGAAGGCATGAACGCCGTGGCGCTGCTGAACAAAGCCGTCGAACGGGGCGTGGCCTATGTGCCCGGCACCTATTTCTACGCAGGCGGCGGCCACGAAAACACCTTCCGCCTCAATTTCTCCATGTCCACCATCGAGCAGATCGACCGGGGCATGCAATTGCTGAACGACGTATTCACGGAAAACGCATAAAGATTTGGAGGAGCAAATACCATGCAGAACGTACTTGACACCCTGCGGGAGCGGGGATTCCTGGCCCAGATCACCTTTGAGGATGAATTGTACAAGCAATTGGAAAAGGAACCCACCACCTTCTACGTGGGCTTCGATCCCACCGCCACCTCCCTGCACTTCGGCCATTTCATCCCCATCATCGCCATGGCCCATATGCAGCGGGCGGGCCACATCCCAATCGCGCTGGTGGGCGGCGGCACCGCCATGATCGGCGACCCCAGCGGCAAAACCGATATGCGCAAAATGATGACGGTGGAAACCATCGACCACAACGTTTCCTGCATCAAAAAGCAGATGGAACGCTTCATCGAATTCGGCGAGGGCAAGGCCCATATCGTCAATAACGCCGACTGGCTGCGCACCCTGGGCTACATGGATTTTTTGCGGGACGTGGGGGCCATGTTCTCGGTGAACCGCATGCTCACCGCCGAATGCTATAAGCAGCGGCTGGAGCGGGGCCTCACCTTCCTGGAATTCAACTACATGCTGATGCAGAGCTATGACTTCCTGCAGTTGTTCAAGCATTACAACTGCCGGCTGCAGATGGGCGGCGACGACCAGTGGAGCAACATGCTGGCAGGGGCCGATCTGATCCGCCGCAAAGAACGGGAGGCCGCCTTTGCCTGTACCTTCAAGCTGCTGATGAACCACGAAGGCAAAAAGATGGGCAAAACGGAAAAAGGCGCCCTGTGGCTGGACGCCGAATTGTGCACCCCCTATGAGTTCTATCAGTACTGGCGCAATATCGCCGACGCCGACGTGGAAAAGTGCCTGAGCCTGCTGACCTTCCTGCCCATGGAGGAGGTCAAACGCCTGGCCAAATTGGAGGGCAGCGAAATCAACGAGGCCAAGAAGGTGCTGGCCTTTGAATGCACCAAACTGGTGCATGGCGAGGAAGAAGCGCAGAAGGCCCAATTGGCGGCGGCTGCCCTGTTTGGCGGCGGCGCGGCGGCGGAGGTGCCCACCTATGAATGGACCACCGCCCAGATGGCCGAGGATAACCGCCTGACCACGCTGCTGAACCTGTGCGGCCTGTGCACCAGCAAGGGCGACGCCCGCAAGCAGATCCAGCAGAACGCCGTATCCATGAACGACAGCAAGGTCACCGATATCGACACCGTGCTCACCGCCGACCAGTTCTCCACCGATGGCATCCTGCTGCGCAAGGGCAAGAAGAATTACTGCCGCGTCATCCTGAAATAACCTGACCCGCGCCGGGGCGCTGTGCCCCATTTCCTTCCATCCGATTTCACCAGCAGGAGAATGCCCATGTCCGGCGACTACAAAACCCTGAAACAGGCAGCCAGCGACGAATTCATCGTCAACAAAAGCCGCTTCATCGGCTACGTCTCCCCCTGCGAAACGGAGGAGGAAGCGCTGGCATTCCTGAAATCCATCCGGGAAAAGCACAAGGACGCTACCCACAATTGCTACGCCTATGTGATCGGCCAAAACGCCGGTATCATGCGCTACAGCGACGATGGGGAGCCCGGCGGCACCGCCGGCTTGCCCATGATGGAAGTGATCAAGGCTCGGGGTGTGGTGAATTGCTGCGTGGTGGTCACCCGGTATTTTGGCGGGGTGCTGCTGGGGGCCGGGGGCCTGGTGCGGGCCTATACCAAGGGTTGCGCCATCGCCCTGAACGCCGCTCAGGTGGTGCGGATGGAGGAAAGCCAGCGCATCCTGTTGGACGTGCCCTATCCCCTGTGGGATCGGGTGAATCACGCCCTGAAGGCCCTGCCCGTGATCGTGGCGGATACCGCCTTCGGCGCTTCCGTGGAAGCCACGATGCTGGTGCGGCTCAAGGACGTCGATGCCGTCATGCAAAAAATCACCGCACTCACCGACGCCAAGGCCGATTCCCTGGCGCTGGAAGCGCTGCACTACCCCTGGCCCGAGGAGGAAACGACCGATGGTTAGACGCGCGCGGCCCGAGGACGCGGAGCAGATCAACGCCCTGCGTAAGCAGGTGAACGATCTGCATGTGCAGGGCAGGCCGGATGTTTTCAAGGCAGGCTTTTCCCCCGAATTGCAATCTCACCTGGATCTATACCTGAACAGCGAAACCAACTACGCCGTTGTGGAGGAGCAGGACGGCCGTATCCTGGGCATGGCGCTGGTGGATTACATCGACCGGCCCGAATCCCCCTACAACCTGGCCCGGCGGTTCGTTCATGTAACGGAAATCAGCGTGGATGCCGGCTGCCGCAGGCAGGGCGTGGGCCGAAGGCTGCTCGAATTCATCAAGGCCGACGCCCGGGAGAAGGGCTATCCCCGCATCGAATTGGACGTGTGGGCCTTCAACGACGCCCTGGCCTTTTACGAAGCGGAGGGCTTCACCGTGTTCCGGCGCTTTCTGGAAATGAACGTATAATGCATACAGGGAAACCGTTTTTCGCGGTTTCCCTGTTTTTTTGTTTATTGCGGCAATCGGATCACGGCGCCTTGCCTGAAATCCTCCGGGGCCAGGCAGGGGTTGGCCCGCAGCAGGGCCGCTACCGGTAAATTGTATGTAATGGCGATGGATTCCAACGTGTCGCTTTCCCCCATCGTCACGGTGGTGGGCAAGGCGCAGGGGGTGTTTTCCTCCGGGATACACAGGATATCGCCGCCGTGGATCTCCTCCAGATCGGTGCCGGGATTGGCGTTTTGCAATGTGTGGTAGCTCAGGCCGTATTGCAGCATCAGGTCCGCCGCCGTTTGATCGTTCTGCACCACCGTGCGCCGGTTGGGCGGGCAGGGAGGAATGGGCACGGCGGGGCCGTTCGTGTCAGGGGAAGCGCCGGTATCGGAGGGCTCGTTTCCCTGCGTATCTCCCTGGGTATCGGCAGGGGGCTCGGTTTGTGCGCCTTTGTCGGCGGCGGGCACCTGGGTATCGGCCCCGTAAGGGATGCACAGCACGTCCCCCACCGTCAGCCGGGCAGGCGGGATATCGGGGTTGGCTTCCAGCAGATCCCGCAGGCGAACGCCGGTGCGGTGGGCGATCAGGTAAAAGCTGTCGCCCCGCTTCACGGTATACTGGTAGTGGCACTGCCGCTGATTGGTTTCACTCATTGAATTTCCACGCTCCTTTCCTGGTTCACCCTCATCCTATGCCGGGGAACGCGCGCGGTGCGTGAGAAAAATACAAAACGCGGAGGAAATCAGGCAGTTTCCCCCACGCCTATTTTATTTTGCAATGTATCAAGGCCGCCCCATTCCCTCCTGCCGGTCGATTTGGCGCTGGATCTGACGCCGGACGTGCTCCGCCAGCATGGCGACGCATTCGGCGTTGGTGGGCTTTCCCCTGTCAGCATCCACCGACAAGCCAAACAGCGCCTGGATTTCCGTCAGGCTGCCAAGAAGCCAGGTATGCTCGATGGCGGTGCGGATGGCCCGCTCCACCGCCGACGGGGTGGCGCCGTAGCGCGAAGCCACATAGGGGTACATGTATCCCGCGAAGGATTCACCCAGCGACGGGGCGCAGGCCAGGGCCGCCGCCGCACAGCGCAGATAGGCCCGCCCCTTGAGGGAAGCAGGCGTTTGCAAGCGATCGAGCAGGGTGTCGGCGATCCGCTCCCTTTCCTCCGCCCAGGGCTCCGTCAGGGCGGGCAGGGGCCGGGCCGCCGTTTCCGCCGCCAGTTTGATCCATTCCTCCGCCTTTGTTTGGGGATAGGGGCAAACGGCGTCCACCATGCGCGGCGCGTCCATCGCCTTCCCCCGCAGCAAAAACAGCACCCGGGGCGGCGTCGCCATGCGGGCGATGCGTTTCAGCGCGGCACGGCCGTCCATCCCCGTCAGCACGCTGTCCAGGATCAGCAAATCGGGACACAGGCGCGTCACGTTCCGCAGCGCCGCTTCCCCCTCCGCGCCGCTGCCGATGATGGAAAACCGGGCGTCGGCAGTCAATGCGCGTTCCATTTCCCGCCAGTCGGGGGACGCGATATACAGCCGGCAGGGCGTCAGCATGGCTGCTTTCCCTTCTTTTTCCGGGCGGTGAAGGAGGAAAACAGCACCGACGTGATGGTCACCGCCAAGGCAATGCCGCAAATGGCCAGGATGGTCACTACCCCGGTGCTGGCCGCCTGGGCGTATTCCCCCTCCACCACATATCGCATGGTGTTATACAGCCCAACGCCCGGCACCAGAGGCACAATGGCTCCGGTAAAAAACAGGGTGGCCGTGCGCTTCATCAGCCTGGCGCAGATTTCGCAGGACAGACCGATCAGGATCGTGGCCAGGAAATACGCCAGCACCCCCCGGTCCAGCGCTATGAACAGGCCGTAGCCCAGCGTGGCGATCAAGGCGCTGACGGCCATGGTGGATCTGGGCTGATTCATCAATACCGAAAAGGTGGCCGCCGCGAAAAAGCATGCGATCAATTGCACCCACCAGCTCATAACCCCACACCTCCCCACATGGACAGCATCAGGCCGATGCCCGCCGCCAGCATGACGGCGCACAGCATGGCTTCGATGATCCGAGCCCCGCCGGACACCAGATCGCCCCGCAGGGTATCCCGGATGGCGTTGGTGGTGGCCAGCCCCGGAAGCAAGGGCATGATGGCCCCGGAAATGATGGGCTCCACGTGCACGAAGGGCAAAATCAGCGTGCCCACCAGGGCCATCAGGGTGGTCAGCGCCCCGGCCATCATGCTGGAAATCAGGGTGGGCACCCGGTGCTTCGTCAGCGGCGGCAGCACCAATTGCACCAGCGCCCCGCAAAAAAAGGAAATCAGGAAATCCCACCAGTCGCCCCCCAGCATCACGGTGAAAAAGGCGGCGGTCAGCGCCCCGGCGGGCACCATCATCCAGGGGCGGAAGGGCTGCATGCCGTGGATGGCCTTGAGCTGCTCAAGCGCCTCCTTCGCCTCCATGCGGCCCTCGGCCACCTGGCGGGATACGGCGTTGCACCGGTCGATACGATCCAGGTTGATGCTGCGGTCCCGCACCCGCACGATGCGGGTCAGGGTGCTGCCCTCTTCCATTTCCAGCGTCAGCATTAACCCGGTGGGCAGGGCCAGCACATCCACCCCCGGCACCTGCAGGCCCCGGCACATGCGTTCCACCGTTTCCTCCGCCCGGTAGGTTTCTCCCCCGCTTTCCAGGATGATCCGGGCCGCCAGGCATACCGCGTCCAGCGTCACAGCAATCCGATCCATGCCGCGCCTCCATCATTTGAAAAAAGTACCATTGCATGATAGCACAGCCCGCACCGATTTGTAAACACAAAAAGCGGAAAAACCCCCGCCGCAAAAGGCAGGGGCAAAGGAAGAAGCTTTTATTGATTGACGGCAGGCTCCCGGTATGCGTCGGCAAAGGCCTGCTGCGCAGCGTCCCGGTACGTCGCCCGGATCACCGACCGCAATGGATAGCTGATTTCCACGGTGTACGCGCCGCCCTGAGCGTCGGTGAGCTTGTAAGCAACGCCATAGGCGCTGTTGAGGGCGATTTCCCCCAGGTTTTCCACCTGCGCGATGCCCTTTCCCCCATCGTCACGCAGGGCGTTCACAAAATCCACCGCCATTTGGCGCCAGGCGGGGTCGTTTGCGTCCAACCGGGTATCGTCCTCCATTGTGATCCAGCGCAAATCGCCGCCGGTATATTCGCACCGGACCAGCGTGTTGTCCCGGATCGACAGCAGCCCGTTCCACACCCGGCCCGACGCGTCGGCGGGCCAGTACACCTGACCGTAGCACGCCCGGCCGTCGCCATAGCCCGCGTCCGTATAGAAGCGTGGGAAGGGGGTGACCTCCTCCGGCAAGCCCATCAACGACTTTAGGGCGGCGCGCAGGGCCTGCTGATAGGCTTCATCCTGCCAGGCGGTGGGGGCGGTCGCCTGCGGGGCGGCGGGCAGCGGGGTGGGATAAGCGGCGGCGCTCTTCTCCTGATATATCATGGGAATGGGCACCTTTCCCTGGTCGCCCAGGCACAGGTAATTGACGGCGGTATAACGATCGCTTGGCGCGAACTCAAAATGGAATTGCAGGATCAGGCGGTCCTGATCGTCGAACCTGTCGGATTCTTCTCCATCCCGAACGGCCCCTAACGCCTCGCCCTTTTCATTTGCCATATACGCATCCCAGAACGCCTGGGATTCCGGCATTTCCTCGATCGCCTTGAAAAACTGATCGTAATTATCGTTCTTTGGCACTTCCCGCTCCGCGGGGAAAGAAATTTCGACGTCCATAAACACCGTCACCGGGGAAAAATGCAGATCGGTGAAGGTGACCACGCTGCCGCTTGGAAGCGTGTACGGCGGGGGCAATTGGATGGCGTAGCGGCTGGCGGCGTCCCCCACGTTCATGGTAAATTGCAAGCCGCCGGGGCTCGTCCGCTTCAATTGCTCGTCGTCGAAATGGAAGGGCAGCCACACGGCGATTTCCCCTTCGGGCTTCACATAGCCGTTGGTTTCATAGCCCTCCATTTTGCAGTCGAACCAGCCTTCGATCTCGCCCTTCTTTTCCCCCGGGCGGTAATCCATGGTGCTCAGGTTGACCCCCAGGCCGTTGACGTAAATTTCGCCGTTGCCCTCGCATTCCAGGTACACGCCATTCTTTTTTTGCATGGCGTACAGGGCTTCATCGATGTTGTTTTCCGTTACCTCCAGGGTTGGGTCGGTCATGGAATACAGGATGCGCAGCACCCGCCCGTCGTAGGCCGCTTCCTTTACCTTCCAGGTCAGATCGCCGGTCGCTGCCTCGGCCAGGTCATAGTGGATCATGCTTTCCGCCCCGGGCAGGGTGAAATAAAAATCGTCGTTCCAGCCGGCGTTGAAATTCAGCACGCCGTAATGCTTCATGGCCGCCAGGGCCCCGCCGCACACCATCAGCGCCAAGGCACAGATGAGCGCCACACCCCCGATCCGCCGGCTTTTTCCCCGAACGGGACGCACGATCAGGGCATCCCGCATCCGGTCGTGAAACAGGGCCGGGGTTTCGGGAAACGCCTTTTCCAGCGTTTGTTTCAAGTTCTCTTCGCGCATTCAGATCGCCTCCTCCGTCAGCATCGCTTTCATTTCCTTCCGGGCCTGCCACAGCCTGCGCTTCACGGTGCCCTCCGGCACGCGCAGCATCTGGGCGATTTCCCGGATGGAAAACCCCTCCAGATAGTGCAGCACCAGGGGCAGCCGCCATTTTTCCTCCAACGCCTGCAGGGCCTCGTACAATTCCCGCTGCTCCGCGCGGTCCTCCGCCGGCAGGTAATCGCTCAGCGCCACGGTGGGCTGCCGCTTCTCCTTGCGCAGCATATCCTTGCAGGTGTTGATCAGGATCCGGGTGAGCCAGGTTTTGGCGTAGCACTCATTCCGAAGCACGGCCGCGTGATTCAGCCCTTTGAGCAGCGCTTCCTGCACGGCGTCCGCGCAGTCGGCGTCGGAGCGCAGGATGGTTTTGGCCACCCTGTACAGGGTGCGCTCCTGCTCCAGGGCGCATTGGATAAACGCTTCCTTTCGCATCGTCGCTTTCGCCCTCCTTTCACCCATTAGACGATGATTCGCCCTCGTCGGTTCGCCGGAAAGAAAAAAAGCCCGGAGAAAACTACGAAAAAAGGTGCCGAAAAAGCTTCCGACACCCATCTGTACAGCCGGCAGATCGCAAACGCTCAGCGCCCGATTTCCTGAACGGAATACCCCGCCTTCGCCAACCGATCCACGATGCCGCCTTCCCCGACCACGTGGGCCGCGCCAACGGCAATCAGCGCCGTTTGCCCGCTTTGCAGATAATCCACGGCCTGCAAGGTAAAGGCGGCGTTCCGGTCGTCGTACAGCATTGCGTTGTACGTTTGATACACGTCGGCCTTTTCCGGGGGATAATCGTTGATATCCTGCGCGATCCAGGCGGTGAATTCCGCTTCGTCTCCCCGCGCCCAGGCGCTCAGCATCCGGGCAAGCTCCGCGTCCATCCCCTCCGGGTCGGAAAGCATGGCGGCGATCGTATCGTCGCACACCGCGTCGGGCAGCGCCAGCATCAGCGCTATTTGAAAGGCCATGCCCTCCAATTCGTCGATGGGCTTTCCCTCCTCATGGGCGCGCTTGAGCAGCACGTGATCGATCCCGTTGTCGCCGTCGCAGCCCAGGCGGGTATAACAGGCTTCCTCCGCCAGCGACGCCCAAGCTACCGGACGCATGCGCCGCAGCATCGTTTCCGTTAATCCCAAATGCGCAACGCCCAGGGCGTAGGTTTCCGGCGACAGGTGACGATCCGCCGTATCCCCATCCTGATACATCAGCGATAGGGCGTACTGGGCGACCTGCACCGGGTTCTGCGTCATCTCGTACACGTCGGCCTCCACCGCCAGAACGTCCGCCGCCTGCCAGGCGTTTTCCACTGCCTCAGACAGGGGATACATCTCCTGCCAACCCACGTGCACCGTGCCCAGCAGATACAAATCATGCCCCGCGTCGTCCGTCACCCTGTACAGCAGCGGGGTGGATTCCGCCCGGGCCGCGCCAGCAAAAAGCATCAGCATCACAGCCATCCATGCAGCGATTCTTTTCATTGAAATCAATCCCCCTCTTTGAAAACACACAGAAGGGGCCCGAAGGCCCCTTCAGACTATCGACAAGCCTCAGGGATGCATCGAAGGGGCCACAGCCTCTTCGATTTTTTTCCGCAGGCGGCGGCGTGTACGTCGCCGAGGAGCGGCTGAAAGCCGCTTCCGCTATCCATTTCCGACCGCGAAAATAGGATTTTTGGCCTCCTTGGAGGCCGAAAACCCATTTTTGCAGGAAATGGATGTTCCGAATTAAATCGGAATCCTGATTCCGATTTGATTCGCAGGTTGTCGAAAATACTTTTTCGACAACCTGAGGGGCCCGAAGGCCCCTGTTCTGCTTGGGATTAATTATCGCATGCCCTTATCGTAGGGGATACCCTCGGCCTTGGGGGCACGGGATTTCTTGCTGGTCAGGGCCAGGATGATCATGGAGGCGATGAAAGGCATCATGTTGTAAATTTCCTTGGGCCATTGCAGCTGGGCCAGGAAGGGAATGGAATCGGCAATATTGGCCATGGCCCGGAACAGGGAGAAGAAGATGGCGGCCAGGGCGATGCGGAAGGGCTTCCACTGGCCGAAGATCATCACCGCCAGGGCCAGGAAGCCCATGCCGGTCACGCCCTGCTCAAAATCCCAGGTCTGCACGGCGGGCATGATGTAGGCCAGGCCGCCGATGCCCCCCAGGAAGCCGGAGGCCAGCACGCCGATGTAACGCATTTTATACACGTTGATGCCCACGCTGTCCGCCGCCTGGGGATGCTCGCCGCAGGAGCGCAGCCGCAGGCCCAGCCGGGTTTTATACAGCACAAAGTAGGCGATCAGCAGCAGCACGATGCCGATGGGGATGAACACGCTCAGATCCAGGCCGCCAATGGCGAACAGGTACGCCTTGTTGGAGTAATTCAGCTTGGGGGCCTGGGTGCCGTTCACCCGCTTGGCGATCACCATGGCCAGCGCCGTGGCCAATATATTCAGCGCCGTGCCGCCGATGGTCTGATCGGCCCGCAGGTTGATGGAGGCGTAGCCCAGCAGCAGGGCGTACAGCATGCCCGCCGCCCCGGCGATGATCACCGACAGGATCACCGTCGCCGCCGGGCCGAAGGGCAGATACATATCGGCCAGCACGCCGGCCAAGCCACCGATGACCATGATGCCCTCCAGGGCAATGTTGATGATGCCGCTGCGCTCGGAGAACATGCCGCCCAGCGCCACCAGCATCAGCACCACGGTATATAGAAGGGTATATTTGGCAAGCAGCATCAGTTCTTCCCCCCTTCTTTTTCTTTCCGGCTGAACAGGCCGCCGATGCGGCGCTTGAACAGCATCATGAAGGCGCACAGGTAAATGATCACGCCGGAGATCACATCGGCAATTTCGGGCGGGAAAATATTGGCGCTCATGAAGCCGCCGCCGGTGGAGATATGGGCGATAAAGACGGCGGAGAACACCACCCCCAGCGGATTGCTGGACGCCAGCAACGCCACGGAAATACCGTCGAAGCCGATGCCGGGCAGGGCGGTGGACACCAGGGGCTGCCATTCGGCGGTGCCGGACAGGTAATACAGCCCCGCGCCGATGCCGGCCAGCGCGCCGGAAATGGCCATTGCCAGGATGATGTTGCGCTTTTCGTTGATGCCGGCGTATTTGGCGGCGGATTTCGAATAGCCGCAGGCCTTCAGCTCGTAGCCGAAGGTGGTTTTATTCAGGATGACCCACAGCACCACGGCGATCAGAATCGCCAGGAAAATGGCGATGGTGCCGGGGCGCTGGAAATAGGTGGCCCCCAGATCCTTCAGATCGGGGATCAGCGAGGTGGGCGATTTGGCGGATACCGGCCAGGTTTTGGTGGTTTTCAGGTTATACATGGGGCTGTTGCCGCCGCCGTACATCAGCGTGTTCACCCCATACAGGCCGATCCAGTTGAACATGATGGCGGTGATGACCTCGTTGATGTTGAAAAACGCCTTGAAGAAGCCGGGGATGGCGCCCCAGATGGCGCCGAACACCGCCGCGCCCAGCAGGCACAGATACCAGGGCAAATTCAGGATCAGGGCGCAGTACAGCGCGCCGAACGCGCCGACGGCATATTGCCCCGCCGCGCCGATATTGAACAGGCCCGTTTTGAAGGCGAAGGCCACGGAAAGGCCCGTCATGATCAGCGGCGCCGCCAGGGCGATTTCGCTGCGCAGGCCCCGGGGCAGGCGGTAGAAGCCGCCCAGAAGCACCTGCCTGAACCCGCTGTTGTAGGCAGTGGCCAATACGTCGCCGAAGCTAAAGGGATCGGCCCCGTTTTTCAGGCTGATATATGCCAGCAGCACCAGGGCCAGGAAGCCGATCAGCAGCCCCACCAGCACGCACAGGAGCGCCGATATGATGGTGGTCAGGCTGGCGCGGAACCGGTTACTCTTCATCGCTTTCCACCTCCTGCTTTCTGGCGCCGGCCATATACAGGCCCAGCTCCTGCACCGTGGTGTGCTTAGGATCAAATTCGCCCACGATCTCCCCTTCGTACATCACCAGGATGCGGTCGCTCAGGTTCATCACCTCATCCAGCTCCAGGGATACCAGCAGCACGGCCTTGCGGCTGTCCCGCACGTTGACGATCTGCTTGTGAATGTATTCGATGGCCCCCACGTCCAGGCCGCGGGTGGGCTGCACCGCCACCAGCAGGTCGGTGCCCCGGTCAATCTCCCGGGCCACGATGGCCTTTTGCTGGTTGCCGCCGCTCATGCTGCGGGCCACGGTGATGGGCCCCTGGCCGGAGCGCACATCGTACTGATCGATGAGCTTTTCAGCATAGCGGCGCACCTCGCCCTTCTTGATAAAGCCCCCATCCTGGAAGGCCGGTTCCCAATACCGCTGAAGCACCATGTTTTCTTCCAGCGTGTAATCCAGCACCAGGCCGTGCTTGTGCCGATCCTCGGGGATATGGCTGACGCCGGCCTTGGCCCGGTCGCGGATGGACATGTGGGTGATATCCTTGCCGTTCAGGCGGATGCGGCCCTTGCTCATGGTATCCAGCCCCGTCAGGGCGGCCACGAACTCCGTTTGGCCGTTGCCCTCGATGCCGGCCAGGCACACGATTTCCCCCGCCCGCACCTCGAAGGATACGTTTTTCACCACGTCCTTCTTGTGCAGCTTGCTGGGCACCGTCACATCCCGCACCTCCAGCACCACGCTGCCGGGGGTGATATCCTTCTTTTCCACCTCGAAGGATACGCTGCGCCCCACCATCATGCGGCTCAATTCTTCCTTGCTGGTTTCGGCGATATTCACCGTGCCCACGTATTTGCCCTTGCGCAGCACGGTGCAGCGGTCGGCCACGGCCATGATTTCATTGAGCTTATGGGTGATGAACAGGATAGATTTCCCCTCCTTGGCGAAGGACCGCATGATTTCCATCAGCTCGTCGATCTCCTGGGGGGTCAGCACGGCGGTGGGCTCGTCAAAGATCAGGATATCGTTGTCCCGATACAGCATTTTCAGGATCTCCACCCGCTGCTGCATGCCCACGGAAATATCCTCGATCAGCGCGTCCGGCTCCACCCGCAGGCCGTATTTTTCACTGAGGGCCTTCACCTTTTCCCGGGCCTGCTTCTTTTTCAGCACGCCCATTTTCACATCCTCCGCGCCCAGGATGATGTTATCCAGCACGGAAAAAACCTCCACCAGCTTAAAATGCTGGTGCACCATGCCGATGCCCAGGGCGTTGGCGTCGTTGGGGTCGTTGATATCCACTTTTTTGCCGTCCTTGCGAATCTCCCCGCTGTCCGGCTGATAGAGGCCGAACAGCACGCTCATCAGCGTGGATTTGCCCGCGCCGTTTTCCCCCAGCAGCGCGTGGATTTCCCCCCGCTTCAATTGCAGCGTAACGTCGTCGTTGGCCTTGATCCCGGGAAAGGTTTTAGTGATATGCAGCATTTCAATTACATAATCATTCAATCCGCAGCCCTCCGATCTGTGCAACTTTTCCCTATTATACTGTTTTTTTCGCTTTTTCGCAATGAAATAAATCGGGATCCTGGCAAAAAGAAAGGCCCGCAGTGACAAAGCGCTGCGGGCCTGAAAGGGAAATTACTGGATGTAATTCACGGTGGCGTTGGTGACGGTGGGAGCGTTTTCGGTGTCGTTGCTGACCACGATTTCGCCCTTCTGCACGGCGTCGTGAATGGCGGCGTAATCTTCAGCGGTGAAGCTGTTGAAGCGCCAGGAGGCTTCGGCGGTGGGGATGCCCACGTATTCGCCCTCAGACAGGGAGTAGTTCTTCACCTGGCCGCCCACGTTGGCCCAGTTGCCGGCGAAGTAATCGGCCAGCAGGGATTCGGTCACGTTCTGCAGGCCCTTCATGGCGCTGGTCACGATGATCTCGCTGATGTAGCCCTGGTCAACGTCAACGCCGATGACCTTGCCGCCGTTCTTTTCAGCGGCTTCCACAGCGGAGGTATAGATGCCGCCGCCGCAGGCGAACACGATTTCGGTGCCGGTGGTGTACCAGCCTTCCATCTTGGCGGTGATGGAAGCGTCGCCGAAGAACTGGCCGCCGTAGGTGTAGTTGATTTCGATCTGCTTGTCCATTTCGGCAGCGGCCTTATCGGCGCCCTGCACGAAGCCGTAGCCGTAGCGGATCACGGCGGGCACAGCCATGCCGCCCAGGAAGCCCAGCTTGGTGTAGCCATCCTTCACGGCGGCATAACCGGCCAGGTAACCGGCCTGCTCCTCAGAGAAGGTGACGCACACGACGTTCTGAGCGGGCTCCACATAGGTGGCGTAGTCCAGCGTCAGGTCGCCGGCGGAAACGTCCACGGCGATGAAGGTGACATTGGGATAATCTTCCTGCGCGGTCACCAGGGTGGCGCCGAACAGGTAGCCGGGCATAACGATGACGGTGGCGCCTTCGGCCACGGCCTGGTCGATGCTCAGCAGGCGGGCGTCGGTGGAGTCAGCAGTGGGCTGATAGTAGGTATAGGGGATGTTGTTGGCGGTGGCGTAAGCTTCCACAGCCTGCCAGCAGGCCTGGTTGAAGCTTTCGTCGTCGATGGTGCCCACGTCGGTCACCAGGGCGATCTTCTCATCGGCGGCCAACGCGGCGGCGGGGATGATCATCATCAGAACCAGGAGCAGAGCCAGGATCTTCTTCATGAAATTTGCCTCCTATTATTTCATCTGAGCGGCGATGCCGCCCTTGAAAGGTATTATAGCAAAAAGGTGGTTTTGTTGCAATGCGTTTACCAAAAAGTGAAAGAATTTAAGAGTTTCTTAACGAATCTCCCTCCCCGCCCGCAGGGCGGCCAGGTAATCCTTCAGCTTTTTCTGCTGCACGATGCGGTAGGCGGGCTGATACGCCGCCCGGTATTCCGGGCTGTGGTGCAGCGACGGGCAGTTTTTATCCCGATAGGGGATCAGGAAAATATCCAATTCAATGGCCTCGAAGGGCGTTTCATCCCCCTCCGCCATATCCTCCAGCAGGCGCAGGGATTCCCGGAATCTGCGCTTGTCGCCCTTCACGCCGCGGGCCGCTTCCACGAACAGGCGATGGATATCCTGAAGGGGAACGCCCCTTTCCACGCAGGGCCGCAAATGCAGCCGGCACAATCCGTTGCCGATGGATTCGTACAGCGGTTCTCCCGGAAAGGGCGTCAGGCCCTCAATCTCCGACCGCAATAGATCAAAGCTTTTCTTTTCGTCCCGGATCATGTGCTCCGGCCCGAATTCCGCCTGATACAGCAGCTTGACCGCGTCCTGCGGCCGCATCAGGGGGTACCGGGCGAAATGCGCTGCCAAAATATCCTGCATCATGGCGTCATCCCCGCTTTCTCAAAGGCATATTCCACCCGGGTCAGTTCCAGGCCGCAGGCCGGGGCCGTAACGCCCAGGTCCAGGCGGTTTTTGCTTGCGATAGCCCGGGATATGCAATTTTCCTCCAGCTTGCCCTGGCCCACGTAGATCAGGGTGCCGGCGATGATGCGCACCATGTTGTATAGAAAGCCGTCGCCGTGCACCCGCAGGGTGATTTCCTGCCCCGACCGGGTCACGGATACGTCGTCGATGGTGCGCACGGTGGTTTTGGCCTGTCCCCCCGCCGCGGCAAAGGCGGCGAAATCGTGGGTGCCCAGCAATTGCCGGGCGGCGGCGTTCATTTTTTCCGCGTCCAACCGCACCGGCACGTGGGCAGTCAGGTTCCGGTACAGGGCGCTGGGGTGGGGGGCGTTGTGAATGCGGTAGGTATACCACTTGCCCGCCGCGTCAAACCGGGCGTGAAAATCCGGCGGCACCGGCACGCTTTCCGTCACCCGGATATCGGCTGGCAGAAAGCGGTTGAGCACGAAGGGATACTTGTCCGGCGGGATGCTGCTGTCGGTGTCAAAATGGGCCCGCTGCCCCAGGGCGTGCACCCCCGCGTCGGTGCGGGACGCCCCCGTCACCCGGGTAAACGTGCCCAGGGCTTTTTCCAGGGCTTTTTCAATCTCCGCCTGGATGCTGGGGCCGTTATCCTGAAACTGCCACCCGCAGTAGGCG
Source organism: Clostridia bacterium (assembly GCA_017470945.1). Classification (GTDB taxonomy): domain Bacteria; phylum Bacillota; class Clostridia; order Christensenellales; family Aristaeellaceae; genus RUG563. The sequence goes on along the minus strand of JAFUXH010000067.1, from coordinate 5,416 downwards.
GTGCCGTCGTAGGTGACGGTCAGTAAAATCCGCTTGGGTTCCATGGTTTCGCCTCCATTCCCATCATACCTGTTTTGCGAAAAATTATCAAGCCCGATTCAAAAAATCATCGGCCGGGCCAAAGGATTGCCCGGCGAAATAATCCGGTCAGGCCATGTCATCCCCGCGGCCTGTATACTGGCCTTGTTCCAAAGGAGGTGACCGGCGCGACCAAAAAACAGGATCCCGGGAAGGCATTGCGGGAAACCACCCATCTGACGGCCCTGAAGGCGGTGGAACGGCTGAAGGAGCTGCTGGAAAACCCCGATACTTCCCACGCCGACGTGCTCAAGGCAGCCACCCTGATCTTTGAGCGCATCTACCCGGCGGCCAACGGCGGCGCGGCCAACGGGGGCGATTTTGAAATCTGCGTAAAGGAGGAATGATCCATTTCATGCCGCGTATCACCCTGCGGGGGGATTTCATCAACAAGGCGTATAAGCCCCACATGAATAACCCCCACCGCTACCAGCTGTACTTCGGCGGCTCCGGCAGCGGCAAAAGCGTGTTCCTGGCCACCCGCTGCGTGATCGATACCCTGAGCGGGCGCAACACCCTGATCGTCCGCCAGGTGGCCCGCACACTGAAAAGCAGCTGCTGGAACGAGGTCAACAAGGCCATTGCCCGCCTGGGGCTCAGCCATCTTTTCACCGTCAGCAAAACTGATTCCACCATCACCGCCCGCAACAACGGGGCGCAGATGATCTTCGCCGGGCTGGACGACGTGGAAAAGATCAAATCCCTGACGCCGCAAAGGGGCGTGCTGACCGATATCTGGATCGAGGAGGCCACCGAATGCGCCTACCGGGATTTCAAGCAGCTGGATAAGCGCCTGCGGGGCCCCAGCCGGTATGGGAAACGCATCACCCTTTCCTTCAACCCCGTATCCCGCTCCCATTGGATCTACCGGGAATTCTTCTCCATCTTCCGGGAGGACAGGCCCTATGCCGAAAGCGGCGCGGTATCCATCCTCAAAACCACCTACCGGGACAACCGGTTCCTGACAGATGATGACCGCGCCGCCCTGGAAGGGGAGCGGGACCCCTACTTTTACCAGGTGTACACCCTGGGCAACTGGGGCGTCATGGGCGACGTGATTTTTACCAACTGGCGGGTGGAAACGCTGCCCGACCCCGTGCCCGGGGAAACCCGAATGGGCCTGGATTTCGGCTTCGCCGCCGATCCCTGCGGCTTCCTGTTGCTGCGCTACGAGCGGAAAACCAAGCGCGTCTACGTGCTGGAGGAGCTGTACGAAAAGGGCCTGACGAACCTGCGCCTGGCGGAGCGATTGGCCCCTTACCGCCGCCTGGGCCCCATCGCCTGCGACAGCGCCGAGCCCAAATCCATCGCCGAGCTGCGTTCCCTGGGCATCGACGCCTATCCCGTCAAAAAGGGGCCGGACAGCATCCTGCACGGCATCCAGTGGCTGCGGCAGCAGGAGATCATCCTGTCCCCCGCCTGCGAAAAGCTGCGGGAGGAATTATCCGCCTACCAATGGCAGCGGGATAAGGATGGCCGCGCCTTACCCCAGCCCCAGGACCGGAACAACCACCTGATCGACGCCCTGCGCTACGCCGTGGGCAACGAGATGACCGCCCGCTTCGCCTTCACCGCCAGCAAAAAAACGCTGGGCTTATAGCCCGCAAGAAAGGAGCACATCCCCCTTGATCACCCGAGACAGGGCATGCCTGCGCAACGGCCTGACCGGCAAATTGCTGCAGGGCTGCCTGAATGAACACCTGCGGGGCACGGAAAGGCTGAACCGGCTGCGGGACGCCTATCTGCTCCACCCCCGCCGCACGGGGCGCGGCCGGGCCGAGGGATTGCCGGATCATCATCTGGCCCACGCCTTCGCGCGCTACATCGTCACCATCGCCTCCTCCTATCTGGCCGGCTCCGCCGTCAGCTATCACGGCGACGGCCCCGGCATGGCGGAGCTGAAATGCGCCTATCGGCTGGCCAACGTGGCCGGAGTGGATATGGAATTGGCCCGCCAGGCCTCCCTGTACGGCCGGGGCGTTGAAATCATCTACACCGACGCCCATGCCCGGCCCCGCTCCGCCGCCATCGATCCCCGCAGCGCCTTTGTGGTCTATGCCGACGACGTCAGCGCCGATCCTCTGTTCGGCCTGCACTTTCATCCCATCGGCGATGAAAACGGCACGCCCCGGGGCTATGAAGCCCACGTGTACACCAGCCAGGAGCGGCTGACCTACCGGGCCGCCGATTACGCCTCCCTGTTCCGCTCACCCCCCGTCGAAACCGCGCCTCACTATTTCGGCCGGGTGCCCCTGATCGAATATTGGAACAACGAGGATGAGGGCAGCGACGTGGAATGCGTGCTGAGCCTGATCGAGGCCTACGACGCCCTGCAGTCCGCCCGGGTCAACGACCAGGAGCAGCTGGTGGACGCCCTGCTGATCGTGTACGGCGCCCGCCTGGAAACCGACGACCGGGGCCGCACCCCCGCCCAGCAGCTGCGCCAGGATAAGCTGCTCTACCTGCCCGATCGAGAAGCCGGGGCCCAATACCTGGTCAAGGAATCGGGCCAGGGGGCGGAGGAGCTGCGCGCCGCCATCGAAAAGGACATCCACAAGTTTTCGATGATCCCCGATCTGAGCGACGAGCAATTCGCCGGAAACAGCAGCGGCGTGGCCATGAAATACAAGCTGCTGGGCCTGGATCAGCTGACCTCCCTGAAGGAGCGCTGGTTCCGGGAGGCGCTGAAGGAACGCCTGCGCTGCTACGCCCATTTCCTGTGCGTCAAGGGCGGCCGCGCCGTGGATGAAGCCGCCGTGCGCATCACCTTTACCCGCACCCTGCCCGAATCCGCCCTGGAGGCGGCCCAGATGGTCAAGACCCTGGAGGGCATGGTGCCCGATCAAGTGCTTTTGTCCCAATTGCCGTTCCTGGACGGCGAAGGGGACCAGCCCCAACAAAACAGGAGGTAACCCATGGAAGAAAACGTCACCACCGCCCCGGAAGAAGCCCGTCCCCTCACCGCCGCCGACGTGGAGCGTCAATTGGCCGCCCTGGCCCAGACGCTGATGGCGCAAATGGAAAAGAACGCCCAGGCCGACACATCCCGCCAGGAGCAGATGGACGCCCGGGAGCAGGATCTGGCCCGTCGCGAGCTGGCCGCCAAGGCCCGCCGCCTGCTGATGGAAAAAGAATTGCCCGAGGATCTGGCCGACAGCCTGTTCTTTGAAAATGAAGCCGCCATGGCCCAGGCCATCGACGCCCTGGAAATCGCCTTCCGCGCCGCCGTGCAGCAGGCCGTCGAGGAACGCCTGTCCGACAGCGCGCCCAAAGCCGGCGCCCTCGTGCCCCTGGATCAGCTGACCGACGAGGAATACTACGCGGCCGTATGCCGCAACGATTAAGGAGGATCATTCATCATGGCCAATTCGTTCGTCACCATCAAGGATTTCGCCCGCGCCGCCCTGCCCCGTCTGATCGATCATCTGGTGTTTCCCAACCTGATCTATAAGGATTATTCCGATGATTTTTCCGGCATGAAGGGCGACACCATCCAGGTGCGCAAGCCCATCGTGCTGGAAGCCAAGGATTTCGATCCCGATCAGGGCGTGGATGCCCAGGATATCGTGGAATCCACCGTGGATGTGACCCTGGATAAGATCGCCACTGTGGACGTGGGCATCGAAGCGCTGCAGGGCGCCACCTCCATCGATGATCTGACCCGGATCTTCATCGATCCCGCCGCCGCTGCCCTGGCCGCCAAGATCAACGCGGACGGCCTGGAATTGTACAAGGATATCTTTGCCACCGCCGGTACCGCCGGTGAAACCCCCGCCTCTCTTTCCGTGCTGGCCGACGCCCGCAAGGCCCTCAACCAGGGCAAAGCCCCCGTGTCCGGCCGCAGCGCCGTGTGGGATCCGGAAGCCGACGCCGCCTTTACCGCCATCGACGCCATCGTGCACGCCGAAAAATCCGGCTCCAACCAGGCCCTGCGGGAGGGCAGCATCGGCCGCGTCATGGGCATGGATCACTATATGAGCCAGGCCGTCAAGCAGCACAAAACCGGCATTACCGCCGCCAGCGGGGTCAAGGTTGCTTCCGCTGTGGCGGCGGGCGATCGGAAGCTCAGCCTCAGCGGCGCCTCCCTCGCCGGCAAGCTGGTCAAGGGCGATCTGATCCGGATCAACGGCGCCACCTACGCCGTCACCGCCGACACCGCCGCGGCCGCCGCCAACGCCATTGCCAACGTGGCCGTGACCCCCGCCCTGCCCGCCATCGCCGCCAACACCGAGGTCACCCTCATTCCCAGCCACACCGCCAACCTGGCCTTCCACCCCATGGCCTTTGCCTTCGTCACCCGTCCCCTCACCGCCCCCGGCGGCGTGGAAAGCTACGTGACCCACTACAACGGCATTTCCCTGCGGGTGGTGCGCGGCTACGATATGCAGCACAAGCGCGAAATGCTGTCCATGGACGTGCTGTACGGCTTCAAGACCCTGTATCCCGAATTGGCCGTGCGCGTGCTGGGGTAAGGAGGAAGCCATGACCCAGCACGAGCTGCTTGCCAGCCTGCGCCTGCGCCTGCCCGACGCCAAGAACATCCCCGATTCCCTGCTGCATTCCCTGCTGAAGGATGCCGCCGCCCTGATCTGCGCCCTCACCTGGCGCAGTCAGGTGCCCGCGGAATTGGAAAACGCCCAGCTGCGCCTGGCCGTGATCTTCTTCAACCGCATGGGCATGGAGGGGGAAAACCAGCACGTCGAGGGCGACGTGCGGCGCTCCGCCGACGATCTGCCCGAGGCCCTGCGCCGCGAGATCTTCTCCTACCGCCTGGCAAGAACGTAACGAAAGGAGGAGGATTGGCGGGGGAACCGCTTTTGAAGGCAAAAGCAGTTCCCCCGCTCCCCCTCCGAAAACCGCAAGAGGGAACAGCCTGATTTCTCTATCAAGCCATTCCAAATACAAGCATTCAAAGGAGGAACGCTCATGCGTTTACAACAGCGTGGACGGGTGACCATCCAGTGCAACGGCAGGGAAATGCGGGCGGCGGTGCGGCCCCTGTCCGGCGTGCTGACCCAGCACCGCTACGGCCAATACGTACAGGATATGCTGCGCCTGCTTCTGCCCTGCGACGCGGTGATCGCCGCCGGCGACGCCCTGACCGTGTCCGGCGCGCCTTATATCTGCGTGCACACCCGTCCCTTCCCCGGCCACATCCAGGCCGATCTGCGCAGGTGCAGCCGATGAAGGGCTTATCCTCCCTGCGCTCCCGGCTTTCCGCCCTGCCCACCCAAGCCCAGGGGGCCCTTTTGAAAGCCGCCCTGGAGGCCGCCCGGGAAACCCAATCCGCCGCCCAGGCCGCCGCGCCCGTGCGCACCGGCGCGCTGCGCCAATCCAT
>JAFUXH010000066.1 GCA_017470945.1 Clostridia bacterium | reverse complement strand
TGGAGCGGTTGAACATGGAGTAGTTCGGCTGGTGAATCAGCATCGGCGTGCCCAGGGCCTTCAGCGTCTTGATGGCGGTTTCCGCCTGCTGGGGATCGTAGTAGTTGGAAATGCCCACGTACAGCGCCTTGCCGCTGCGCACGATCTGGTCCAGAGCCCCCATGGTTTCCTCGATGGGCGTTTCCGGATCGGGCCGATGATGATAAAACACGTCCACATAGTCCACCCGCATGCGGCGGAGGCTTTGATCCAGGCTGGAAATCAGGTATTTCCGGCTGCCGAAATTGCCGTAGGGCCCCGCCCACATATCGTAGCCCGCCTTGGTGGAGAGGAAGAGCTCGTCCCGGTGCGGCCGCCAGTCGATATCCATGAGCCGGCCGAAGTTCCGCTCCGCTTCGCCGTAGGGCGGGCCGTAGTTGTTGGCCAGGTCGAAATGCACGATCCCCTGGTCAAAGGCCGTGCGGAGCAGGGCCTGCTGGGTTTCAAAGGGCGTGATGTTCCCGAAATTGTGCCACAGCCCCAGGGACAGCAGGGGCAGCTTCACCCCGCTGCTGCCGCAGCGGCGGTAGGTCATGCGCTGATAGCGTTCTTCGGATGGGACAAACATCGTGGGTTCCTCCTCTTAGTCGAAATGTATGTGACAGTACCCGTCCGGGTGCTTTTGCAGATACTTTTGGTGATACTCCTCCGCCGGATAAAAGTTTTCCAGCGGCTTGTTTTCCACCGCCAGGGGCCGGTCATACCGCGCGGCCAGGGCGGTCAGCGCATGGGTCACCGCCGGCGCGTCCGCCGGGTCGGTATAATAGATCCCGGTGCGGTACTGAATGCCATAGTCCTCGCCCTGGTGATTGACGGCGGTGGGGTCGATCACCCGGAAATAGGCGTCCAGCAGCTTGGACAGGGGCAGCGCCTCCGGATCGTACACCACCCGCACGGTTTCGGCGTGGCCGGTGTGCTCGCGCTTCACCTGCTCGTAGGTGGGGTTTTCCGTGGGCCCGTTGGCGTAGCCCACCTGGGTTTCCAGCACGCCGTCCATCAAATCAAAATATTTCTGGCAGCCCCAGAAGCAGCCGCCGGCCAGATAAATCACTTTTTCCACGGTCATACTCCTTGCGATCGTTATTGCGTTTGTTACCCATCCCACGCTACGGCGCGCTCCAGCGCCCGGGCGAAGCGCTCCAGGCCCTGCTGATCCTGGGGGGTGAAGCGGGAGAGCACCGGGCTGTCCAGATCCATGACCGCCCGCACCCGTCCCTCCGCGTCCCGCAGGGGGATCACGATCTCCGCGTTGGAGGCGCCGTCGCAGGCGATGTGGCCGGGGAAGGCGTGCACGTCGTCCACCCGCTGCACGGCGTTTTCCCGCCAGGCCGCGCCGCACACGCCCCGGTCCCGCCGGATGCGGATGCAGGCCACCTTGCCCTGGAAGGGGCCCAAGATCAGCTCCTCCCCCCGCACCAGATAGAACCCGGCCCAGTTCAGGTCCGGCAGCGCATGATACAGCAGCGCCGCGGCGTTGGACAGAAGCGGCACGTACCACCCTTCCTCCCGGGCCAGGGCTTCCAATTGTTCGGTGAGCAGAGCATAGTCCATGGCCTTCGTCCCCTTTTTGCGCCTTTCCTGTTTTGTGCTTTGATTATACACTACTTTTCCTTCCCCGGCAACCCTTTTCTCGCCCCTTCTTTTCCGAACGTTTCCGGGGGAGGGGCTGATTTTTTTCGGTTTTCGCGCCCGTTCTTGGTTGCGAACGGGGGCGTAATATGGTATGATTATGGAACGACGGAGGAGGCTGCCTTTGGGCTTCGCCGTCCAATCGGCATTGCTGGAGGGATGATTTTTCGTATGGATATGAAACAGCGCATCGCGGATCTGGCGCAGGAAATGCTGCATGCGGCGTTCCCGGAGGCCCAGGGGCTGCCGCAGGACCTGGCGGCCCTGATGGAGGTGCCCCCCGATCCGGCCATGGGGGATTACGCGTTTCCCTGCTTTAAGCTGAGCAAAGCCCTGCGCATGGGCCCGCCCCAGATCGCGCAGAAGCTGGCCGCGGCGGTGGAAAAGCCCGAAATCGCCCGGGTGGAATGCGTGGGCGGTTATTTGAATTTCTTTTTCAACCGGGAAAATTTTGCCCGGGAGCTGCTGTCCGCCATCATGGCCGCCCCGGAAAAATGGGGAAGTGGCGAGGAGGGCAAGGGCAAAACGGTGTGCCTGGATTATTCCTCCATCAACATCGCCAAGCGCTTCCACATCGGCCACCTGTCCACCACCGTGATCGGCAATTCCCTGCGGCGGATCTACGATTTTGAGGGCTGGAAAACGGTGTCCATCAACCACCTGGGGGACTGGGGCACCCAGTTTGGCAAAATGATCTGCGCCTACAAAAAATGGGGCGATAAGGAAACGGTGGAAAAGGGCGGCGTGGACGAAATGACCCGCCTGTACGTGCGCTTCAACAGCGAAGCCAAGAAGGACCCCGCCCTGGAGGAAGAGGGCCGGGCCTGGTTCAAAAAGATCGAGGATGGCGATCCCGAGGTGCTGGAGATCTTCCACTGGTTCAAGGACGTGACGCTCAAGGACGCCATGCGGGTGTACGATATCCTGGATGTGCATTTCGACAGCTACGCCGGGGAGAGCTTTTATGCCGACAAGACGGGCCGGGTGGTGAAGGAGCTGGAGGAAAAGGGCCTGCTCAAGGATTCCGACGGGGCCAAGATCGTGGACCTGGAGGAGTGGAACATGCCCCCCTGCCTGATCCTCAAATCCGACGGGGCCACCCTGTACCACACCCGGGACATCGCCGCCGCCATCTACCGCAAGGAAACCTATCATTTCGACCGTTGCCTCTACGTGGTGGCCTACCAGCAGGATTTGCATTTTAAGCAGTTGTTCAAGGTGCTGGAGCTGATGGGCTACGATTGGGCCAAGGACCAGTGCCAGCACGTGGCTTTCGGCATGGTCAGCGTGGGGGGAGAGCCCCTGCATACCCGCACCGGGGCCATCGTGTACCTGGATGATCTGCTCCGCCAGGCCATCGATAAGGCCCGGGGCGTGATCGAGGAAAAGTCTCCCAACCTGGAGAACAAGGATGAGATCGCCCGGCAGATCGGCGTGGGCGCGGTGGTGTATTCCACGCTGTTCAGCAACCGGATCAAGGATATCGACTATCCCTGCAATAAAACCACCTCCATGGGGGAGGACGGAGCAGAGCAAACCGATTACGAAATCAATTGGGACAAGGCCCTGAGCTTCGACGGCGAAACGGGCCCCTACGTGCAGTATACCTTCGCCCGGTGCTGCTCGGTGCTGCGCAAAGCGCCGCAGGATCTGCCTGCCCCCGATTACGCCGTCCTGACCGACGACGAAAGCCAGGCCCTGCTGCGGCTCCTGTCCCGGTTCCCGGAGGCGGTGAGCGACGCCTGCGACCGCAATGAGCCCTATCTCGTCACCCGGGCCGTTACCGACGTTGCCAAGGCCTACAACAAATTCTATTACGAGCACCGCATCCTGGACGATGATCCCGCCGCCACCGCCGCCCGCCTGCAAATGACGGACGCCTGCCGCCAGGTGATCAAAACCGGGCTGTACCTCATCGGGCTTTCCGCTCCCGAGCGCATGTAACGGGAGGCAACCGCGCAACATATACAGAAGGGAAGGCCGAAAGGAGGCAGCGAGATGAAATTCACCAAGATGCACGGCATCGGCAATGATTATATTTACGTCAACTGTTTTGAAGAAATCGTGCGGGACCCGGAGCGCATGGCCATCGTGATGTCCAAGGCGCATTTCGGCGTGGGATCGGACGGGCTGATCCTGATCGAGCCCAGCGACACGGCGGATTTCGCCATGCGCATTTTCAATTCCGACGGCAGCGAGGGCGATATGTGCGGCAACGGCATCCGGTGCGTGGGCAAGTATGTGTACGACCGGGGCATGACCGATAAAACCGAATTGACCATCGAAACCAAGAGCGGCATCCGGCAGCTGTGGCTGACGGTGGAGGACGGGAAGGTGGCCCGGGTGAAGGCGGACATGGGCACGCCGGAATTGAATCCCCGCCTGATCCCGGTGGACCTGCCCGGGGAGATCGTGCTGCGGCATCGGCTGCAGATCCTGGGGCAGACCTGGTTCATCACCTGCGTCAACATGGGCAATCCCCACGCCGTTTTGTTCGTGCGGGACCCGGAGGTCATCGACGTGGCCACCATTGGCCCCATGATCGAGCATCATCCCCTGTTCCCCCGGCGCACCAACGTGGAATTCGTGCGCGTCATCGACCGGGGCATCCTGCAAATGCGGGTGTGGGAGCGGGGCGCCGGCGAAACCCTGGCCTGCGGCACCGGGGCCTGCGCGGCGCTGGTGGCGGCGGTGCTGGCGGGCCTGAGCGACCGCACGGTGCAGATGAAGCTGTCCGGCGGCAACCTGCAATTGCAGTGGAGCGCCGAGGATAACCACGTGTACCAGGCCGGCCCGGCGGAATTTGTGTTCGACGGGGAATGGCTGGGGGATTGAGGACGGATATCCCCTTCCTGATCAAAATGAATGCCGACCATCCATCGGGGCCGCTTCCCCAAAGGAAAAAGAACCGCTGGCCCCAGCATGACTACGCCGGCTGCAGCCGGTATTTTGTCACGATTTGCGTGCAGCCCCAAAGGAATGTTTTCTGGGCCAACGTAGGGGCGGATAGCATCCGCCCGCTCCCCGCGCCCGATTTAACGCCGGAAGGGAAAACGGTGCTGACCGCGATCCGGGCCATCGTGGCCCATTACGATCCGGTGGAGGTGGACCACTTCTGCATCATGCCGGATCACGTTCACCTGATCCTGCGCTTTTCCGCCGATGCGGACGGGCGGATGCTATCCGCCCCTACGCTGTCGACGGTGGTCGGCTCCATGAAGCGATGGGTCTCCCGGCAAATCGGCCGTTCCTTGTGGCAAAAGTCCTTTTACGATCGGGTGCTGCGCACGGAAGAGGAGTATCAGAGCGCGCTGCGGTATATCGACGGGAATCCAGCCCAATGGCAGGCGGATCACGGCGATGATTCCCTGCTATTTGACGATGAATTCCCCGCGCGCGTCCCGCCCGCCTGTAAACCCAAACTGTAAAACCGATCCTCTCCCGTACGCCCGGAAACGGGCCCGGGAAAACCCTCAAATGATTTTATATGACTGCGTGGAGGTAACCAATGAAAATCAACACACATCTGGCCACCATGCCCGCCGGTTATTTATTTGCCGAAGTGGCCCGGCGGGTGAAGGATTACCAGGCGGACAACCCCGGGGTGGATTTGCTGCGCCTGGGCATCGGCGACGTGACCCGTCCCCTGTGCCCCGCCGCGGTGGACGCCCTGAAAAAGGCCGCCGACGAAATGGGCACCTTCGAGGGCTTCCACGGCTACGGCCCGGATTTCGGCTATGATTTCCTGATCGACGCCATCATCGCCGGGGATTACGCCCCCCGGGGCGTCGACGTGGGCCGGGACGAGGTGTTCATCTCCGACGGCGCCAAATCCGACGTGGGCAACCTGCAGGAACTGTTTTCCGCCGACGCCCGCATCGCCGTTACCGACCCGGTGTACCCCGTGTATGTGGATTCCAACGCCATGGCGGGCCGCCTGGGGGATTATGCGGACGGGAAATGGACCCGCCTGATTTACCTGCCCACCAACGCGGAAAACGGCTTCGTGCCGCCCCTGCCCCAGGAAAAGGCTGACGTGATTTACCTGTGCTACCCCAACAACCCCACCGGCACCGTGCTGACGAAGGAGCAGCTGCGGGTCTTTGTGGATTACGCCCTGGCCAACGACGCCCTGATCGTATACGACGCGGCCTACAAGGCCTTCATCAGCGACGACAGCATCCCCCGCAGCATCTACGAGGTGCCCGGGGCCCGGCAGTGCGCCATCGAGTGCTGCTCCTTTTCCAAAACCGCCGGCTTCACCGGCACCCGCTGCGCCTACACCATCGTGCCCCGGGATCTGACGTACCAGGGCGGGCGCTTCAACAAGATGTGGGGCCGCCGCCAGGCCACCAAATTCAACGGCGTATCCTACCCCGTGCAGCGGGCCGCCGCCGCCATTTACACCCCCGACGGCCAGCGGCAGATCATGGAAAGCATCGATTATTACCGGGAAAACGCCCGGGTGATCCGCCAGGGGTTGGAGCAGGCCGGCATCCAGGTGTTCGGCGGCGTGCATTCCCCCTACGTGTGGATGAAAACGCCCCATGATATGAAAAGCTGGGATTTCTTCGACCTGCTGCTGAAAAAGGCCCACGTGGTGGGCACCCCCGGCGAGGGCTTCGGCCCCTGCGGGGAGGGTTATTTCCGCCTGACCGCCTTTAACACCCTGGAAAAAACAAAGGCCGCCGTGGCGCGGATCGTGGAAGCGCTGTAAGCGCCAAAGAAAAACAGACCGCAAAAGGAGGATATATTCTTTATGGTACGCGCAATCGTAGGCGCCAATTGGGGCGACGAGGGAAAGGGCAAGATCACCGATATGCTGGCCCAGGAAAGCGATATCGTGGTGCGCTTTCAGGGCGGCGCCAATGCCGGCCACACCATCATCAATCAATACGGAAAATTTGCCCTGCATCTGCTGCCCTCCGGGGTGTGCCACCAGCACGTGGTCAATGTGATCGGCCCCGGCGTGGCCCTGGATATCGAGGCGCTGCTGAATGAAATCAAAACCATCACCGACCGGGGCCTGCCCCAGCCCAAGCTGCTGATTTCCGATCGGGCGCAGGTGCTGATGGAATACCACGTGGCCTTTGACTGCTACGAGGAGGAGCGGCTGGGCAAGGCGTCCTTCGGCTCCACCAAATCGGGCATCGCGCCGTTTTACGGCGATAAATACATGAAGATCGGCGTGCAATTGTGCCAGATGCTGGATAAAGAAATCCTGCACGCCCGGCTGGAAAATGCCGCTCGGCTCAAAAACGCCATGCTGGAAAACCTGTATCACAAGCCGCTGATGGACGTGGACCAGCTGACGGAAAAATATTACGCCCTGGCCCAGCAGATCAAGCCCATGATCTGCGACGTGGCCCAATACCTGCACCGGGCGGTGAAGGAAAACAAGCGCATCCTGCTGGAAGGCCAATTGGGCACCCTGCGGGACCCCGACCACGGCATTTTCCCCTTCACCACCTCCTCCTCGCCCCTGGCGGGGTTCGGCATGGTGGGCGCGGGGCTGCCGCCCACGGCGTTTGAGCAGGTGATCGCCGTCACGAAGGCCTATTCCTCCTGCGTAGGCGCCGGCCCCTTCACCACCGAGCTGTTCGGCGACGAGGCGGAGGAACTGCGCAAGCGCGGCGGCGACGCCGGGGAATACGGCGCCAAAACGGGCCGCCCCCGCCGGGTGGGCTGGTTCGACGCGGTGGCCACCCGGTACGGCTGCATGATGCAGGGGGCCACCGACTGCGTGATGACCAACCTGGACGTGCTGGGCTATCTGGATGAAATCAAGGTGTGCGTGGCCTACGAGATCGACGGCCAGGAGGTCAGGGATTTCCCCGTGACCCCCCTGGTGGAAAAGGCCAAGCCCCGCTACGTTACTCTGCCGGGCTGGAAGCAGGATATCCGGGGCATCACCCGCTACGAGGACCTGCCGGAAAAATGCCGCCAGTATGTGGAATTCATCGAAAAAGAAATCGATTGCCCGCTGACCATGCTGTCCAACGGGCCCAAGCGGGAGGAAATCATTTACCGGTAATGTCAAGCGATTTCAAAGATCTGTAATCAAATCCCGAACCAGGCACGGGGCTTCGCCGATCCGGTTGGAACCCCGTGCCGTTTTTTATTCCCGCCGGGCAAGCTCGGCAGGGGAAAGCGGATCATTCTGTTGCTTCTGAAAAGGCTCACGGCATCCTGCTTTGCGCCGGCCGAGCCGCCAGGGCTGCGAAGCGCCGGCCGCGGGATCCGTTTTTTGATCCGGGCGTGGGCAGGATATTTGAACGGAAACGGCGAATGCTAAAAGTAACCAATAAAAGGAGGAATTTCTCATGGCTGACCGCATCGTGCTCAATCCCATTTCCTATCATGGCCACGGGGCCATCGAAAACATCGTGCCCGAATTGACCAACCGGGGCTATACAAAGGCCTTCGTCGCCACCGACCCCGACCTGCTCAAGTTCGGCGTTACCAAGAAAGTGACCGACCTGCTGGATAAAGCGGGCTTCGCTTATGAAGTATACAGCGACATCAAGCCCACTCCCACCATCGAACACGTGCAGACCGGCGTGGCCGCTTTTAAGAAAGCGGAAGCCGACTGCATCGTGGCCGTGGGCGGCGGCAGGCCATGGATACTTCCAAGGCCATCGGCATCATCATCAACAATCCCGAGTTCGCCGACGTGCGGTCCCTGGAGGGCGTGGCCCCCACGAAAAAGCACGCCGTGTTCACCATCGCCG
>JAFUXH010000065.1 GCA_017470945.1 Clostridia bacterium | reverse complement strand
TAGCACGTCAGCGCTTGCCGGCGCAAGGGAAAAGGAGTGGCAGCGGCGGCGGCAACTGGATCGGCCTCCTGCCTGCCCCACGGCGCCGGGCGTTCCACCTGCCGTTTTCACGCGTCCACGTGCGACCACGTTAGTTTATTGGATCGTATTTTTCCCGTTATCCCTTGCGAAAGCAGACGAGCCATGGTAAAATAAACACTGGTTTTATTTTGCCGGAAGGCTGTTAAGGATTTTAGATCGTATGAAGGAAAGCACACGGAAGATCATTCACTGGGAACCGGAATTTATTCGCAAGCTGGTGCGGGTGGCCCTGCCCATCGCGCTGCAAAACCTGGTGGCCGCGTCGGCCCACATTGTGGACGGGCTGATGGTGGCGGGGCTGGGCGACGCCCATTACGCCGCCGTGACGCAGGCGGGCCGGTACTCCTTTTTGTTTCAGCTGTTTCTGTTCGGCGCGGCCTCCGGCTCGTCCATTTTCATTTCCCAGTTCTGGGGGAAAAAGGATGTGCAGGGCATCCGCAAGGTGATGAGCCTGTGCTGGCGCATCACCGTGGGCCTGGCGCTGCTGTTTATCCTGGGGGCGCTGCTGGCCCCCCGGCAGATCATGAGCCTGTTTCTGCAGCCGGGGGAAAGCCGGGATCTGGCCATCGAGTATATCTCCTGGGTGGGGCTCAATTATCTGTTCTGCAGCGTTGATATCGTGTTTTCCAACACCCTGCGGGCCACCGGCAAGCCCACGGTGGCCATGACGGCGGGCATCGCGGGAATCCTGACCAACACCCTGGCCAACTACACCCTGATCTACGGCCACTTTGGCTTCCCGGCCCTGGGGGTGAAGGGGGCGGCCATCGCCACGGTGCTGGCCTCTTTGGTATCGCTGCTGGTCAACGCGGGCTACACCTTCCGCAGGAAGCAGCCGGGGGCCATTCAGCTGTCGGAAATGCGCATGCCGGAAAAAGCATTCTCCCTGGCCTATATCAAGCGGGTGCTGCCGGTGGTGGCCAACGAAGGGCTGTGGAGCCTGGGCATCACCACCTATGCCGTATTCTATGGCATGCTGGGCGATACCGCTGTGAACGCCATCGGGGTCTACAACAACGTGGATCAGCTGATGACGGTGCTGGTATTCGGCGTGGTCAACGCGGCGGCGATCCTGATCGGCAACAGCATTGGCGCGGGGGACAGGGATGGCGCGATCCTCATCTCCCGGCGCATGCTGTTGGCGGTGGAGGGCCTGGCGGTTCTGACGGGGGCGCTGCTCATCAGCCTGCGGGGGCCCATCCTGGGCTTTTTCAGCAAGCTGTCCCCCGAAACGCTGGAAAGCGCCGCCCACATTTTGCTGATTGCTGGGTGCGTGATGCCCTTTCGGTTCTTTAACACCATCAACATCGTGGGGGTGCTCAGGGCCGGGGGCGACACTGTGTTTTCCATGATCCTGGACGCCGGATCGGTGTGGGTGATCGGTGTGCCCAGCGTGGCCCTGGCCACCCTGGCGCTGAAGCTGCCCATCGAAGGGGTGTACCTGTTCAGCTTTATCGAGGAATTATTCAAGATCGGCTTGGGGCTGCCTCGTTTCCTCAGCGGCAAATGGATCAACAACCTGACCACCATCGGAAAGGAGGCGCCGTAAGCATGGACGGCATCGAACTGGTGATCAAAATCGGCTCCATGGCGCTGATCCGCCGGGAGGATAACGATATCGACTACAACATTTTCTCCCGCCTCAGCGGCGAATTGCGGCCCGGCATGCTGCTGGTGTCCTCCGGCGCGACGGAGATCGGCCGGGTGGATTATATGAAGCGCTTCGGCCGCCCGTTGGACGGCGACCCGGAACAGAACAAAACCGATTATTCCGCCCAGGGCCAGGCCATCCTGATGGAAACCTACCGCCGCTTCATCCGGCCGGAGTACGGGGTCAGGCAGGTGCTGGTGGAGCACAACCATTTTAACGACCCCCAAAAGCGCCGCCATTTGTACGAAATGCTGCAGCGCGCCGCCCGGCAGGGGGCTATCCCCATCATCAATTACAATGACTGCGTCAGCGATGAAGAGAACCGGAAAATGGAATTGAGCAATCTGCAGTCCCAGCATCCTGATTCTCCGGTGGTGGAATGCGTGGATAACGATGAAACTGCCGCCGTGGTGGCCGAACTGGTGCACACCCGCCGGCTGATCCTGCTCACCTCCACCGAGGGCATCTACGCCGATCCCAAGGACCCGGCCACCCTGGTGCGGTCCATCACTGGGCCGGACGCGGACGCCCTGACAGCCCGGGTGCGGGAATGGCAGACCCACTGCGTGGGCGCTTCCCGGGCCGGGGCCAACGGGGCGGGAGCCAAGCTGGAATACGCCCTGCGGTCCGCCCGCACGGGGGTGGAGGTGTTCATCGCCCACGCCCGTCACCCCATTCAAAAGATCCTGAACGGCGATGTGAATTGCACCCGCATCGCCATCGAACAATAAAGGAGGAACATACAATGGTTGATCCGCGCTATGATACGCAATTGCTCATCGAAGGGCACGACCTGGACGAGGACGATATCCGGGATTACTTTTTGGAGCACCTGGCCGGCGACTGCCTGCTGGTGGTGGGCGACGATGAATTGATTAAAATTCATTTCCATACCAACAAACCCTGGGAGGTGCTGGAATACTGCTCCACCCTGGGCGAAATCTACGATATCGTGGTGGAGGATATGGACCGGCAGTCCCGGGGCCTGCAGGGCTGATTTGGGCTGAGAGCAGGAACGGAAAACCTTTGGGCTTTCACAAAAAAGCTGCAGCACGGAGGGTGCGGCAGCTTTTTTATCGTGCTTCCCTTGTGGAGGAAGCCTGATGGATTGGATATCATTTATTTTTCCTGTCAATACAGCGGATATTTGGCCGTCAGTTCCGCTACGCCGGCCTTGACGGTGGGCACGGCGGCCTCGCCCTGGTTCAGGATCAGGGCGATCCATTCGGCGATGCGCTCCATTTCGGGCTCCTTGAAGCCCCGGGTGGTGACGGCGGGGGTGCCGATGCGCACGCCGCTGGTTTCGGCGGGCTTGCGCTGATCCCTGGGCACCATGTTCTTATTCACGGTGATGTTGGCCATGCCCAGCCAGGTTTCCAATTCCTTGCCAGATACGGGGGTATCGCACAGATCCAGCAGGATCAGGTGATTGTCCGTTCCGCCGGACACCATGCGCACGCCCTTTTCCCGCAGGGCGTTTTCCAGGGCCTTGGCGTTTTTCACGATTTGCTGCTGATAGGTTTTGAATTCCGGCTTCAGCGCTTCGCCGAAGCACACGGCCTTGGCGGCGATGACGTGCTCCAGGGGCCCGCCCTGGATGCCGGGGAAGATGGCTTTATCGATGGCCTTTTGATAGGCTTCCCTGCACAAAATCAGGCCGCCCCGGGGGCCCCGCAGGGTCTTGTGGGTGGTGGTGGTGACCACGTCGGCATAGGGGATGGGGGAAGGATGGCAGCCTGCCGCCACCAAACCGGCGATGTGGGCCATATCCACCATCAGCAAAGCGCCCACGTCGTCGGCGATCCTGCGGAAGGCTTCAAAATCCAGCGTGCGGGCATAGGCGGAGGCGCCGGCCACGATCATTTTGGGCTTGCAGGCCCGGGCAGCCTTCAGCACGTCGTCGTAATTGATGCGCTCAGTTTCGGGGTCGATGCCGTAGGCCTCGAAATGGAAGTACTTGCCGGAAATATTCACCGGGCTGCCGTGGGTCAAATGGCCGCCGTTGTTCAGGCTCATGCCCAGCACGGTGTCCCCGGGCTGCAGCAGGGCAAAATACACGCCCATGTTGGCCTGGCTGCCGCTGTGGGGCTGCACGTTGGCGTGGTCGGCCCCATACAGATCCTTGGCTCGCTGGATGGCGATGCGCTCCACCTCGTCCACGCAGCCGCAGCCGCCGTAATACCGCCGCCCCGGGTAGCCTTCCGCGTATTTATTGGTCAGGGGGCTGCCCATGGCGGCCATCACCGCGGGGCTGACAAAGTTTTCGGAGGCGATCAATTCGATGTGGGCCTCCTGCCGGGCGCATTCGCTTTCCATGGCCTGAGCGATTTCAGGGTCGTTGTACAGGGACTGGGGCAGCTTCCACATGCGTGTATTCCTCCTGCTATTTGTATTTTTGATGTTATAAAATGGAAATCAAAGAGACATAGAAATACCGCGTATGACCGACAGACTTTGCCGCAGCACACGTCTAAGATGCTTACTGCTGCTTCCTTCCGGACCTGACAGGGTTCACACCGCAACATCGCACGGGGCCAATCCGCCATACACGGCTCAATTATTATACGCTATTTTTCTGGATTATGCAAGTACTTTTCTTTGGGTTTTTGCCCGATCTTATTTTCGGTGCCGTTCCTCAGCCGTTCAATGTTGCCCCGATGGCGGTACACGCCCAGGATCAGCAGGACCAGGGCCCAAACCGCTACGGGCCAGAAGGGCTCGGTGAAAATGAGAAGGATGAAAAACACCGTCAGCATGGTCAGGCTGCCCACGGAGATGTATTTCGTTACCGCGATCACCGCCAGGCAGATCAGCGCCGCCGCGGCCCCCTGCCAGGGGTAAAGGATCAGCAGCACGGCGGTGGAGCAGGCGATGCCCTTGCCTCCCTGGAAGCCGAAAAACACCGGCCAGTTGTGCCCCAGCACCACGAACAGCCCGGCGATCAGCCCGCCGTTTCGCTGGGCGATCAGCAGCCCGGCGGTCACGGCCAGAGCGGCCTTGAGAAAATCGCCCAAAAAGGTCAGCGCCCCGCCCTTCAGGCCCAGGATGCGCAGGGCGTTGCTGGCCCCGGTGTTGTGGCTGCCTTCCTTGCGGATATCGTGGCCGCTTTTCCCGGCGATCAGGATGCCGGTGGATATGCTGCCCAGCAGGTAGGCGATCAGGGCGCACAGAAGATAGCGGATGATCATTTGCCGATATCCTCCTTCTTTTTCTCCCGCAGGGAGAACCGGATGGGGGTGCCGTCGAAGCCAAAGGCTTTGCGGATACAGTTTTCCAGGTAGCGCTGATAGGAAAAATGCATCAGGTCCTCATCGTTGATGAACAGGGCGAAGGTGGGCGGGCACACAGAGGCCTGGGTGCCGTAGTAGATTTTCAGCTTCCGGCCGCCCATCATGGGGGGCTGCAGTGCCATTTGGGCGTCGCCCAGCACGTCGTTCAGCGCACCGGTGCCCACCCGCCGGCTGGCCTGCTGCCATACGGCGTTCACTTCGGGCAGCACGTTTTGGCTGCGCTGCCCCGTCAGGGCGGAAATGAACAGCACCGGGGCGTAATCCATGAATTTCAGGTCCTCGATCACCTGTTTTTTGTATTTTTCCAGGGTGCCGGTTTCCTTTTCCAGTGCGTCCCACTTATTGACAACCACCACGGCGGCCTTGCCCTCTTCGTGGATCATGCCGGCGATGCGGGCGTCCTGCTCGGTGACCCCCTCCTGGGCGTCGATGAGCAGCAGGGCTACGTCGCACCGGCGAATGGCGGCGATGGAGCGCAGCACGCTGTAGCGCTCCAGGGATTCATCCTCAATGGCCCGCTTGCGGCGGATGCCAGCGGTGTCGATGATGTTGTACGCCGTGCCGTCGGGGCCGGTGAACTGGGTATCGATGGCGTCCCGGGTGGTGCCGGGGATATCGCTGACCATGGTGCGCTCCTGCCCCAGCAGCCGGTTGGTCAGGGAGGATTTGCCCACGTTGGGCCGGCCCACCACGGCCAATTGGACCACGTGGGTCTCTTCGTCCTCCTCCGCCTCGGTTTTGGGCGGCAGATGCTTGACGATTTCATCCAGCAGGTCGCCCAGGCCCAGCATGTTGGTGCTGGAAACCCCCAGCGGGTCGCCCAGGCCCAGGGCGTAAAATTCGTAAACCACGTCGTTCAGCCCGCTGTGATCCACCTTGTTGACTACCAGGATCACCGGCTTGCGGGTGCGGCGCAGCATGGTGGCCACTTCCTCGTCGTCGGGGGTCATGCCCACCCGGGCGTCGGTGAAGAAGCAGATCACGTCGGCCATCTCCATGGCGATTTCGGCCTGCCGCCGCATTTGGGACAGCAGCACGTCCTCACTGCGGGGGTCGATGCCGCCGGTATCAATGAGGGTGAATTTCCGGCCCGTCCATTCCACGTCGGCGTAGATACGGTCCCGGGTCACGCCGGGGATATCCTCCACGATGGCGATGCGGTGGCCGGAGATTTTGTTGAAGAAGGTGGATTTTCCCACGTTGGGCCGCCCCACAATGGCGACCAGGGGTTTTGCGGAAGGCATATCAGGCTTGTCCTCCTTGTATGGTATCGGCGCCGCACAGCGCCCGGATCAGCGATGGCCCATCGTTGGGCACCAAGGTAATGGGGATTTTCAGGGCTTTTCTCAATTCGGCCAGGGGCATATCATCCAGGAACAGGTCGCCCTCCGCCCGCAGGGTGTTGCCGCACAGCAGGATCTCGTCGGCATCCACGCCGGATAATTGCTCCTTCAGGTCGCCGCCGGTGATCAGGCCGGTGACGGTGACGGTTTCCCCGAAGAAGGTGTTGCGGATGGGCTGCACCGTCACCTGCACCTCCCGGGGGCCGTAGGTATCCACCCACCTGCGCATCACCGGGGCGATGGATTTGCCGCAGGGGATCAGCACCCGCCGGGGGCGCACCGGGAGGTCGCAGGCGTTCGCCGCCTCCCGCAGGCCGTTTTCAAATTTGCGCAGCAGGCCCACGCCGTTTTCCAATTGGGGATAGCCCTCGTATTCCTCCTCGGCGGGCAATTCCTCCCCGCCGATCAGCACCAGTTCATCGGAGGGGAATACGAACCGGGTGCCGATTTCGCGCAGCATTTTTTGCTGGAAGGCGTGGGCGTATTGCAGTACCGCCCGGGCCTTTTCCCGGTCGAAGGGCTCCACGTGTGCCAGGCGCTCCCGGAATTTGGTCAGCCCCACCGGCACCAGCGCGGCGGATTGAGCGGCGGGATACAGGGCTGCCAGGTCGTTCAGCGTTTTTTTCAGCACCTCGCCGTCGTTGTACCCCGGGCAAAGCACGATCTGGCAGTGAAAGTGCAGCCCCGCCGCCGCCAGCCGGTTCAGCCGGTCCATGATGAAGCGGGCGTTGGGGTTTTTCATCATCCGCACCCGCACCTCCGGGTCGGTGGCGTGGATGGAAATATACAGGGGAGAGGCCTTGCGGCGGATGATCCGGTCAAATTCCCGGTCGTCCACGTTTGTCAGGGTGATGTAATTGCCCATCATCAGGGAAAGTCGCCAGTCGTCGTCCTTGACGTACAGGGTTTCCCGCATGCCGGGGGGCATTTGATCAATGAAGCAGAAAACGCACTTGTTTTTGCACTGCCGGGGGGTGCAGGCCAGCGTGTCGGCCAATTGCAGCCCCAGGCCCGCTTCCCGGGCCTTGATGATGCGCACCGTTTCTTCCTTCCCGTCGGCCCGGCGCACCAGGATATCCAATTTGCTGCGGTTGATCAGCGCTTGGTAATCGATTTCATCCAGGATTTCTTCGCCGTTGATGGCGATCAGAGCGTCCCCGGCCCGCAGGCCGCGGCGATAGGCCACCCCGTGGGGCTGTACCGCTTCGATCAAATGGGCCATGCACAGCCCCCTCCTTTCTTTCCATAGAAATACACTTTATTATCCTGCATAAGCGCGAAAAAGTCAAGGCGAGGAGAAGAAAACGCGGAAAATAAAGCGTCAAAACGGTGTCAATGAAAAGGGAGTGATTGACGATTGGGCTATCCGGTGATAGAATAGATCGTACCTATAAAAGTCCATCGCTTTATCGGATAAGGAGAATGCCCCGTATGCGTATAAAAACGCCCCTTACAAAGGAAAACGTCAAAAATCATTTCACATACAGCAGTTGGAAATACCTGATCGTGATCGTGGTGGGCATCATGGGCTGGAGCCTGATATACACCACCACCGCTTACCGGTCGCCCCAGGATAAGCGCATTGATCTCTATATTCAGTCGGCCACCACGTCCAACGAAATGATCGACGCGTTCCTCAAGCCCATCTGGGAGGAAACGGTGCCGGATATGGAGGTGGTGCAGGGCCTTTCCCTGGTATCGGCGGATGATTACACCACCACCATGCAATTGACCACCTATGTGTTCGCCGGCGAAGGGGATATTTACTTCGTGACCGACCAGTATTTTAAAAGCCTTGCGTCCTCCGGCGCGTTCCTGCCGCTGGAAGATATGGTGGCGGACGGCACCCTGCAATTGGAGGGCATCGATCTGCAGAAGGGATATTTGACCGTGGTGGAGGAATACGACGACCAGGATCAGCCCCTGTCCACCAGCCAGCACCTGTACGGCATCCCGCTGGATTCCTTCTACGGCTTCATGAACGGCATGATGCTGGATAACCGGGGCATGTACGCCGCTATCCTGGTCAACAATCAAAACGACGATCACGTGATCCCCTTCTTCAACGCCCTGCTGCAGGCGGGCCGGGGAGAAAAGGAAAACTGGATCACGGAATAAAAAAACGACAACGAAAGCGTGCCTCCCGGCCGAACGCCGGGGGGCAGGCGCTTTTTATGGAGAGGGGAAAGATATATGAAAATCAGGATCGCCGGCACGGTGAACGACAGCATTGTGGACGGCCCGGGGCTGCGCTACGCGGTTTTTACCCAGGGCTGCCCCCATCACTGCCCCGGGTGCCAGAACCCGGAAACCCACGACCCCAACGGCGGGCGGGAGGAGGATACCGAGGCGCTGATCGCCAAAATGGGGAAAAATCCGCTGCTGTCAGGGCTGACGCTGTCGGGCGGCGACCCGCTGGAGCAAAGCGCCCCCTGCCTGGAATTGGCCCGGGCGGCCCACCGCATGGGGCTGAACGTGTGGATGTATACGGGGTATACCTGGGAAGCGCTGCTGGCGGAAAACGACCCGGATCGAATGGCCCTGCTGCGGGAAACCGACGTATTGGTGGACGGCCCCTTCGTGCTGGCCCAGCGGTCCCTGGAATTGAATTACTGCGGCAGCAAGAATCAGCGGCTGATCGACGTGCCCGCCTCCCTGCGGGAAGGAAAGATCGTGCTGTGGCAAATGCCGGTATGGTAATTACGGAAGAAAGCGTTGTGAAACTGTGAAGCAAATCAAAGTAAAAGCGTTGTTTTTGATCGTGCTGCTTTTGGCGCTGGGCGCGCTGCCCGGCGCGATGGCGGAAAGCGCCCGGGTGGTCACGCCGGGGGGCAAATTGAACATTCGAAAATCAGACAGCGAAAAATCCAAGCTGGTCACCGACGTGCCTAACAAGGCCCTGGTCGAGGTGGAGGAAATCGGCGACACCTGGACCAAGATCACCTACAAGAAAAAGACCGGATATGTGAAAACGGAATATTTGAAAATCCCTTCTCAATTGCCGGGTAAAACGGTGTATGCCGACGAGGGCACCATTTTCCTGCGGGCCGAGCCAAAGGCGGACGCCGCCATCGTGACCCCCGTGGGTCGGCAAGAGGCGGTGCAGATCGTATTGGTGCAGGGCAGCTGGGCCCGGGCATCCTACGGGAAGCTGACGGGATATGTGGAGGTTTCCCACTTTTCATATCAACTGGAGCAGGCCTCCGGCAGCGCCGAATGGATCAGCGAATCAGGGGTGCTGGTGAAAAACGCGGCCCTGCGGCAGACGGCCGATGCGGCATCCGCTCAGGTGACGACGCTGAAAAAGGGGCAGGAAGTGACGGTAACGGTGATCGACGGCAAGATGTGCCTGGTCGGGGCCGGGGAAAACTGGGGCTACGTGCCCACCGCCTCCGTGCTGCTTTCCGGCCCGGAGGACAGCGCCAAAACCACCGGTTCCATCACCCCCGCCAAGGCGGCGGACGCGGCCATCACCGCCCTGAAAAAGGCATATAAAACCTTTCAGCAAAGCAAGCTGTATTACCAGATCACCACCGTGAAATCCCGCAGCGGCATCAAGGGATCGCTGTATGTCTGCGGCTTTTTCAATGAAAAGGATCAGTACGTGTACGGGGCGCTGATCAATGGAAAAACCGGTAAAGTGCTTTTTACCGGGGCTTATACCGGCTTTGCCGTCCCGGAAAAATTGCAGAATCTTTTGCCCAAGGGGCAGGTGGAATTGACCCTCAGCGCCGATACCCTGGCGGTGGGGGACGTGCTGGATGTGACCGTGCAGGCCTGGACGCTGCACGAATGCCAATATACGCTGATGAAGGATGGCGCGGTAGCGGCCCAGAGCGAGCCCGGGCAGCATTTCAACGCCGCTTATCGCCCCCGAGAGGCAGGGGAATATACCCTGAGCGTCGCCGTGCGGGATGAAAAGGGAAACGAGAGCACGGCGGAGGCTGCCTTCCGGGTGGAGGAAGCGCAGGGCGAGCAAGCGCTGAGCCTGATTTACAGCCAGAAGGACGGCTGGTGGAAAAACGTAGCGTACCGGCAAAGCAACATGGAGCATTCCGGCTGCGCCATCTTCACCCTGTCCCACGCGCTGCAACGGATGGGGAAAACGGGCGGCGATCTGCAGCCCGGCGCCCTGGCCAAAACCTACGCCCTGTGCCTGACGCCGGAGGGTACCAACAACGAGCGCCTGATCACCACCGCCGCCAAGGATTACGGCTTTACCACCCAGCGGCAGCTGATCACCGATGAGAAGCAGATCGTATCGCTGCTCCGGAAGGGCAATCTGTTCAGCTTCTCCGTGGCCCGGGGCCACATCGCCCTGGTCAGCGGCATATCGGCGGATGGCACCATGGCGATGATCGTGGATTCCGCCCCCTCCGCCACCTTTGAAAGGATCGTCAACGCCGCCCTGTATTATCCTATGCGCAGCGGCAGCTTCCGGGCGGCCCTGTCGCTGGATGACATCCCGGGGGCGCGGTGGTATTTCGATATGGATGATTACGGTGGGCTGGAATACTACCTGCCCATGGCCTACGTGGCCAAGCGGGGCGTAAGGCTGATTCAGGTGAAGTGAGGGAGCAATGATCAAAGTATTGTTTGTGTGCCTGGGCAATATTTGCCGCAGCCCCATGGCGGAATTCATTTTTCGGGATATGGTGAAGCGGGAGGGGCTGGAGGACCGGATCCAGTGCGCCTCCGCTGCCACCAGCGACGAGGAACGGGGCAACCCGGTGTATCCTCCCGCCCGGCGGAAGCTGGCTCAATTGGGCATCGACTGCGGGGGAAAGCGGGCCCGGCAAATGACCCGGGATGATTACCGGGCGTATGATCGCCTGATCGGCATGGAAAGCCGGAACGTCGACAGGATGCGCCGCATCTGCGGGGGAGACCCGGAGGGGAAGATCAGCCGCCTGCTGGACGACGCGCCGCTGCCCCGGGATATCCCCGATCCCTGGTTCACCGGGGATTTTGACGCGGCCTGCCGGGATATCACCGAGGGCTGCGAGATCCTGCTCAAGCAATTAATACTAAGTCAAACCTAAAATCCTTCCGTCTTCGGGTGTCTTTTCCGTTCTGGCTGTGCTTCTCTCCGGTCAACGTAGCGCTGCTACGCCTCCCTTCGTTCAGCTTAACCAGAACGAAAAATCCATCCCGAATCCTGGAATTATTTTAGATT